>NZ_JCBAMR010000060.1:0-25431 GCF_059760425.1 Achromobacter sp. RT286_PF
GCTTACGATTTTTGTCCCGTGGTCTCGGGGGCCCGGAGAGGTGAATAAGAGACAGGCCCGGCCGCCCCGCCGCCCACGCCGACACGGCCGCCACGCGCGGCGCCGACGCCGCGGCCCATGCCGCGCTTGCCGCCGGGGGCCCGTCGGCACGCCTGCTGGGGCAGGCGCTGCGCCAAGCCTTGCAGACCAGCGGGCTGTTCTACGAATCGCACCTGACCGACATGGTGTTCGGCCGCACCAACCCGGACGCGCTGCAAAAAGAGCCGCAGGCCAACCTGACCAAAGACCCCGCCCAGCAGAACGCGATGCTGGCGCGCAACCGCGCCGATGCGCCCGCCGCCAATCGCGCGGCCGGCGGCGGCGATGCGGCAACAGGCACCGGATCCTCGACCAGTCCGGCACCCGGCACGCCCGTAGCCGGCATCCACCAGGACCTGACCGTGCTGGTTCGCCAACAGCTGGACGTGCTGGCCAACCAATCGCTGACCTGGCAAGGCGAAGCCTGGCCCGGCACGCCGATGGAATGGGAAGTGGAACGCGACCCCTACGGCGGCGATCCCGATTCGGCCACGCCCACCTGGGCCACGCGCTTGAAGCTGGACCTGCCGCGCCTGGGGCTGGTGGACGCCCGCCTGAATCTGGCGGGCGACCAGATCGTCCTGCAACTGGTCGCGCCGCTGGCCGCCGGTGAAATCAACGATGCGTCCGACCAGCTGCGCTCGCGCCTGTTGGCCGCGGGCCTGACGCTGAGCAACCTGGCGGTCAGCGTGACGGACCCGCGCCCCGTCATCCCGACCGACTTCTGATGAGCAACATCTCCTATTCCCAGGACGGCGGCCAAAATGGTGGCCCCAATGCCGGCCCCAATGCCAACCGCAATGCCGCCGTCGCCATTTCCTACGACGACAAGGACGGCGCGCCGCGCGTGGTGGCCAAGGGCTACGGCCAGCTTGCCGACACCATCGTGCGCGCCGCCGAGGAAAACGGCCTGTATGTGCATGAGTCCCGGGAATTGGTCGGCTTGCTCATGCAAGTGGATCTGGACGCACATATTCCTCCCCAACTGTACGTAGCGGTGGCAGAATTGCTGGCCTGGCTGTATCGCCTGGAATCGCGCGAGCTTCCCCAAGCGGCGCCGCCCGCCTGACCCCACTTTCTAAGGACCACCATCGTGTTGGAAGCCAGCGACCCGGAATTCCTGCTGACCCGGCCGGAAGACATGCGTTCCGCCCTGTTCGAGCTGACCCACCCCGACAGCCACATCCTGGTGCGCGACGCCGCCGACCGCGAGATGGCGGTGCTGGTGCTGGGCGCCGACAAGCAGACGCGCCAGTTTTTCTGGCGGCCCCGGGACTACGCCGGCGCCGACTTCGAACAGTCGGACAGCATGGGGTTGTTAAGCGGCACGACGTTCCACTTCCACGCCACCGCCTATGGCGGCGTGCAGATCCGCTTTCGCGTGCAGCGCCCCGAGGTCATTCATTTCGATGACGGCAGCGCGGCGTTGATGTCACCGTTTCCCGATCGCCTGGCCCGCATCCAGCGACGCAAGATGTTCCGCGCCTCGCTGGTCACCGGCGCGGGGCAATGCCAGGCCACATGGCGGCCCGAACCCAAGGCCCGCCCCTTCAGCTTCACCGTGCGCGATATTTCCGTTGACGGCGTGGGCCTGCGCGCCGGGCTGGCCGTGCCCGCCCTGCCCGAACGCGGCACCGTCATGGAAGACGTGCAGCTGGACTTCGGCGACCTGGGCAAGCTCAGCGCCAACCTGGAAGTGCGCAACGTCTACCCGATTTCCGGCCAGCCGATGGTCCAGCCCGACAGCCCGGACGAAGCGCCGCGGCATTTGTCGCTGACCGGCGAACCGCCGATGAGCCACGTGGGCGCGGTGTTCCTGAACCTGGACGCGCGCCAGGAAAACTGGCTGCAAAAAGTGGTGTGGCGCCTGGAGAAAGGCGCGCAGCGCAACTGACGCGGCAGCGCAACTGACGCGACCGCCCCGCTCCAAAAAACAAAAGGCCTTTCCAGTGGAAAGGCCTTTTCAAATCGACGCCGCCGTTAGACGACTTACCCGGCTTACCCGCCTTACACGGCCATCGACGAGATTTCCTTGTAGGCCGCAACCAGCTTGTTGCGCACCTGCACCGCCGTCTGAAAGCCAAGGCTGGCTTTCTGCATGTCGATGATCACATCGTTGAGCGAAATATCGGGCGCGCCCATTTCAAAGGCCTTCGCCTGCGCCGACGAGGCGTTCTGCGCCGACGTCACGCGGCGGATCGAGCGCTGCAACTCGGCGGCAAAACCGTCGGGCTGGCCGACCGATTCTCCGGCGGCCAGATTGCCGGTTTCCGCCTTGCTCACGACGGTGCGCATCTGCTGGAGCATGCTTTCGATGCCGTTCAAGCCTGATACAGCCATTACCTGATTCCTTGCTGGTGGGGCGATTCGCCAATGTTGCCGCAAAGCGTACCGCCGATCGCGCGCACCCATAGCGATTAAAAACCGCCAAAAACC
Organism: Achromobacter sp. RT286_PF; assembly: GCF_059760425.1. NCBI lineage: Bacteria > Pseudomonadati > Pseudomonadota > Betaproteobacteria > Burkholderiales > Alcaligenaceae > Achromobacter > Achromobacter sp. RT286_PF. Next base: position 2,515 of record NZ_JCBAMR010000060.1, read on the forward strand.
CCGACATTTCAACGAATGCCCATAGCCGGGGCCGGATCCGCCCATTCGCTATCGACATAGAGGATAAGTAACGCCAAAAACCGGCTGTTTTCATCGATTGGGATTGTCGACCCAACGGCAATAATCCAGGCTCTCCCCAGACCAGAAGCACGTTGCATGTGTAATCTGCCCTACCCAGACATGAAGTCCTTTTCCTTGCGCCGCGCAGCCAGCGGGAGCCATCGATGAATCAGCAGGCCACTCTGAGTTCGTCGCTGCTGGCGAAGTTCCCTGTGCTGGAAAAGGTCCGCGCACTGCCCAAGCCCGTCTTGCTTGGCGCGGCGGCCGCCGTCGTCGCGCTGATCATCGCCGCGGTGATGTGGAGCAGCGAGCCCAAGTACAAGGTCCTGTTCTCGAACCTGGACGACCGCGACGGCGGTGCCATCGTTACGGCCCTGGGCACCATGAACGTGCCCTACCGCTACAACGAGACGGGCACCGCGCTGCTGGTGCCGGCCGACCGCGTCTACGACGCCCGGCTGCAACTGGCGTCGCAAGGCTTGCCGCGCGGCGGTTCCGTCGGCTTCGAGCTGATGGACAACGCCCGCTTCGGCGCCAGCCAGTTCGCGGAACAGATCAACTACCAGCGCGGTCTGGAAGGCGAGCTGGCCCGTTCGATCGAAGCCATGAATACCGTGCAGCACGCCCGCGTGCACCTGGCCATGCCGCGCCAGTCGCTGTTCGTGCGTGAACGCCAGGCGCCCACCGCGTCCGTGCTGCTGAACGTCTACCCGGGCCGCAGCCTGAGCGACGCGCAGGTCTCGGCGATTTCGTGGCTGGTGGCTTCCAGCGTGCCCGAGCTGACCGCCGAAAACGTCTCCATCGTCGATCAGAACGGCCGCCTGCTGTCCGCGCCGCTGGGCGAAGGACGCGGCATGGACGCCGACCAGATGCGCTTCGTGCGCGAAATGGAACAGCGCACCGTCGAACGCATCCTGACGATCCTGAACCCCTTGGTCGGCCCCGGCAACGTGCACGCGCAAGCCAGCGCCGACGTGGACTTCGCCCGCCGCGAAGAAACCTCCGAGGTCTACCGCCCGAACCAGGAACCTGGCCAGGCCGCCGTGCGCAGCCAGCAAACCAGCGATTCCACCCAGCGCGGCGTCAGCCCCGCTCAGGGCGTGCCGGGTGCATTGTCGAACCAGGCGCCTCCGAACGCGCAAGCGCCGTTGACCAACCCGCCCGCGCAGCAGCCGCCGCGTCCGGGCCAGCCGCCAGCCGCGGCCGGTGCCCAGCAACAGCAGCAACAACAACAGCAGACCGGCACCCAGGCGGCCACGGCCAACCTGAACGAGCGCCGCGACGCCACCACCAACTATGAAGTGGACCGCACCATCAGCCACATCAAGCAGCCGGTGGGCAACCTGAAGCGCCTGTCGGTGGCTGTGGTGGTGAACTACATCCGCGACAAGGACGGCGAGCCGCAAGCCCTGCCGCCCGAAGAACTGAACAAGCTGACCAACCTGGTTCGTGAAGCCATGGGCTATTCCGAAACGCGTGGCGACTCGCTGAACCTGGTCAACAGCCAGTTCAACGATGGCCCGCCGCCGCTGCCGATGTGGCGCGATCCGGAAATGATTGCCCTGTTCAAGACGATCCTGGCGTGGCTGGTGGGTCTGGTGGTTGCGTTCTGGCTGTATCGCAAGATTCGCCGCTCGGTCACCGAGTACCTGTACCCGCCGGTGGATCCGGAAATGGCTGAAGCCGAGCGTCAGGAAGCCGCTCGCGAGGCCCAGGACGCCGCCCGCAGCAAGGAACTTAGCCGTTACGAAGACAACCTGGAACGCGCCCGCACGATGGCCAACAAGGATCCGCGCGCCGTCGCGATGGTTCTGCGCACCTGGATGAGCAAAGATGAAAAATGATTCCACTCCGATGGACGGCATGACGCGCAGCGCCGTCCTGATGATGTCGCTGGGCGAAGACGCCGCAGCCGAGGTCTTCAAGTACCTGAGCGCGCGTGAAGTGCAGCAGGTGGGCGCGGCGATGGCCAGCCTGAAGCAGGTCACGCGCAACGACGTGGCCGTGGTGCTGGAAGAATTCCGCCAGGAAGCCGACCAGTTCATGGCCGTCACCCTGGGCTCGGACGACTACATCCGCAGCGTGCTGACCAAGGCGCTGGGCAGCGACCGCGCGGCCGGCCTGATCGAAGACATTCTGGAAGCCGGCGACGGCGGCAGCGGCATCGACGCGCTGAACTGGCTGGATCCGAACACCGTGGCCGAGCTGATCGGCGACGAACACCCGCAGATCATCGCAACCATCCTGGTGCACCTGGAGCGCGACCGCGCGGCCGGCGTGCTGGCCTTGTTGACCGACCGCCTGCGCAACGACGTCATGCTGCGCATCGCCACGTTCGGCGGCGTGCAGCCGGCTGCCCTGTCCGAACTGACCGAAGTGCTCAATTCCGTGCTGGCCGGCCAAGGCGCCAAGCGCAGCAAGATGGGCGGCGTGCGCACCGCGGCCGAGATCCTGAACATGATGAATTCCTCGGACGAGGAAACCGTCGTCGCCAGCCTGCGCGAACGCGACAACGACCTGGCGCAGAAGATCATCGACGAGATGTTCGTGTTCGACAACCTGCTCGACGTCGAAGACCGCGCCATCCAGCTCATCCTCAAGGAAATCGACAACGACACGCTCATGGTCGCGCTCAAGGGTGCCCAGGAAGAGCTGCGTGCGAAGTTCCTGCGCAACATGTCCAGCCGTGCCGCCGAAATGCTGCGCGAGGACCTGGAAGCGCAAGGCCCGATCCGCATGTCGAAGGTGGAAGGCGAGCAGAAGAAGATCCTGCAAATCGCCCGCCGCCTGGCCGAGAGCGGCCAGATCGTGCTGGGCAATTCCGGAGACGACGCGTATGTCTGAAGCGGACAACGGCGCGACGACGCTCATCTCGCGCAGTGCCGCCTGGCGGCGCTGGCAGATGCTGTCGTTCGACGAGCCGGCGACCGTCGAAGCGGAGCCCGAACCGGAACCCGATCCCGGTCCGGACCCCGCGGTAGTGATGGCGCAGCTGCGCGCCCAGGCCATGGCCGAAGGTCGCGAGGAAGGCTACGCGCAGGGCCATGCGGCCGGCGTCGAAGCCGGCCAGCAGGCGGGCCACGAAGCGGGTTACGCCGCGGGCCGCGAAGCCGGTTACGCCGAAGGGCTGGCCCAGGCGCGCCAGCAAGGCGCAGAGGAAGCGCAGCGCTTGAACGCGCTGGTGCAAGCCTGCGCCGCGTCCGTGGGCGCACTGGAAGAAAAGATGGGCCAGAGCCTGCTGACGCTGGCGCTGGACATTGCGCAGCAGGTCGTGCGCACCACCCTGTCCGAACAACCCGACACCGTGATTGCCGCCGTGCGCGATGTGCTGCACATCAACCCGTCGGCCGGCGGCCAGATGCGTTTGTGGGCCAACCCCGAAGACATCGAGCTGATCCGCCTGCACCTGGCGGACGAACTAAAAGAAGGCCATTGGCGCGTGCTTGCCGATGAGTCCATCGCGCGCGGCGGCTGCCGTGCCGAAACGCCTTTTGGCGATATCGACGCCACCTTGCAAACCCGCTGGCGCCGCGTGGCGGCCTCGCTGGGCCGCAACGTGTCGTGGGAGGACCCGGCGTGAACGGCGATCAGGCTTCGGCGCAGACCGCCCAACCCACCCTGCCCGCCGCGTCCGCGAGCACGGTGCCGGTGCTGGACCGCTGGAAGACGCAGCTGGAGATCGGTTCGATCCGCGCGGCGTCCACCGACCCCTGGCTGGTCAGCGGCAAAATCACCCGCGCCACCGGTCTGGTGCTGCATGCCACCGGCCTGCGCCTGCCCGTGGGCGCGGCCGCCCGCATTGAAATCGCGCGCGGCCACGATCACTGGGCCGATGCCGAAGTGGTGGGCTTTGATGGCCACACCCTGTACCTGATGCCGCAAGCCGATATTTCCGGCCTGCCGCCCGGCGCGCGCGTCGTGCCCGGCGAGCCGCCCGTGCAACGCGCAATTCCGCTGCCGCGCAAGGCCGAATTGAATGGCAATGCCAAGCCGCAGCTGGGACGCCACCTGCCCGTGGGCAACGCGCTGCTGGGCCGCGTGCTGGACGGCGCGGGCCGCCCGCTGGACGGGCTGGGCCCGCTGACCGGCGCCGAACTCGCGCCCTTGTCCGCGCTGCCCATCAACCCCTTGTCGCGCGCGCCGATCGACACCGTGCTGGACACGGGCGTGCGCGCCATCAACGGTTTGTTGACGGTGGGACGCGGCCAGCGCATGGGCCTGTTCGCCGGTTCGGGCGTGGGTAAATCCGTGTTGCTGGGCATGATGGCCCGCTACACCAAGGCCGACGTCATCGTCGTGGGCCTGATCGGCGAACGCGGCCGCGAAGTCAAGGAATTCATCGAACACAACCTGGGCCCCGAGGGCCTGGCGCGCTCGGTCGTCGTGGCCGCGCCCGCCGACGTGTCCGCGCTGCTGCGCCTGCAAGGCGCGGCCTATGCCACCCGCCTGGCCGAGCATTTTCGCGATCAGGGGCTGGACGTCTTGCTGATCATGGATTCGCTGACGCGCTACGCCATGGCCCAACGCGAAATCGCGCTGGCCATCGGCGAGCCCCCCGCCACCAAGGGCTACCCGCCGTCGGTGTTCGCCAAGCTGCCGATGCTGGTCGAACGCGCCGGCATGGGTGCGCCGGGGCCGTCCGGCAAGGCCGGTTCCATCACGGCGTTCTACACGGTGTTGGCCGAAGGCGACGACCAGCAAGACCCCATCGCCGATTCGGCCCGCGCCATTTTGGACGGCCACGTGGTGCTGTCGCGCCATCTGGCCGAAGCCGGCCACTACCCCGCCATCGATATCGAGGCGTCGATCTCGCGCGCCATGACGTCGCTGATCACGCCGCAGCAATTCGCCGTGGTGCGTCGCTTCAAGCAGAACCTGTCGCGCTACCAGCGCAACCGCGACCTGATCGCGGTGGGCGCCTACGCGGCGGGCAACGATCCGCAGCTGGACGAAGCCATCGCCCGCTATCCGCGCCTGGAAGCCTTCTTGCAGCAAGACATCGGCGAGAACATCGGCTACGACGAAGCCGTCAACCAGTTGCGCGCCAGTTTCGAGTTAAGGGACACCTATGCCTAGCCAATTGCCCTTGGACATGTTGATCAACCTGGCCAAGGAAAGCACGGACGAAGCCGCGCGCCTGTTGGGCCGCCTCAGCGCCGAGCGCACCAACGCCGAGCGCCAGCTGGGTATGTTGAGCGACTATCGCCAGGACTACCTGGAACGTCTGCAACAGGCCATGACGACCGGCATGTCGGCCAGCGATTGCCACAACTACCAGCGCTTTATCGGCACCCTGGACGACGCCATCGGCCAGCAGCAGGCGGTGTTGCGCCAGGCCGATGACAACCTGGCCAAGGGCCGCCAGTACTGGCAACAGGAAAAGCGCAAGCTCAGCTCGTACGACGCCCTGGCGCAGCGCGAACTGCGCGCGCAGGCCGTCGTGGAATCGCGCCGCGAACAACGCGCCAATGATGAATATTCCGCCCGCCTGGTCCAGCGCCAGGCCGGGATGCATTAAGCAATACCTAACAGGAAGCCCCAGATGACCGCTCCCCTGCCCTTGCCCACCGTCGCGCCTTTTGCGCCCACGTCCATCGCCGACGCGCTGGGTGCCAAGTCCGCACCCGCGAACAAGAAAGGCCCGAGCTTTTCCGACGTGCTGGCCCAGCAGCGCCCGAAGCCGTCCGCCGATTCGCGCCCCGCGAACAACGGCGCCAAAACGCCCGCCAAGAATGCAAACACCGGTGACGCTGGCAACGACGCCGCCGGCAAGGCCGAATCGGCCGCCTCGGGCGCCATCGACGAAGCCGTGAAGACCGCCACGTCGGCCGAAGCCGGCGCGCTGGCCGTGGCCGCCGCGCAGCAGCCGGTTGCCGCGCTGCCGCAGCAAACGCTGGAACTGGCGGCGCAGGCCGCCGAACAGGTGCAGCTGGCACGCGGCACCGCCGAGTCCGCCGCCACCGCGATGAGCAACGGCGCAGCCATCCTGACCGCCGCGCTGACCGCCGCCGATGCACCCGCCACCCCGCGCACGCCGGTTGCCGCCACCGCCGTCCAGGCCGAAGCTGCCCTTGCCGCCGCCGCGCGCGACGCCCAGGCCGCGCAACCCATCCTGACCAGCGCCGTCAAACCGGGCAGCGCCGTGCCCCCGGTAGCGGACGCCGCGCCGGCCGCCAAGCCCGCCGCGCCCACCACGGCCAAGGCCGATGCGCCGCGTCTGGCGCCCGAGATCCCCTTGCCGCGCGTGGCGCGCGACACGCACGCCGCTGCCGCCGAGCATACGACGACGTTGCCCGCCCACACCGAAGAGGAATTGACGGCCGCCCTGAACAGCAGCGCGCCGCAATTCCAGGCGCCGCAACATGGCGCCACGCCGCAGGACAATCTGGCCCAGGCGCTTGCCGCCGCCAGCCAGCGCCAGGCCGCGCCGGTCGTGAACCAGGCCGCCATCGCCCCGCCGGCCGTACCGCTGGTGATGCAGGTCGCCACGCCCGTTGGCGGCACGCATTGGGGCACCGAGCTGGGCCAGCAGGTCGTCATGATGAGCACCAACGCACGCCAGGGCATGCAGACCGCCGAGTTGCGCCTGGACCCGCCCGACCTGGGCCCCTTGCGCGTCAGCCTGAACCTGTCGGATGGCGTGGCCAGCGCGTCGTTCGTGTCGGCGCATGCCTCCGTGCGCCAGGCCATCGAAACCGCGATCCCGCAACTGCAACAGGCGCTGGCGCAAGCCGGTATCTCGCTGGGCCAGACCAGCGTGGGCGAGCAGGCCGCGCAGCAGGAATTCGCACAGCAACAAGGCAACGGCGGATCGCATCGGCAGTCGGGCAATGGATCGGCGGTTGCCGATGCATCGGCCGATATCGCCGCGCCCACCGTGACGGTGTCGCGCAACGCCAACGCACTGGTCGACACCTTTGCCTGATAAACACGCGGCCCGCGACCGGCAACGGAAGCGGGCGGTGCAGCAATAGCTTGAGATACGCGGCTTTCGCCCTGTTTTTCGCCTCCAAGGCGAGACGCACTTTGGGGCAGAATGCTTTCATCCACTAAGAATCCGTTTTCACCAGCGGCTTAATACGCATCGAAACCGAGATGGCGACTACCAAACCTATTACCGCGCCGTCGGGCGCCAAGAAATCCGGCGGCATCGGCGTCCTTCGCCTGCTGCTGGGCCTTCTGGTCCTGCTCATCGTTGCAGGCGCCAGCGCCGGCGCAACCTGGTTCATCACGCAGCGCATGCAGCAACCGCCCGCCGGCGCTGCCGTGCAATTGGGCGTGGGCCAGGTGCCCGGCGGCCAGCCCGGCCAACCCGGCCAGCCGGGTCAGCCCGGCCAAGGCCCGCAAGCCACCCCGACCACATTTGTTGCGCCGCCCGCCGGCCCCATTGCCGTGCCCGCGCCGATCTTCGTGCCCATCGAAGCATTCACCGTCACGCTGCAAAACGCCGACACCGAACGCATCATGCACGTGGGCCTGACCCTGCGCGTCAGCGACGAGCAGACCCGCACGCGCCTGGAAAAGTACATGCCTGAAGTGCGCAGCCGCATCCTGATGGTGCTGTCGTCGCAATCGCCCACCGGCGTGCAGACCCAGCAAGGCAAGACCGACATGGCCAACGCGATCAAGGTCGCGGTCAACCGTCCGTTCTCGCCGTTGCCCGACGGCCAGTATGTCACCGACGTACTGTTCACGGCGTTCGTGGTGCAATAAGCATGGCCTACGAGGCATTTCTTTCGCAGGACGAAGTCGATGCGCTGCTTGCCGGCGTTACCGGCGAGAGCGATAGCAAGTCGGCGGCCGCGAACTCCAATGATGGCGCGCGTGCCTACGACCTGAGCTCGCCCGAGCGCGTCGTGCGCCGCCGCATGCAAACGCTGGAGCTCATCAACGAACGCTTTGCGCGGCATATGCGCAACGTGCTGTTGAACTTCATGCGCCGCAGCGCCGACATTACCGTCGGCTCGATCAAGATCCAGAAGTACGCGGACTTTGAACGCAACCTGCCCGTGCCCAGCAATCTGAACATGATTCAGATGAAGCCGCTGCGTGGCACGGCGCTGTTCACGTATGACCCGAACCTGGTGTTCCTGGTTATCGACAGCTTGTTCGGTGGCGATGGCCGCTACCACACGCGCGTCGAAGGCCGGGACTTCACCACGACCGAGCAGCGCATCATCCGGCGCCTGCTCAACCTGACCCTGGAAAGCTACGGCAAGTCCTGGGACCCCGTCTATCCGATCGAATTCGAGTACGTGCGCTCGGAGATGCACACCAAGTTCGCCAGCATCACCGGCAACAATGAAGTGGTGGTCGTCACCTCGTTCCATATCGAATTCGGCGCGACCGGCGGCGACCTGAACATCTGCCTGCCCTATTCCATGATCGAGCCGGTGCGCGATCTGCTGACGCGGCCGCTGCAGGAAACCACGCTGGAAGAAGTTGACCAGCGCTGGTCGCAGCAGCTGTCGCGCCAGGTGCGCAGCGCCGATATCGACGTGGTAGCGGAATTTGCGCGCATCCCGTCCTCGATCCGCGAACTGATGAATTTGAAGGTGGGCGACGTCCTTCCCGTGGACGTGCCCGAGACCATCATCGCCAATGTGGATGGCGTGCCGCTGATGGAATGCGGCTACGGCGTCTTCAACGGCCAGTACGCGCTACGCGTACAGAACATGTTTACCTACGATACCGATTCAAACGAGGCCCCCGACCATGACTGACAAGAACGAGCCTGGCTCCGGCTCGTCCCCGGCCGACGACTGGGCCGACGCGCTCGCCGAACAATCCCGCGCCAACCCGCCCACGCAAGCCGACGGCTTAAAGCCGCAGGACGACTGGGCGGCCGCGATGGCTGAACAAACCGCCTCGGCGCCCGCTGCCGCTGCTACGGCACCGGCGCCCGCGCCGGCGCCGGCTGCTCCCGCACCGGCCGCTGCCCCCGCTGCCCCCGCCGCGCAATCGGCAGCGCAGTCGGTGTTCAAGCCGCTGGCCGGCGCCACAAGCGGCACCGGCACCGACATCGACCTGATCATGGACGTTCCCGTCCAGTTGACGGTTGAACTGGGACGCACCCGCCTGACCATCAAGAACCTGCTCCAGCTGGGCCAGGGTTCCGTGGTCGAGCTGGACGGCCTGGCCGGCGAGCCGATGGACATCTTCGTGAACGGCTACCTCATCGCTCAAGGCGAAGTCGTGGTTGTGGAAGACAAGTACGGCATCCGCCTGACCGACATCATCACCCCGTCCGAGCGGATCAACCGCTTGAACAACCGCCGCTAGCAGTCCGGCGCCATGACTGAATCCGCCCTGCTGCGCGTCATCATCGGCCTGGTGCTGGTGGTGGCCGCCATCCTGGTATCGGCCTGGCTGGCGCGGCGGGCCGGATTGACCCAGCGCGGCGGCGGCAACCTGCTCAAGCAAGTGGCCAGCCTGCCCGTCGGGGCGCGCCAAAGCATCGTCGTCGTTGAAATCGACAACACCTGGCTGGTGGTGGGCGTAGGCCCGAACCAGCTCACCACGCTGCATACCCTGCCCGCCGGCCAGATGCCGGAGGGTTCGCCCTTGCCCGCCGCGGCCTTCGCGGCCAAGCTGGGCCAGGCGCTCAAGCGCCGCTAGCGCGACACGCGCATCTTTGCGACACCCATGAGCTTTCTCTCTCGCACGACACTCCTGCCTGCTCGCCCGCGCGCGCTGCCCCTGCTGGCCGCCGCCGCGGTGCTGGGCCTGGCCTTCTTTCCCGCCGGAGTCGTCGCCCAGGCCACCCTGCCCGCCCTGACGGCCACCCCCGGCCCCAACGGCTCGGAGACGTATTCGCTCAGCATGCAGACGATGCTGCTGATGACGTCCTTGTCGTTCCTGCCGGCCGCCTTGCTGATGATGACGGGCTTCACCCGCATCATCATCGTGCTGGGCCTGTTGCGTAGCGCGATGGGCACGGCGATGTCGCCGCCCAACCATGTGCTGATCGGGCTGGCGCTGTTTCTGACCTTCTATACGATGTCGCCGGTGTTCGACAAGATCTACGCCGACGCCTACAAGCCCTTGTCCGAAGGGTCGATCCAGTTCGAGACCGCCGTGGAACGCGCCGCCGGTCCGCTGCGTACGTTCATGCTGCACCAGACCCGCGAGAACGATCTGTCGCTGTTCGCCAACCTGGCCAAGCAGCCCGCGCTGGAAGACCCGTCGCAGGTGCCCTTGCGCATCCTGGTGCCCGCCTTCATCACCAGCGAATTGAAGACGGCGTTCCAGATCGGCTTCACGATCTTCATCCCGTTCCTGATCATCGACCTGGTGGTGGCCAGCGTGCTGATGGCGCTGGGCATGATGATGGTGCCGCCCGTGACCGTGGCGCTGCCGTTCAAGCTGATGCTGTTCGTGCTGGCCGATGGCTGGAACCTGCTGATGGGCTCTTTGGCCCAGAGCTTCTACCAATAACGCCGGAGCAATCGCCATGACCGCGGAAACCGTCATGACCATGGCCTACCAGGCGATGAAGATCGTCCTGGCGATGGCCGGCCCGCTGCTGCTGGTGGTGCTGGTGGTGGGCCTGGTCATCAGCATCTTCCAGGCCGCCACGCAGATCAACGAAATGACGCTGTCGTTCATTCCGAAGCTGCTGGCCATGTGCGGCGTGCTGGTGCTGCTGGGCCCCTGGCTCATCGGCGTCATGGTCGACTACATCCGGCAGCTGATCGGCCAGATTCCCATGCTGGTGTCCTGAGCGGCCTGCGCCGCCCAGCCCCGGACGTTTCCCCATGATCGCCTTCACGCTCGAACAGCTCAACGGCTGGATCGGCCAGTTTCTCTGGCCCTTCGTGCGTATCCTGGCGCTGATCGGCACCGCGCCGCTTTTCTCGGAATCCGCCGTTCCCGTCAAGGTGAAGGTCGGCCTGTCTTTCGTGCTGGCCGTGGCGGTAAGCCCCGCGCTGGACCCCATGCCGCCGATCTCACCGGGCTCGTATGCCGGGCTGTGGATGGTGATGCAGCAGGTGCTGATCGGCATCGCCATGGGCTTCACGATGCGCATCGTGTTCGCCGCCGTGCAGACGGCCGGCGAATTCGTCGGCCTGCAAATGGGCTTGTCGTTCGCCTCGTTCTTCGACCCCAGCGCCGGCGCCAACACCGCTGTGCTGTCGCGCCTGTTCAACATGGTGGCGATGCTGACCTTCCTGGCCCTGGACGGCCACCTGCTGGTACTGGCCGCCCTGGTGCGATCCTTCGACACGCTGCCGGTAGCGGCGATCCAGCTGCACCAGAACGGCTGGGGCGTCGTGGTGGAATGGGGCAAGACCGTCTTCGTCTCCGGCCTGCTGCTGGCACTGCCGCTGATTTGCGCGCTGCTGACCATCAACCTGGCCATGGGCATCCTGAACCGCGCCGCCCAGCAACTGTCCGTGTTCTCGGTCGGCTTTCCGGTCACGCTCATCATCGGCGTCACCGTGCTGACGGTGGTGCTACCCCACGCGGGACCGTTCCTGGAAACGCTATTCGAATCCGGGTTGGGCGCAATGAGCCGCGTGGTGGATGCGTTGGCGGGCCGGTAGGGCCTTGCCCCTGTGATGCTGGCGGGTTGGTAGGACTGCGCCGCGCCGTCGCACTTCCAGATGCCAGGCCACGGACAAGGCGTACCGGACGCCGCCGTCACCGCGTGCTCGCATTGCCCTGGCTTGACGAGGCGCCCGCCGCGCCGGGACGCAAGCGAATCGATTCGACGATGGCATCCCATAACGCCACGGCCTCCGCGTCCGATGCAAACGCGGGCGGTGGCGGGTTGCCTTGGTTGTCGCGGTTGCGCTCCAGGACGCCCAACTGTGCGGCTAGATTCGGCTCGGTGATCGAGTCATCCTTGCCCTGCGATTCCCAGGTAAAGGAGTAAAGCCGCTGCCCTTCCTGGCTGCCCGCCGTCGCGTATTCCTCGGCCTGGATCGGGCCGATGTTGCGCTCGCCTTTGCGCAAGGTGGTCATGCCCGCGACTAGTTTGGCAACGCCCATCAGGAAGCCGCCCATTCTTTCCAGCAAGCGGTTTTCTTCGGCGCCAGTGCTGGAGCGGAATAGAAATTGCGCCCCGGGATGGTTGGGGAAGGTCACGCCAACCTCGAACTCTTCGACTTGGAATGCGCTGCCGGCGATGAAGGCGCCGTCGATGCAGAAGCCGGGGTCGGTCGGAATTTCCAGCGGTTGGCGTGAACGCAGGTTGCTGGTCCAGGTCTTTGCGCGTTGCATCGCGCGCTCTTCGCGGTCATAGGATATTTTTGGTCGCCAGCGATACACCTGCTGGGAAGGTTCAGCAATGGCATAAGCCTCTAGGCGATAGACCTCCGAGTTAACTCTGCTGGACCAGGAGTAGATGCCCCGTGCCCCTGGGCCAAACTCAATGCGCCGAACGAACATACTGCCACCGGTCTTGCTATGGGGCTGTGCCTTCAGTTCACGCTCTCGGGCATCGAGAATTCCCGCGATCGCAGAGGCCGGATCTTGCAGCTTTTCCAGGCCTATGCCCCACAGACGATAGCTCGGTCTGACCACGGCATTCGGCGGCAGGTCGATGGCGAAGCGACCAAAGCAGTGATTGATCCATCCTTCTTTGTTCACGGTGGAACTCCGGGATGGAGTCGGGAAAGCGGTGCAACCGGACAGCGCCAGGGAAGCCGCCACGCCAGCAGCAATCAATGCTCGAAACACGGGATTCATATCGCTGCCTATCAGAACGCTTTGACCAGCCGCCACGGCACTACACGCCCGTCGACCAGCGGCAGGATCTGGCCATGCATGAAGGTCTGCTCAGGTTCCTGCGCCGCGCCGTCGCACTTCCAGATGCCAGGCCACGGGCAAGGCGTGCCGGACACCGCCGTCATCCCCGTGCTCGCATTGCCCTGGCTTGACGAGGCACCCGCCGCGCCGGGACGCAAGCGAATCGATTCGACGATGGCATCCCATAACGCCACGGCCTCCGCGTCCGACGCAAACGCGGGCGGTGGCGGGTTGCCTTGGTTGTCGCGGTTGCGCTCCAGGACGCCCAACTGTGCGGCTAGATTCGGCTCGGTGATCGAGTCATCCTTGCCCTGCGATTCCCAGGTGAAGGAGTAAAGCCGCTGCCCTTCCTGGCTGCCCGCCGTGGCGTATTCCTCGGCCTGGATCGGGCCGATGTTGCGCTCGCCTTTGCGCAAGGTGGTCATGCCCGCGACTAGTTTGGCGACGCCCATGAGGAAGCCGCCCATCCTTTCCAGCAAGCGGTTTTCTTCGGCGCCAGTGCTGGAGCGGAATAGAAATTGCGCCCCGGGGTGATTGGGAAAGGTCACGCCAACCTCGAACTCTTCGACTTGGAATGCGCTGCCGGCGATGAAGGCGCCGTCGATGCAGAAGCCGGGGTCGGTCGGAATTTCCAGCGGTTCGCGTGAACGCAGGTTGCTGGTCCAGCTTCTCGCTTGATTGAGCGCTAACTCTTCTCGGTCGTCGGAGACACGCACCTGTAGTCGATAGATACTTCCCGCAGGCTCGGCAATAGCGTAGGTGTCCAGGCGGTAGACTCTCGTACTAACCTCCGAGTTCCAGGAAAATAGGCCTATTGATTTTGAGCCAAAGTCGATTCGGCGCAAGAACATACTGCCATTGGAGTTCAGACGACGTTGCGCCTTAAGCGCGATTTCTTGGGCGTCGAGAATGTTGCCAAACGCGGAAGCGGGGATTCCCAACGGCTCTAGCTGGAAGCCCCACAATCTATAACTCTGCCTGATGACGGCATTGCCAGGTAAGTCGATTGCGAAACGACCGAAGCAGTGCGTGGTCCATCCATCTTTGTTCACGGTGGGACTCCGAGATTGGGTTATAAGCGGAGCGCAGCCGGCAAGCGCTATGGAAGTCGCCATACCAACGGCGATCAATGCGCGAATTGGATCAATCATCCTTCCCTTTGTCGGCAGGATGCCAGTTTGCGAGCTGTGCAATTTTGATAATGCTAAATATCGCTGCCCATTGAGCGCGTTCGTCGACATAGCTATCCGCATGCTCGTAGCCTTTATCTTGGTTGTATTCGCCAGAACCTTTACTTCCGTGACGGAAGCTTGCCTTCACTGCGCTTCTACCGGGTATGCGGCCGGAGTCAGTAGAAACCGTTCCGTCTCCGCCGCTGCCATGCGTATCCTTGCCCTGAGCAGTCCAAGATGGTGTGGTGGGAACGAGCGTGGGCAGTTTCCGTTCGAACCAGCCTTGATAACTCCCGTTGCCATCGTCTTTCGGATCAGCCCCGAAAATTTCGAGGGGCATAGGATCTCCTTGCCAAATAACTTCGCGCCAACTATGCAGGCCGTCTTCAGCGCCGTAGTGCACATACGTCTGGGGGTGATAGCCTCCGGCCGACAAACGATCTTGAAACAGAGCGACCCTGCCTATCAATTCCTCATAATCCGGCCGACCATTCACTGGTGAATTCGACCCCTTCGACTTCTCCAACATATTCAAGTACTTCGTGTTCTGCTCCGGCACCAAGCCATACCACGCTTCGGTTTTATAAATTTCTTCGTACGGATTCCCGCGTTGCGGATAGGCGCGGGGAACACCGGCTGCGTCTTTCAACACCTGCCCCTTGGCATCGCGCAGGAACAGCCATGGCATGCCGCCTCGGTGCTGCGTCGTGGGTAGCAATTCCAGGCCGCCCGGTGAACGCCCCACGACTGCGGTGACCTCGCCGGCGTTGGATCCCAGGATGATCTGAACCGCGCCTTCGTAACCGCAGCGCATGCGGTGATAGGCTGCCGGTGCGCCGCTGGCGGGCTGCACGCCGTGGACTACGCCTAGCACGCGGTCGTACCCCTGCAACTGAGTCAGCGCGCGGCTGACGATGCCGCCCATGGAGTGCGTGACCAGGATCACCTTCATGCTGTCGGCCTGTTCGGCGCTGATCCCGCCTTCTTCGCGGTAGTGGGCGAGCACCGTGTTTTCGATGTAGTCGCGGATGTCTGCCGCGGAATCCGCATTGGATTGCAGCCAGTTGTAGCCGCCGCACCAGACGTCGAACTGGTATTTGCCGGCGTGCATTAATTCGCCTTCTGTCAGCGCGGTGACCTGGCCCCGTTCCTCGCCGTATTCCGCGGGGTCGCGCAGGCTTTCTTCGTTCCACCACTTTTGAATTTTTCGAGCGCGATAGATGTTGTCCAGCAGTTGTTCCAGGCGGGCCAGGAACGGGTGGTAGTACATCTTGTGAGCGCTGCCCCACCCGCGTCGTCGCGCCGCGTCGGCGTTTAGCCCAGAATCGCCCAGACTGATCGGGCCGCTGCCGTCCACCTCGACGGCCGCCGGATCCAGCAGCTTCTGACGCACCTTTGGACCCCGGCTCCACCAGGTGAAGATCGCAGCAATCAGCCCGAAAATATCGGCGATTGAAAAGCTGGTATTTGGCGGTTGCCATACCGACGCCTTGGTCGCTTTATTGCGCAAATTCGTACCCATGATCCCGGGCAGAAACACCACCGGTATCGGCGCCGGCACGGAGCAAAGCAGCACCTTGTCGCGCTTGTCTTCCGTCGGCGTCAGGCGTGTTGAATACACTCGCCGGCCCAGGTCGTCGCGTGTACACGGAATCAGCACCTCGTCATCGGGCAGCATCGGCTTCATGCGTTTTCCTTGCGATTGTCTTGTGCGTCGGAATCAGCCGACACGGTGCGCATGCTGACCAGGTCCATCAACAGATCCTGCTGTATGGGCAGGCGGCCCTGGGCGTCGGTGACCACCTGAAAGATGGCGCCGTCACCCCGGCGCAATTCCACCTTGGTGTGCGCCAGCGGCTCTAGGCTGGCGGCGTCTCGCACGACGTAGGCGTCGTCGAACGGGGTTGCGTCCCAGGTGTTGAATTCCATCGACGCGCTGCTTGGCCCCGAAAAAACGTGCTGCGCTGCTTTCACCGTAAACGTGCCCGGCATGCCCAGTTCGATGTTGCCGTCGGCAATCTTGATCGTCGCCCCGCCGCACAACAGCGTGATGTGTTTGTCGGCGGCGACCAGCACGTGTTGCTTGCTGGACGTGATTTCCGCGCTTTGATCGGCCTGGATGCGAATGGCGTTGTGCTGCGCCTGTAGCAGCATTTCGCCTTGATGCGCGATCTGTCGTAGCGCGCCGCCTTGCGAGAACAGGCCTACATCGCCGCCCGCGTTCAGCACGATCTTGTCGCCCGCGCTGACCTGCTGATACTGCTGCGCGACGCTGTCCACATTGCCCCCGGCCGACATCACGATGCCGGCCGGCGTGGCGGCGGCGATGCCGGCTGGCGCGCTTAGCGCGATGGCGCCAACGTCGCCTAGGCCGCTACCGTCCGACTGGTTGTTGGCGCCGTGGCCCAGGTCGCGCACCGCCTCCGATAGTGACTGCTGCGGCTGGGCGTCGTGGGCGACGCCTTCGTGCTTCTCGGCGTAATCCCCCAGGTTGCGGGCAAGTTCCAGCGCCGCTTGCAAAGCCGCGACGATATCGGATCTATCCAACTGCCCGCCCTTGGCGTGTAGTTGCGTCTCGGCCGTCAGCAACAATCCCTTCGCCGCCCGCAGCGCTCCATGTTCATCCGTGCGCAGTTCGAACCCTTCACCGCGAGCTTGCCCACCGCTGGGACGCGGATGGGTCAGATACCCCAAATGCAGCTGAGTGTCGCCGTGTTCGCTCATCAACGCCGCGCTGATCTGCGCGGACGTGTCATCCAGCCGCAATTCGTTCGCGCGATTGCCCCGGAATTCCTTGCTCTTGATGGTGTTCAGGACGTTGTGGCGCGGCAGTTCATAGGGCGGCAGATTGGTCGCCCGGAAAGTTCTGCCGATTATCAGCGGCTGGTCCGGGTCGCCGTTTGCGAATTGCACGATGACCTCTTGTCCGATGCGAGGTATCGCCATATGACCCCACTGCGCACCGGCCCAGTTCTGCGATACGCGAATCCAGCACGAGCTATGTTCGTTGTGCTCGCCTACGCGATCCCACGGGAATTGGACTTTGACGCGGCCCCACTCGTCGCAATAGATTTCTTCATTGGGCGGTCCGACCACCGTCGCCATCTGGTGGCCGTCGATGCGGGGTTTGGGTAAGGGCTCGGGTTTCCAATCGACCTTGTCGGGCACCAGTTCAGCGGTGTAGCGGTATTGTGTGCCGCGCTCCGGGCGATATTCCGAGCGGTGCATCGGGCCATGATCCAGCCCGCCTTGCTGACCGTATTCGGCTCCGAACCCGTCTTCTTCCTGGCTGGCAGGCTGCACGCCCCGATGTTGCATCCGCACGGGTCGCCAACCATGGTTCCAGTCTTCGCGAGGATGACCGACAAGATCGAACGCCACGCCAGGAATCAAGCGCGCGTCATCCCCTTCGACCAGTGCCACGCGCGCATCGCGGCGGCGGCCTAGTAAGCGCGTCTGGGTAAACGGCTGGCCCGCCTCGTCGCGTTTGTACCGGCCGGGATAGTCGTAGCGTTCGTAGCGGGCGTCCTGTTCAGAAAGATCCGATGCAACCGGCGAATGTTCCTGGCTATAGCGCGGATGCGTGTAGGTGTAGTCGCGCTGAGTCTGCACGGCGGTGCGCACGCGCTCGGCATAAGAAAACCGATGCAACGCGGGATCTGCCTGATCGCCGCCCGGCATCGGGTTGTAAACCACCGGCCCGCCCGCGATCTCGCCGTGGATATAAATCCGGTCGCCATGAATCAGGCGGTGCCCATGCTCCGAATGCGCATAGCGATAGAAATAGCCTTCCTCGGCCGCCAGCCTGTCGATAAACGCCAAGTCCGTGTCGCCGGCCTGCACGCAATATTCGCGCGGCAGGTGTTCCTGCGTCGTCACCTGTTCGTAATCGGTAATTCCCTGCCGTTTGATGACGTCAGCCAGGATCTCGGGCACGGACAGTTGCTGATAGATGCGCCAATCGGAACACAGCGCGGCGCGCGCCAGTGACGGTTCGAGCACCACGCGATAGCGCGTGCGCCGAAAGCCCGTGTCGCCCTGGACCAATTCAGTGATGATGCCGTGCACATAGCGCACCGGCTGCGCACCGCGCCATATCGTGAACAGCGCGGGCTGATCCAGCAAGGCGCCGAAATCGACGGCAGGGTCAAAACTGGACAAGTCCACGCATAGCCGATAGGGCTCGGACAGGGCCTCGTCCAGCGTGAATTCAATGACGTCGAATGCCGCGCCACTGGCGGGCGTGAACGTAAAACGATAAATGTGCGCCTGCAAAGACACTGGCCCCTCCAGGACGAATCCAATGAGAGGGGCCAGTGTGCGCAGCGTAGGCGCCGCGCGTCTATAGGAGGCTTACGAAATCGGCTACGGCTGCCCTGTCAGGCGGAAGACGCGAATCGTCTCGCGCAGCGCGCCGGACTGCGTGCCCAGCTGCATCACCGCACCGCCCAGTTCCTGCACCAGCGCCGTGTTCTGCACGGTCATCACGTCCATCTGCGACACGGCGGTATCGACCTGCTCGATGCCGCTGGACTGCTCTTGGGACGCTTGCGAGATCTCGCCGATGATGTCGGTGACCCGATTGACGGCGGCCACGATTTCTTCCATCGTCGCGCCCGCCTGCTCGGCTTGCGCCGAACCTTCCGACACGCGGTCTACGGAATCCTCGATCAGCCCCTTGATCTCCTTGGCGGCCTGCGCGCTCTTTTGCGCCAGGCTGCGCACTTCGCCCGCCACCACCGCGAAGCCCTTGCCGGTTTCGCCGGCGCGGGCCGCTTCCACGGCAGCGTTCAACGCCAGGATGTTGGTCTGGAACGCAATGCCTTCGATGATGCTGACGATGTCGGCGATCTTGCGCGAGCTGGCCGAAATGCCGTGCATGGTGTCCACCACCTGACCCACCGCCACGCCACCGCGCCGCGCCACGTCCATGCTGCTGGCGGCCAACTGATTGGCTTGACGTGCGTTGTCCGCGTTCTGGCGCACGGTGGACGTCAGCTGCTCCATGCTGGCGGCGGTCTGCTGCAAGGAAGATGCCTGCCCTTCCGTGCGGCCGGCAAGCTCCTGGTTGCCGCGCGCGATGTGCACGGCCGCATGCGTCGTGCCCTCAATGCCGCGATAGACGTCCTGCGCGATGCCGATCAGGCTCTTGCGCATGACTTCCAGCGAGAACTTCAAGCTGCCGACTTCGTCATCCGAGTCCGCGATGATCTGCGTGGTGAGATTGCCGGCGGCGACCTGGCGCGCCATGTTGGCGGCATCCTGCATCGGGTCCAGCAGCGACCGCGACAAGCTCCAGCCCATGCCGAAAATGGCCATCACGCCCAACGCGATCACCCCGCAACCCAGGCCGGCGCCCCACACGCCCAAGCTGTCCCAATTGGCGTGCAGGCCATAGGCGCCCGCGCCCGCCACGATGCCCGCGGACACCAGGGCATGACGGAACATACGGCTGCGCACGCTGCGCCGGAACGGAAACGCGATCACGTCCAGGCCACGCCGCCAGCCAGCGCGCACCGGCCGTCCGCGCTTGATGCGGACACCGCGTGCCGTGCCCTCGCGGATGCGGGCGTAGAGATCTTCCGCCATCTCGATCTGTTCGTCGGACGGGCGCACGCGCACGGACGAATACGCCACCACTTCGTCGTTCTCGACGATGGGCGTGGCGTTGGCCAGCACCCAGTAGTAGCCACCGTCCTTGCGACGATTCTTGACCAGGCCCAACCACGACTCGCCGGCTTCCAGCGTGTCCCACAGATCTGCGTAGGCTTCGGGCGGCATGTCGGGATGGCGCACGATGTTGTGTGGCTTGCCGATCAGTTCTTCGCGGGTAAATCCGCTGACTTCGACAAAAGCCGGGTTCGCGTAAACGATGCGGCCCTTGGTGTCGGTGCGCGAGATCAGGTACTGATCCTCGCGCAGCTTGGTTTCCACATCGTTGATGGGTAGGTTTACGCGCACAGCTAGTCTCCAGTGACATCTATAGAGCAGCGAATGATTAGCAGCGAGCAAACCGGCCGTAACGCCCCGGATAAACCTGTCCCCGCCCGGTTTGTCCGATGGACGCGCCGCGAGCGCCGCCCTATCGTCAAACACTGTTCACCGCCCTTCCCCAGGCGTTATTGTTATTAACGGACTTATTTTCGAAAACTTAACGTGCGTATTAATTCGCCGCTTGGGCGCGGGCACGTCGGAGCATGGCGACGTCGCAGCATGGCGACGTCACAGCATGGCAACGTCACAGCATGGCAACGTCACAGCATGGCAACGTCACGACATTGCATCGTGACGCCATCCAGCATGACGTTCCCGCCGAGGCGTGCCCCGGCGGGAAGTCGGTGGCGATCAGCCCTGCGTCAACGTCGGCGACGCGTAGCCGCTGAGTTGATGCGCGGGCACTTCAATGACTTCGCCCGCGTTGATCTTGAACACGGCCACGGCTTCGGCCAGGCGATGCGCCTGATCTTGCAGCGAACCGGCGGCAGCCGCCGCTTCTTCCACCAGCGCCGCGTTCTGCTGCGTCACTTCGTCCATCTGCGAGACGGCGCGGTTGACCTGGTCGATGCCGCTGGACTGCTCTTCCGATGCGGCCGAGATTTCGCCCATGATGTCCGTCACGCGCTTTACCGAGGCCACGATTTCCTGCATCGTCGCACCGGCGCGTTCGACCTGCTGCGAACCGGCGCCAACCTTGTGCACCGAGTCTTCGATCAAGCCCTTGATTTCCTTGGCGGCCTGCGCGCTGCGCTGGGCCAACGAGCGCACTTCGCCCGCCACCACCGCAAAGCCCTTGCCTTGCTCGCCGGCACGCGCCGCTTCCACGGCTGCGTTCAGCGCCAGGATGTTGGTCTGAAATGCAATGCCATCGATGACGGACACGATTTCGGAAATCTTGCGCGAACTGGCGGAAATGCCCTGCATCGTGCTGACCACTTCCGACACCGCCGAACCACCGCGCTCGGCCACGTCCGACGCGCTGGCGGCCAATTGATTGGCCTGGCGCGCGTTGTCGGCGTTCTGCTTCACGGTAGATGCCAGTTCTTCCATCGACGCGGCGGTTTCTTCCAGCGATGCCGCCTGCTCTTCTGTGCGGCTGGACAAGTCGGTGTTGCCGGCCGCGATCTCGCGCGAACCCACGGTGATCTCGTCCACGCCACGGCGCACCGTCGCCACCGTACGCGACAGGCTTTCCTGCATGCGCTTGACGGCAGCCATCAGCTGGCCGATTTCATTATGCGATTTGACTTCCACACGGCTGGTCAGGTCGCCGGCGGCGATCTTGTCGAAGTGCTGGCCGGCTTCCACCAAGGGGCGCACCACCAGGCGGCCGAACAGGATGCGGCAGAACACCATCAACAGCAGGGCCAGGCCCACGGCGACGCCCACGGCAACCATGGCGCGGTTGAAGTTGGCTTCGGCCTGGTCGATCGTGGCTTGCTGCTGGTCGCCGATGTACTTGCTGAAGTCGCTGATCGCCTCGATGAAGGCGGCGCTGCGCGGCGTGCCATATTCGTTGTTCACCATGTAGAACGTTGAATAGTCTTCGCTGCGCAGGGCTTCGACCATCGTGTCGACGCCGTCGTCAATGTACGAGCGATAGCGGCGCACCAGGTTCATCGACAGCTGGCGGCCGGTGTCGTCCTGAAGCATGTTTTTCTGGAAGTCCGAGAAGCGGCTGCGCACGCCCGTCAGCAGGTCCGTGGCGCCTTTTAGCGCGGCGGCTGCATCGCGTGCCGAGTTCTCGCCGCTGCCCCAGCCCGATTCCTGCAAGTGGCGCGCGGCCACCATCAGGCTGACGCGGGCGCGCAGCATGTCGCTGTTAATGACCTCGACCTGCTTGGCACGTTCGGTCAGCGCGTTGACTTCGCGGATGGACTCGTAATTGTGCTGCAAGAAGAATGCCGCCAGACCGCCGACGGCCGCGATCAAGATCGCGAAGAACGCCATGACCCACAGCAGCATCGTGCCGACGCGGGCGTCGCGCAGCCGTAGCTTGCGTTTCACCTTGGGTGCGCGCGCGGCCTTTTTCTTGCCGCCTTTGCCGGCCTTTGCGCCGGATTCGAGACTCGCTTCCATATTATTTCCCCATCCCTCAGGAACTGCTCTGACCAAATGAAAAACCACCTTGTGGACACGCCCTGTTACACGGCGGGTACATTCAAGGCGACGTACATTGCGGCGTGAGCCGCAATGCTCTCTACCGGATTTCCAGCGCTACTTGCCTTTCGGCGCCAACACGGCCGGTTCGCCCGGACCAGGTATGTAGATGGTTTGGACCTCGGGTTCGGCCACGGGCTGCGCCCAGTCCTGACGCACGTCGGGCATGGGCGCGGGGCCCAGCAACTTCTGGCGTTCCCAAGGTTCCAGCAGAATATTGGTGCTGTCGACCAGCCGCATCAAGCGGCCATCCGGGCCGAACTGCAACAGCGCTTCCTTGCGGCTGTACAGCCCATCGGCGACAAACGTGATCTTGAAGGACCAGAGGGCAAGCTGCGTGCCGTCGGTCTGTCTGTATAGCTTGTCAGGCGGCGCGGTGAGCGCGCGCGAGGCTTCTTCCAGCGTCGTCTGGCCCGGGGTCAGGGTGCCCAGCTTGCCCGGATCAAAGTTATGACCCGTGGCCGCGCAGCCGCCCAGCAACAACGCGATGGCGGCGGCCGCCAGAAGATGTCTATAGCCTCGCATACCTTACCTGTTCGCCGGCTGCGCCGGCATCAAAAAGATTCCCAGTCGTCGTCGGACGGCGCGGTGCGGCGGCTCGGCGCGGGGGCCGGTTTGGCCTCACCTGCCGGGGCGGCGGCGCGCGGTGCCGGACGACGCACCGGACGTGTCGCGGTGGCGCCTTCAGCGGCGGCGGCCGGCTTGGCTCGCGTGGCATGCGTCAGGCGCACGGCCCGTCTCTTGTACCCCTCTCCCAGCCCACGAGTCCCCGGAA
>NZ_JCBAMR010000061.1:0-23055 GCF_059760425.1 Achromobacter sp. RT286_PF
GGCTTCGGGCGACCGGCTTCGGGCGACCGGCTTCAGGCGACCGGCGCCAGGAAGCCGGCAGTTGAACCCGGCGCCCTACCCCGGACGCCGCCACACCGTCGCCAGCCACGGCTGCTGGTCGCGCGGCAGGCCGTCGGGGCGGTAATAGTGTTCAAGCTCTTCGAAGCCGGCACCCTCCATCAGCGCGCGCCAGCCTTCCAGGTCGTGGTACGCGCCGTAGCGCCCACGGTTCCAGCCTTCCTGGTTGCCGCCACGAGGGTTTGAGCAGAACAGCACGCCGCCCGGACGCAGCGCGGACCATAGCTCGCGCAGCACGCGCGGCAATTCCTGACCGGGCACGTGGAACAACACGGCGTTGGCGAAGATGCCGTCAAAACGTTCGGCGGGCAGCGACAGTTGCAGGAAGTCCTGGTGCCAGACCTCGCAGCCGGACGCGGCGCGGGCCATCTTGACGAAGCTTTGCGTGCCGTCCAGCCCCACCGGCCGATGGCCCAGCGCGGCGAACGCCATCAGGTCGCGGCCGGGGCCGCAGCCCAGATCCAGGATGTCGTACGGCGGCTCGACACGGATGTGGCGCAGCAGCGCGGCAATGTTCTGCGTGACATCGTGTCCACGCGTGTTGGCCGCGAACGCCTCGGCGTTCTCTTCGTAGTTCGCCAAGGTCAGCGCGGTAATCTTGGCCAGGTCTTCCGGATCGAGTTTCATGACGGCATTGTGCTCGATTGCGACGCGCGTTGCTCAAGTCGCGCCCGGGCGCGCCGCGCCGCCTGCTGCAAGCGCTGCGCCAGCACCGCGCGGGGCGGCAGGTCGGTGGGATATTGCGCCGCTTCCACGCCGGACGGCGTCAGCGCAAGCAGCTGGATGTATTCGGTTTGCGTGCCGGCGCACAGGATCATGCCCAGCGGCGTCGCTTCTTCGGCCCGGCGGTCGGATTTGTCCAGCCAGCGCAGGCAAGATTCCATCTGCCGCTCGCTGATGACGCAGGACTCGTCCAGCGTCATGACAAGGGCCACCAGCCGGCGAAGCTTGCGGTGAAAGAACAGCAAGTCCAGGGTGTGGTCGTCGTTGTCGATGCGCAGGCGCTTTTGCCTGGCCACGAACGCGAGGCCGACATCGAGCTGCATCAGGAAGGATTCCATATCCGCCACGATGGCCATGTGCAGTGCAAGCGCCGGTGCTGCATCGGCGGGCATTGCGCGGCCTGCCCGGCTGCCGGATTCGCCCAGATTCCACTTCGTCACGACGACTACTCCTTAGATTCCCAACGAAGCGTCCATCATGAAATAGAAAAGCCCGCGCGCCTACTGGGCACGCGGGCTTCTAGGACCAAGTCAGACTCAGGCGGCCAGACGGCCTTCGATCTTGGTCTTGGTGGCGGGCAGGTCTTCCGGCAAGCCTTGGGACAATTGGCCGAACAGTTCATGGTGCAGCGCCAGTTCGTCGCGCCAGGCGTCGGCGTCCACCGACATGACCTGCTCGAACTTGTCGGGCGTGAACTCCAGGCCGGTCCAGTCGATGTCCTGGTAGCTCGGCGATACGCCGAACACCTGGTCCACGCCCTTGGATTCGCCGTCGATACGGCCCAGCATCCAGCGCAGCACGCGCATGTTTTCGCCAAAGCCCGGCCAGACGAACTTGCCGTCGGGACCCTTGCGGAACCAGTTGACGCAGTAAATGCGCGGCAAGGTGGCGCCGGTGGCTTCCAGTTGCTTGCCCAGCTTGAGCCAGTGGTTGAAGTAGTCGCTCATGTTGTAGCCGCAGAACGGCAGCATGGCGAAGGGGTCGCGGCGCACCACGCCCTGCTGCCCGACGGCGGCGGCGGTGGTTTCCGAGCCCATGGTCGCGGCCATGTACACGCCTTCCACCCAGCTGCGGGCCTCGGTCACCAGCGGCACGGTGGTCGAGCGGCGGCCGCCGAAGATGAACGCGTCGATGACCACGCCCTTCGGGTTTTCCCATTCGGGGTCGATGGACGGGCATTGCGCGGCCGGCGCGGTAAAGCGCGCGTTCGGGTGCGCGGCCTTGCGGCCGGTCTCGCGGGCGATGGCGGGCGTCCAGTCCTGGCCTTGCCAGTCGATCAGGTGCGCGGGCGGCGTGTCGGTCATGCCTTCCCACCAGACGTCGCCATCATCGGTCAGCGCCACGTTGGTGAAGATGACGTTGGCCTTGAGCGTGGCCATCGCGTTGAAGTTGGTCTGTTCGCTGGTGCCCGGCGCCACGCCAAAATAGCCCGCTTCCGGGTTAATGGCGTGCAGGCGGCCGTCGGGGCCAGGCTTGATCCAGGCGATGTCGTCGCCGATGGTGGTGACCTTCCAGCCGTCCATGCCCTGCGGCGGGATCAGCATGGCGAAGTTGGTCTTGCCGCAGGCCGACGGGAATGCCGCGGCCACGTGATACTTGCGGCCCTTGGGCGAGGTAACGCCCAGGATCAGCATGTGTTCGGCCAGCCAGCCCTGGTCGCGGCCCATGGTGGACGCGATGCGCAACGCGAAGCACTTCTTGCCTAGCAGCGCGTTGCCGCCATAGCCCGAGCCGAAGCTCCAGATTTCGCGGCTCTTGGGGAAATGCACGATGTACTTGGTGGGGTTGCACGGCCACGGCACGTCGGCTTCGCCGGCGGCAAGCGGCTTGCCCACGGAATGCACGCACGGCACGAAGTCGCCGTCGGTGCCCAGCACGTCGTACACGGCCTTGCCCATGCGGGTCATGATGCGCATGTTCACGACCACATACGGGCTGTCGGACAGTTCGACGCCGATGTGGGCAATGTCCGAGCCCAACGGGCCCATCGAAAACGGCACGACGTACAGCGTGCGGCCGCGCATGGCGCCGTCGAACAGGCCGTTCAACGTGTCGCGCATTTCAGCCGGATCGGCCCAGTTGTTGGTGGGGCCGGCGTCTTCGGCGCGGTCGGAACAGATGAAGGTGCGGTCTTCCACGCGCGCCACGTCGGACGGGTCCGAGCACGCCAGGAAGGAATTGGGCCGCTTGGCGGGGTTGAGCCTGCGCATCGTGCCGGCCTGAACCATCTGTTCACACAGGCGGTCGTATTCTTCCTGCGAACCGTCGCACCAGACCACGCGGTCGGGCTTGGCCAGTGCTACAAAACTGGCTACCCAGTCGATCAGGCCGCGATGCTTGACGTAGGCGGGCACGTTCAACGCAGCCAACCCCCCATCCAATGGCTTATTCATTGGGGCTATCTCCATGCTTAGACGAATGGTGATACGGCCCCAATTGCGTGGGGCCGTATGTAATTTGCGCCATCATACTTGCAGCGCGGGGCAACCCGTCAACCCATCCTCATGGACGAGATTGTCACGGGTTGAGACGAGCTCAACGGTAGTTACCGTCGCGCAACTCCCGGCGGATGATCTTGCCGGTAGCCGTGGTTGGCAAACTGGTTACAAACCGGATGGCGCGCGGGTATTCATGGGCGGCCAGGCGGGTGCGTACATGCGCCTGCAAGTCGCGCACCAGGGCGTCGTCGCCGGTGACGCCATCATTCAACACGACATAGGCCATGACGATCTCGGTGCGCTGCTCGTCGGGCACGCCCACCACCGCCGCCATGCGCACGGCGGGGTGGCCGATCAGGCAGTCTTCGATGGGCGCGGGGCCGATGCGGTAGCCCGCGCTGGTGATGACGTCGTCGTTGCGGCCGACAAAGCGGATAAAGCCACGCGCGTCGCGCACGCCCAGGTCGCCGGTCAGCAGGTAATCACCCACGAACTTTTCGGCGGTGGCCTCGGGGTTATTCCAGTAGCCCAGGAACATGACGGGGTCCGGCCGCAATACGCCGATGTTGCCCTCCTGTCCATCGGCCACTTCAACGCCCTGGTCATCCACAATAGCCACCCGGTGACCGGGCGCGGCGCGGCCGATCGAACCGATTTCCGGGTCGAACAGCGACGAACACGACGACACCAGCATGTTGCATTCGGTCTGGCCGTAGAACTCATTGATGGTCACGCCCAGCACGCGGCGGCCCCAGTCGATGAGCTCGGCGCCCAGCGACTCCCCGCCGCTGGCCACCGAGCGCAGCGCCAGCGGGCCGGCGCCATCCGGGTAGGCGGACCCGCGCATCATCTTCAGCGCGGTGGGGGGCAGGAATGTGTGGGTGACGCCGTGGCGCGCCATGAGCTCCAGCGCGGCGCTGCCGTCGAACTTCTCGAAGCGGCGGGCCAGCACCGGCACGCCGTGATGCCAGGACGGAAGCAGCACGTCCAGCAGCCCGCCGATCCAGGCCCAGTCGGCCGGCGTCCACATCAGCGCGGCGTTTTCGGGGAAGAATTCGTGCGACATTTCCACGCCGGGCAAGTGGCCCAGCAGGACGCGATGCGCGTGCAGCGCGCCCTTGGGCTTGCCGGTGGTGCCGGACGTGTAGATGATCACGGCGGGGTCGTCGGCGCGCGTGGCGACCGGTTCGAAATCGTCCGATTCCGCGGCCAGCGCGGGGTGGAACGGCACGGCGGCGCCGTCGCCATCGCCATTGCCATCGCCGTCGCCATCCCCATCGATGCAATAAATGACCTTCAGGCCGGGCAGGCTGGCGCGTATCTCGCGCAGCTTGCGGCAGCCCTCGGTGTCGGTTACCAACGCCACCGCGCCGCTGTTGGCCAGCCGGTACTGGATGGCGTCCACGCCGAACAGCGTGAACAGCGGCACCGCCACCGCGCCCATTTTGTAGACGGCGATGTGGGTTACCGCCGTTTCTGGCGCCTGGGGCAGGTACACGGCCACGCGGTCGCCGCGCCGCACGCCATGGCGGATCAGGCTGTGCGCCAGGCGGTTCGACTGCGCCTTGATATCGTCGAACGAGTAGCGGGTTTGCGCGCCGTCGCTTTTTTCAAAGATCAGCGCCAGGCGGCCGCTGCCGTCCGCCCATTTGTCGCAGGCGTCCACGCCAATGTTGTAGGTGTCCGGCACCTGCCATTGGAATTCGGACACAAGCTGCTTGTAGGATTCCTTTCGGGACAG
Source organism: Achromobacter sp. RT286_PF (assembly GCF_059760425.1). NCBI lineage: Bacteria > Pseudomonadati > Pseudomonadota > Betaproteobacteria > Burkholderiales > Alcaligenaceae > Achromobacter > Achromobacter sp. RT286_PF. Next base: position 4,981 of record NZ_JCBAMR010000061.1, read on the forward strand.
CATGGTTTTGTCTCTGATGTTGTTATGGAAATCGCCCAGGGCTTGCTGAACTTGCTTGACCCTGGCTCAATAATAAGCCTCGCTTCACCGCCCTTTTGCCGTCCGAATGGAAAAAACTCCCGTCGTTCCGATCCGCCGCCCGCCCGCCAGCGCCAAGTCCGAACAGCGCATACGGGACATCCTGCACATGGCCCGGCAGGTGTTTTCCGAGGCCGGCTTCCAGGCCGCCACCACCACCGAGATCGCCCAGCGCCTGGGCGTGTCCGAAGCCACGATCTTCACGTACTTCGGCGGCAAGCGGGAATTGTGCGTGCGGGTGATCGGCGACTGGTATGACGAAATCATCGCCAAGGTGGAAGACAACCTGCCGCACGTGCACGGGGCGCGGGCGCAGCTGCATTACCTTGTGCATACCCATTTGCGGCATCTGCTGGCCGAGGGGCCGGGGCTGTGCGCCTTCATCCTGTCCGAAGGGCGCGCGCGCAACGACGATTTCGGCGAGGTCTACGCGGCCCTGCAACGGCGCTATACCGCCCCGCTGATGCGCATCCTGGCGCAGGGGCAGGCCGATGGCGACATCCGGCAAGACATGCCGCTGCGGTTGCTGCGGTCCACGGTTTACGGCCCGATGGAGCACGTGCTGTGGGACGCAATGTTGCGCGGCGCGCGGGTGGACGTGGCCACCACCGCCGACCAGCTGGTCGGGTTCTTGTGGCAAGCCCTGCAACCGCCACACCGCGACGCGCTGGCGCTGGCGCAGTTCCGGGGCGAGGTGCGCGACGCCCTGCACCGGCTTCACGCGTCGGAAGAATCGGCCGAGGGTTTCGCTTCGGCTGCGCGCGCGGCATCGATCGCGCCCGCCGCTTCGGCTGCATCTTCTGCACCGGCCCCCTCCCCCGCATCGGCAAACAAGGACGGCGGCACGTACTGAGGAAAGCCGTTGTAGACCTCGCCCCGTTCGGCCGGCTGCAAGGTCCAGGAATGGCGTGCGTTCGGCACGCCGCCATCCACGCGGATGACCGTGCCATTGATAAAGGCGGCCGCCGGCGACAACAGGAACACCACGGCCGCGGCCAGTTCGGCCTCGGTGCCAAAGCGTTGCAACGGCACCTTGGTTTTCAGGTCGCGCAGCACCGCGCGGTAGTGGTCGTCGTAGCTGTCCATGCCGCTGGAGGCAATCCAGCCAGGCGCCACCGCATTGACGCGCACGCCGGCATGCGCCCATTCGCACGCGGCGGTTTCGGTCAGGTTCCAGACCCCGGCGCGGGCCGCGCCCGAATGCCCCATGCCGGGCATGCCGCCCCAGATATCGGCCAGCATGTTGACGATGGCCCCGCCGTGCCGGCGCATGTGCTGGGTGTAGGCCTCGCGCGCCATCAGGAAGGTGCCGTGCAAATTGTTCTGCACGACCGCGTTCCAGCCGTTCAGGCTGATGCGGTCCAGCGCCGCGGGGAACTGCCCGCCCGCGCAATTGAACAAGCCGTCGATGGCGCCGTGCCGGGCCAGCACGTCCGCCACCGCGCCGCGCACGCCGGCTTCATCACGAATGTCGCAGGCGTGCAGGCTGACGCGGCCGGCGGCTTCGGGATAGACCCGGGCGATTTCCGCGCCCACCGCTTCCAGCTTTTCCAGCTTGCGGCCCACCAGCGCCAGGTTCGCGCCCAGCGACGCGAGCTCGTGCGCAGTGCAACGGCCCAGACCGCTGCCGCCGCCTGTCACGAGAACAGTCTTGCCATCGAAAAGCCCCGGTCTGAACACCGACGCATAGCGCGACGTGGCGGCTTGGCCGCCCGCTGTCGGGTCTGCTGTAAAGCCCAAGGCGGGGTTGGCCTGCACATTCGATTCTGGGTTCATGCCTCGCTCCGTTATTTTTTTTGAGGATAACTCAATATTTATATCGAACCCATCCCTGCAATCCCGATTCCGTCCTAGAATCTTTCGGTTGCAGCATCCCACTTCTTGAGCACAAATCAACAAACCAGGAGACCCGCATGACTTCGACAGCCCCGCTGAATGTCTCGCGCGATGGCGCCATCGTTCGCCTGACCCTGAACCGGCCGGACATGCGCAACGCCTTCGACGAAACGCTGATCGCCGCGCTGACCGACGCCGTGCGTGACGCCGAGCGCGACCCCGACGTGCGAGTGTTATTGCTGACGGGTGCGGGCAAGGCGTTCTGCGCGGGCGGCGACCTGAACTGGATGCGCAAAATGGCCACGCATACCGATGCGGACAACCGCCAGGATGCGACCCGGCTGGCCGACATGCTGCACACGATCTGGACGTGCCCGAAACCCGTGGTGGCCTGCGTGAACGGCGACGCCTACGCGGGCGGGATGGGGCTGCTGTCGGCGTGCGACATCGCTATCGCGGCGGACGGCGCGCATTTCTGCCTGTCTGAAACGCGCTTGGGGCTGCTGCCTGCCACCATCAGCCCGTACGTGATCCGCGCCATGGGCGAGCGCGCCGCCAACCGGTATTTCCTGACAGCCGAACGCTTCGACGCCGCCACCGCGCTGCGGCTGGGGCTGGTGCACGATGTTGTGCCGGCCGACGGCCTGGCCGACGCGGCCGACGCCCTCTGCCGCGCGCTGTGCGCCAACGGGCCGGACGCCGTCAAGGCCAGCAAGCGGCTGGTGCGCGATTTTGCGGGTCGGGCCATCGACGCCGAATTGATCGCCGACACGGTCGAGCGCATCGCCGCCTGCCGCGCCACCGACGAAGCGCGCGAAGGCGTGGCGGCCTTCCTGGAAAAGCGCGAGCCGTCCTGGCGGCAGCGCTGCTGAGACCACGACAGGGAGGGGAGGCGCGGGAGGCCCAACACGCCATGACATAATCCCTGGCGCATCTTCAGGAATTTTCATGCCGCATCCGACTTCCCCTTCCCCCGCTTTCCCGCCCATCAATGCCGACCGCCTGTGGTCCCGCGTTGAAGCCTTGTCCCGGTTTACCTTGCCCGATGTCCCCTGGACGCGACGCGCCTTTTCGCCATTGTTCGACGACGCCCGCGCCTGGCTGCGTGGCCAGTTCGAAGCGGCCGGCCTGGCGACTCGCCTGGATGCGGGCGGCAACCTGGTCGGCACGCGCGCCGGCCGCGACCCGTCGCGCAAGCCCATCGCCACGGGCTCGCACTGCGACACCGTGATGGAAGGCGGACGGTTCGACGGCATCATCGGCGTGCTGGCCGGCATCGAAGTCGCGCATACGCTGAACGAGCACGGCATCGAACTTGACCACCCCTTTGAAGTCATCGACTTCCTGTCCGAAGAACCCAGCGACTACGGCATCTCGTGCGTGGGCAGCCGCGCCCTTAGCGGCCAGCTGTCGGCGGACATGCTGGCCGCCTGCAACCCCGCCGGCGAATCGCTGGCCCAGGGCATCGCCCGCATCGGCGGCGACCCCGCCGCGTTGAGCGCACCGCTGCGTGGCGCGGGCGGCACCGCGGCCTTCGTCGAACTGCACATCGAACAGGGCCCCGTACTGGAAAGCCGTGGCCTGCCGATCGGCGTGGTCACCAACATCGTTGGCATCCGCCGCGTGCAGATCGTGGTGCAAGGCCAACCCGACCACGCCGGCACCACGCCCATGGACATCCGCCGCGACGCCCTGGTGGGCGCCGCACGCATCATCGACGCGGCCAGCCGCCAGGCCAGCGCCGCCAGCGGCAACCCGCATTACGTGGTGGCCACCGTGGGCCGGCTGTCGATGACGCCCAACGCCGCCAACGCCGTGCCGGGCCGCGTTGAGATGACGCTGGAAATGCGCAGCGACAGCAACGCCGTGCTGGACAGCTTCCCCGAAACATTGATGGCCGGCGTCGCCGACGACCTGAAGGCGTTGCGCCTGACGGCCGGCTTCAGCCAACTAAGCCGCGCCCAGCCCACCGACTGCTCACCCCTGGTGATGGACGCCGTGAAAGCGGCGGCGGACCAGCTGGGTTACGCGTCCATGCGCCTGCCCAGCGGTGCCGGCCACGACGCCGTCTACATGGCGCCCACCGGCCCCATCGGCATGATCTTCATCCCCTGCCTGAACGGGCGCAGCCACTGCCCGGAAGAATGGATCCAACCGTCGCAGCTGCTGGACGGCACGCGCGTGCTGTATCAGTCCGTGCTGCAACTGGACCGCGTGCTGCGCGGCGCCTGACGCGCCACACCCATTCCGCCCCCACGGTTATCGCCGGCCACGGGGCGGCGCGCTGCCATAATGGCTGCCTTGCCCCGGATGAATCCCCATGGAACAGATAGAACTGAACGACAGCACCGCCGACCGCTTCCTGCTGGACGCGCCCGGCTTGTCGCTGCTGGTCTTCCATAGCCGCACCTGCGGCACCTGCCGCATTGCGCGCGAACAGCTGCCCGCGCTGGAACTGCCGGTGGAACGGGTCTGTTGGGTGGACGCCGGGGACAACCGTGGCCTGGTTGAGCGCTACGAAGTCTTTCACCTGCCCGCCATGTTTGTGACACGCGACGGCGCCTTTTTCGGGCCGGTGCAATCGACGCTGGCCGAATGGGACTTGCGCCAACAGATCGGCCTGGCGCTGGACAGCTACCCCGCCGAATTGCCGTGACGGCGCCCGCGTCCAAACCGCTGCGCTTGCCGCTGGACACGCTGGCCACCACCGGCATGCTGGCCCTGTGCGTGTGCTGGGGCTTTCAGCAAATTGCCATCAAGCTGGTGGCCGCCGACATCGCGCCCATCATGCAGATTGCGCTGCGATCCAGCTTTGCCGCGCTGGTGCTGGCGGTGGTGGTCTGGCGCGCCGAAGGCCGGGGCGCCGTGCGCGACGGCACGGCGCTGCCAGGCCTGCTTGTCGGCTTGCTGTTCGGCGCGGAATTCCTGTTCGTGGCGCAGGGGCTGCTGTACACCACGGCCTCGCACATGTCGGTGTTTCTGTACACCGCGCCCATATTTGCCGCGCTGGGGCTGCATTGGCTGCTGCCCGAAGAACGCATGCAGCCGCTGCAATGGCTGGGAGTCGCGATTGCTTTCGGCGGTATTGCGGTGGCGTTCCTGTTCAAGGGCGGCGCACCGCGCGAAGCCGCCGGCGCCGCCAACATGCTGCTGGGCGACGCCATGGGATTGGCGGCGGGCTTGCTGTGGGGCGCCACCACGGTCGCCATCCGCGCAACGTCGTTGTCCGAGGCGGCCCCGTCCAAGACCTTGCTGTATCAGATGGCGGTGGCGGCGGTGGGCCTCTTGGCCTATGCCGTGGTCACCGGCCAGCACACCATCCGCCCCACGACGGCGGCCTTGACCAGCGTGGCGTTCCAGGCGGTGGTCGTGGCCTTGTCCAGTTACCTGGCGTGGTTCTGGCTGTTGCGCCGCTACCTGGCGTCGCGCCTGTCGATCCTGTCTTTCATGACGCCGCTGTTCGGGGTGAGCTTCGGCGTGCTGATCCTGGATGAACCGCTGGACGCGGGCTTCGCCATCGGCGCGGTGCTGGTGCTGTCGGGCATCACCCTGGTCAGCGGCGGCGAAGTCGTCAGGCAGTGGCTGCGCAGGCGGCAGGACTGAGCTGGCAATCCGGGAAAGGGCTGCTTTATCCTGCTGCCCTATCTCGGCGCCCTATCTCGGCACCCTATGCTGTGCTATCTCGGCGCCCTGGCCCTGCCTACCCCCGGCTCCGGCCCAGGTTCAGCACGATCAGCGCGGCGCCTGCCAGCACAAAGGCAAAGCCCCACCAATCGGCGGCGGCGGGCCGGTCGCCCACCAGGGCCATCGCGCCCAGCACGCCCACCACCGGCACCATCAACGTGGTCAACGCCGCCACCGTGGCGCTGACGCGTTCGCTCAGCACGAACCACAGCCAGTAGGCCACCGCCGTACCCAGGATGATGTGAAACGACAGCGCCGCCACGATGCGGCCGTTCCAGCCTTGGGTAGGAAATTACTCGCCGGCGATCAACACGCCCGTCAGCGCACAGGCGGCGCCCACGGCCAACTGCCATGCGGTGACGACGATACGGTGGCCGTCCACCGGCCAGCGCTTCAGATACACCGTGCCCGCCGCCCAACCAAACGCGGCCACCAGCGGAAACACCAGGCCACGGGTGGCGGCCAGGTCGTGCTGCCCGAACACCGCGCGCAACACCGGCCAGGCCAGGATGGCCACCCCGATGGCGCCCAGCATCAGCGCCAGCGCGCGCCGTCGGTCCAGCCGTTCGCCCAGCACCAGCCAGGCCAGCAGCGCCGACATCATGGGCATCGTGAAGGTCAGCACCGCCGCGCGCGACGTGCTGGTGCTGAGCTGCGCCCACGCCACCGCCAGGTTGAAGACCGCCACGGCCAGCACGCCGCCCACGACGATGCCCGGCCACGCATCGCGCGGCGGCAACAGGGGCAGCCGCTTGGCGCGCGCCAGCAGCAACAGCAGGACCGCGCCGCTGCCCAGCCCCAGCACGCGCAGCGTGAACGGCGGGAAGATGGCGAGGATGATTTTCACCGCCGGCCAGTTCAGCCCCCAGAACAGGGCCAACGCCACCGGAATCAGGCGCACGCGGCTTTTTCCCGGGCGGTCAGTTCAGACAGGCTTTGGCGTTGATTGCCTTCGGCGTCGAAGTTGTCGGGGTCCAGCCAGCGTTCGTAGGCGGCGCGCAGCGCGGGCCATTCGCTGTCGATGATCGAGAACCAGGCGGTGTCGCGGCTGCGGCCCTTGTAGACCGTGGCCTGGCGGAAGATGCCTTCAAACTGAAAGCCCAGCCGCGCGGCGGCCTGGCGCGACGGCGCATTCAGGCTGTCGCACTTCCATTCATAACGGCGGTAGCCCAGCTCGTCGAACGCGCGGCGCATCAGCAGGAATTGCGCTTCGGTGGCGATCCGGGTGCGCTTGAGCCTGCGCGAGAACGACACGAAGCCGACTTCGATGACGCCATTGGCCGGGTCGATACGCATCAAGGCCAGCGTGCCGATGGCCCGGCCCGTTTCCAGGTCGATGATGGCGTGATGCAGCGGGTCGTTGCCCGCCTGCGCGGCTTCGGCGAAGGCGCGGTAGGCGTCCGCGTCGGCAAACGGGCCAACGCCCATGTAGGTCCAGTCGCTATCGTCCGGCGCCTGGCTGAAGGCCTGGTACAGATCCGCGGCATGGCGCTCGGCGGACAAGGGTTCCAGGCGGCAATAACGGCCGATGGCCGGCGTTAGCGGCGGGCGCGGGCGTGCCGTCCAGCCGGGTACGTCGGGGCCGATGGGTTGTTGGAATGCATTGACGCGGGCTTGCATTGGGCGGGGCCTCATCCGGTTAAGCGCGCGCCGCCGGCCGTGGCGGACGCAACACGCAGGGCCTCACAATATCGGAATCGTGGCATCATAAAAAGCACCACGCACCCCGAATTTAATAGGGCCACGCCTCAAGCGGCCCGCGATCATCGCGCCATGCAAACGCCCAGCCGAAGCCTACCCGCCCACACCGCCCTGCTGTCCAGTCCGCTTGCGCGCGGCCCCGGCGCGCCGCCGCGCCAACGCCAGCTTATTCAACGCCTGAAGCAGGCCATCCTGGCCGGCCAATTGCCCGCCGGCGGCAAGCTGCCGTCGTCACGCGCGCTGTCTGAAGAGCTTGAAATTTCGCGCAATACGGTGCTGATCGCCTACGAACAGTTGACGGCCGAAGGCTATGTCATCGCGGACCGCCAGGGCACCCGCGTGGCGCCGCTGTCGGCCGCCCCGTGGGCATTGGCGGCCCGCGCCGCCGGGCAGACAGCGCCCGCCGACCCGCGCGCATCGGGCGCCGGTGTCACGAACGGCGCCACGAACAGCGCCACAGCCAGCGCCACAGCCAGCGCCATGAACAGCGCCACGGCCAGCGCAACCGCAGCGGCAACCGCGACCATCGATGCAACGATGGCCCCCACCGCTACCGCCACGCGCTTGTCGCGCATCGTTGCCACCCGTGGCGCGACCGACAGTTCTTTGCCCATGACCCCCGGCACGCCGGCCCTGACACAGTTCCCCATGAACGCCTGGCGCCGCGCGCAAGACCGTGCGCTGCAAGCCGCCCCCGCCACCACGCTGGGCTACGGCCATCCGACGGGCGAGCCGGCGCTGCGCGAAGCCATCGCGCAATATCTGCGGGTGTCGCGCGGCGTGCATTGCGACGCCTCGCGCATCATCATCACCGAAGGCGCGCAGGGCGCGCTGGCGCTATGCGTGCAACTGCTGACCAACCCGGGCGACACCGCCTGGCTCGAAGAGCCCGGCTATCGCGGCGCCAAGTCGGCCTTTCATGGTGGCGACCTGAACGTGGTGGCCATGCGCGTGGACGCGGACGGCATCGTCATACCCGACGACGCCTGGCGCACGCATCCGCCGCGCCTGATCCAGACCACGCCCACGCATCAATACCCCACGGGCGCCGTGCTGTCGGTGGCGCGGCGGCTGGACCTGCTGGAACGGGCCGGGCGCGCGGGCGCCTGGATCATCGAAGACGACTACGACAGTGAGTTCCGGCATCAAGGCGACCCCATCGCGGCCATGCAGGGGCTGTTGCCCAACGCGCCCGTGCTGTACGTGGGCACGTTCAGCAAGACGCTTTTTCCGGCGTTGCGCCTGGGCTTTTTGGTGCTGCCCGAGGCCCTGGCCCAGACCGCCTTGCCGTCCATTATCGAGATGCTGCGCGGCGGCCACCGGCTGGAACAGCTGACGCTGGCCGCCTTCATCGACAACGGCCAATTCTCGCGTCACCTGGGCCGCATGCGGCGCCTGTACCGCGAACGGCAGTCGGCCTTGCGCGATGCGCTGGCCACGCATTTCAAGGGGGATCACGAGGTCTTGGGCGGACACAGCGGCCTGCACCTGACGGTGCGCCTGCCGCCGGATTGCCCGGATCAGGCCATTGTGGCGCTGGCGCGGCAGGTGGGCATGAACCCCAGCGCGCTATCGACTTTCGCCATGGCGCCGCGCGCCGAAGACAACGGGCTGGTGATCGGCTATGGCAACACCAGCGCCGACCGCTTTCCCGCGCTGGTCAAGCGCCTGGGGGAACTGGCGCGGCAAGCCCGGCGCTAATTGACCAGGCCACCCAGCACCAGCACCGCCAGCACCGCCCAGAACAGAAACCCAAGGATCGAGCGGCGCAGCAAGGCCTTGATGGCGGCCCACAGGAACATCAGGCCCAGCACCAGCAAGACAAAATTGAAGATGGACGGGCTCATGCCCATTGCCTTGGACAGCCCGCCGTAGAAGTCGCCCAGCGCACCGCCCAAGCCGCCCAGCAGCCATTTGATGCCGCCCACCACCGCGCGCAGCGCTTCGCCCAGCATGACGCCCAGCGAGCCGAAAAATCCGTCGTCCTGCGGCATCAGCGTCGCGCGTCCATCAACATGCGCACGGCCAGGCCGGCCAGCACGGTACCCATCAACCAGCGCTGGATCACCAGCCACAACGGCCGCCCCGCCAGGAAGCCCGCGATGGACCCGGCGGTAATGGCGATGACGGCATTGACCGACAGGCTGATGACCACCTGCGTCATGCCCAGCGCCAGCGACTGCGTGAATACGCTGCCATGGTCGGGCTGGATGAACTGGGGCAACAGCGACACATACATCACCGCGATCTTGGGGTTGAGCAGGTTGGTCACCAGCCCCATCGTGAACAGCGTGCGCGGGCTGCTGCGGGGCAGTTCGCGCACCTGGAACGGCGATCGCCCGCCGGGGCGGATGGCCTGCCACGCCATGTACAGCAGGTACATGGCGCCGCCGATGCGCAAGGCGTCATAGGCGTAGGGCACCGTCAGCAGCAAGGCCGTAATGCCGAAGGCCGCGCAGCACACATAGAAGATGAACCCGACCGCCACGCCGCCCAGGGAAATCAGGCCGGCGCGCGCGCCTTGCGAGATGGAACGGGACACCAGGTAAATCATGTTGGGGCCGGGCGTCAGCACCATGCCCAGGGCCACCAGGGCGAATGTCAGAAGATGAGTCAGGTCGGGCATGATGAGCCGGCGCGAGCCGGACGATGTCGAACAGGGATGCGCACACGTTATCGCAAAACTGTATCGGAACAGGAAACTTTTTGAACGCCGCAGGGCCGCCCGGCAAACGTATCGCCCATGCCACACCGGCCCGAACCCGCACCGTGATTGGCCTCCGCAACTTTACGGCCCCAGGCGCGTGGCGATACAGTGAACCGATTCGTTGCACTGCATGGAGCACCGGGACATGCCGAAACGTCATCCGTCCGTGGTGGAAAGCCCGCCCGTCATTCGCGTCGGCATCGGCGGCTGGACGTACGCGCCTTGGCGCGGCACCTTTTATCCCGAGGACCTGCCCCATGCGCGCGAGCTGGAATACGCCAGCCGGCAGCTCACCGCGATTGAAATCAACGGCACCTACTACAGCACCCAGAAGCCCGCCACTTTCGCCAAATGGCGCGACGAAACGCCAGACGGCTTCGTCTTTTCGCTAAAGGCGTCGCGCTACGCCACCAACCGGCGCGAGCTTGCCGGCGCCGGCGATTCCATCCAGCGCTTCGTCCATAGCGGCATTGCCGAATTAGGACCCAAGCTGGGGCCGGTGGTGTGGCAATTCGCGCCCACCAAGACCTTCAACGCGGAGGACTTCGGCGAATTCCTGGCGCTGTTGCCCGACAAGGTCGATGGCTTGCCGCTGCGCCACGTGCTGGACGTGCGCCACCCCAGCTTCGCCTGCGAGGAATACCTGGAACTGGCCCGCCGCCACCGCGCCGCCACCGTCTACACGGACAGCGAGAATTTTCCGTCCATCGCCGACCGCACCGCTGATTTCGTCTACGCACGGTTGATGCGCGCCAGCACCACGTTCAAGGCCGGCTATGCGCCCAAGGTACTGGACGCCTGGGCGGACAGGCTGCACACCTGGTCGCGTGGCGACGATCCGGCGGACCTGCCACGGATCGGTTCCGCGCCGTCCGGGCCACCGCGCGCGCAGGACGTCTACGCCTTCTTTATCAATGGCGCAAAAGAACGCGCGCCGTTTGCGGCGCGCGCCATGATCGAACGCTTGTAGTGCAGGCCGGCGCGCGGCGCGTTTTTTGGCGCCCTTATTGCGCGACCGGCGTGCGCAGCGTGACGAATTCTTCCGCCGCCGTCGGGTGGATGCCGATGGTGTCGTCGAACACCTGCTTGGTGGCACCGGCCTTGAGCGCCACCGCGATGCCCTGCACGATTTCGCCCGCATCGGGGCCGACCATGTGCACGCCCAGCACGCGGTCCGTCTTGGCGTCCACGATCAGCTTCATCAAGGTCTTTTCCTGCGATTCCGTCAGCGTCAGCTTCATCGGACGGAAGCGGCTTTCGAAAAGCTTGATCTCGTAGCCCGCTTCGCGCGCTTCTTCCGTGGTCATGCCCACCGTGCCAATGTTCGGCAGGCTGAACACGGCGGTCGGAATCAGCTTGTAGTCGACCTTGCGGTATTCCTCGGGGCGGAACAGGCGGCGCGCCACGGCCATGCCTTCGGCCAGCGCCACCGGCGTCAGCGGCACCCGGCCGATGACGTCGCCAATCGCCAGGATGGATGGTTCGGCGGTGCGGTATTCGTCGTCCACGTCGATGAAGCCGTCTTCGCGCAGCTTGACGCCGGTGTTCTCCAGGCCCAGGTTGTCCAGCATCGGACGGCGGCCGGTAGCGTAGAAGACGCAATCGGTTTCGATGACCGCGCCGTCTTTCAACGTGGCCAGCAGCGAGCCGTCGGGCTGCTTGTCGATGCGCGCCAGGTCGGTGAAAAAGCGCAGGTCGACGCCCTTTTTGGTGAGCTCGTCGCGCAGGTGTTCACGCACGCCCTGGTCAAAACCGCGCAGGAACAGCGGGCCGCGATAGGCCTGCACGGTGTGCGCGCCCATGCCGTTGAAGATCGACGCGAATTCCACGGCGATATAACCGCCGCCCACCACCAGCACGCGGCGCGGCAACCGCGGCAGGAAGAACGCCTCGTTCGAGGTAATGGCGTGTTCCTTGCCGGGAATGTCGGGCACGCGCGGCCAGCCGCCCGTTGCCACCAGGATGTTGGCGGCGGTGTGGCGTTGGCCGTTGATTTCGACGGTGTGCGGGTCGACGATGCGGGCGTGGCCTTCCAGCAGCGTCACGCCGCTATTGACCAGCAAGTTGCGGTAAATGCCGTTAAGGCGTTCGATTTCGCGGTTTTTGTTGGCGATCAGGGTGGGCCAGTCGAAGGACGGCTTGCCTACATTCCAGCCAAAGCCGTGGGCCTGCTCGAAGTCTTCGCTGTAATGGGCGCCGTAGACCAGCAGCTTCTTGGGCACGCAGCCCACGTTGACGCAGGTGCCGCCCAGGTAGCGGCTTTCCGCCACGGCCACGCGCGCGCCAAAGCCTGCTGCAAAACGGGCCGCGCGCACGCCGCCAGAACCCGCGCCGATCACAAACAGATCAAAATCGAATGCCATGTTGTTTCCTTCGCTAAAGCCCGGGGGCCCGCGTTCACTGTCCGGGAAAACCGTATTTAACACTACCGGCGCGCGCCCGGGTTCGCGCGGGCGGCATGGGCGCGGCGCGGACGCACCCATGCCGACGGCGATACGCCCCTGTGCCTAGGGCAAGGCAGCCGACACGGCCTCGGCGTCGATGCCGTATCGGACGATGGCCTGGGCGGCCTGGGCCGGGTCCACCTGCCCGTCATCGGCCAGCGCCTTGAGCGCCGCCAAGGCGATGTGATGGCGGTCCACGCCGAAGAACGAGCGCAATGCCGGGCGCGTATCCGAGCGGCCGAATCCGTCGGTGCCCAGGGTGACGTAGCGCCGGCCCGCCAGGAACGGCCGGATCTGCTCGGGCACCGTCTTCATATAGTCGGTGGCGGCCACCACCGGCCCCACGCTCGCGGCCAGCGCGGTTTCGGCATGACCGCGCCGCGCTTCGGCCTGCGGATGCAGGCGGTTCCAGCGTTCGACCTCGTGGCCGTCGCGCATCAGTTCGGAATAGCTGGTCACGCTCCAGACGTCCGCCGACACGCCGAAATCCTGTTGCAAGAGACTGGCGGCGGCCAGCGTCTCGGCCAGAATCGCGCCGCTACCCAGCAGCTGCACGCGCAAGGCGCCCGGATCGCCCTGGCGCAAGCGATACATGCCTTGCAGGATGCCGGCCTGGGCGCCTTCGGGCATGGGCGGATGCGCGGTCTTCTCGTTGACCAGCGTCAGGTAATAGAAAACGTCTTCGCCGTCCGTGTACATCCGGCGCAGCCCGTCCTGCACGATCACCGCGATTTCATAGGCGTAGGCAGGGTCATAGGCGCGGCAGGACGGGATGACCGAGGCCAGCACGTGGCTATGGCCGTCATCGTGTTGCAGCCCCTCGCCTTCCAGTGTGGTGCGCCCCGACGTGGCGCCAAGCAGGAAGCCGCGCGCGCGGATGTCGCCCGCCGCCCACGCCAGATCGCCCACGCGTTGAAAGCCGAACATGGAATAGAAAATATAGAAGGGAATGGTGGCCAGCCCATGCGTGCTGTGCGCGGTGCCCGCCGCGATCCACGACGACATCGCGCCGGATTCGTTGATGCCTTCCTGCAAGATCTGGCCCTTGCGATCCTCGCGGTAGACGCTGAGCTGGTCCGCGTCCTGCGGCGTGTAAAGCTGGCCGACGTGCGAATAGATGCCCACTTGGCGGAACATGCCGTCCATGCCGAACGTGCGCGACTCGTCGGGCACGATGGGTACGACGCGCGGGCCGATATCCGGGTCTTTGAGCAGCTGCGCCAATACCCGCACGAAGGCCATCGTGCTTGAAAATTCGCGGCCGTCGCTGCCCTTCAAATGGGCGGCGAACGCCGTCAGCGGCGGCGTGGACAACGGCCCTGGGCCCCTCGAACGGTGCGGCAGATGGCCGCCGGCGCGTGCGATGGCGGCCTGGAAATACTGGTGCTCCGCGCTGCCGGGCGCGGGCTTGATATACGGAATCTCTTCAAGCTGATCGTCCGGCACGGCAATGGCGAAGCGGTCGCGGAAGGCGCGCACGGCCGGGTCGGCCATTTTCTTTTGCTGGTGGTTGGTGTTGGCCGCCTCGCCCGCCGCACCCATGCCGTACCCCTTGACGGTCTTGGCCAGGATGACGGTGGGCTGGCCCCGGTGCGCCACGGCCGCCGCATAGGCGGCATGCACCTTGGCGGGGTCGTGGCCGCCCCGGTTCAGTGCGCCGATCTCGTCGTCCGACAGATGGGCCACACGTTCCAGCAACACCGGGTCCGCCCCAAAGAAATGCTCGCGCACGTAGGCGCCGCCCCGCGCCTTGAACACCTGGTATTCGCCGTCCACGCACTGCATCATGCGGCGGCGCAGGCGGCCGTCGTGGTCCTGCGCCAGCAGCGCGTCCCAACCGGCGCCCCAGATCACCTTGATGACATTCCAGCCGGCGCCGCGATAGACGCTTTCCAGTTCCTGGATGATCTTGGCGTTGCCGCGCACCGGCCCATCCAGCCGTTGCAGGTTGCAATTGACCACGAAGATCAGGTTGTCCAGCTTTTCGCGCCCGGCCATTGCCACGGCGGCCAGCGTTTCGGGCTGGTCCTGTTCCCCGTCACCCAGAAAGCCCCATACCTTGCGGCCCTGCGCGGCAATCAGCTCGCGGTCTTCCAGGTAACGCATGTAGCGGGCCTGATAGGCAGCCATCAGCGGGCCCAGGCCCATCGACACCGTGGGAAATTGCCAAAAGCCCGGCATGGTGCGCGGGTGCGGATAGGACGCCAGCCCGCCGCCGCCGATTTCGCGGCGAAAGCCGTCAAGCTGGTCTTCGGAAATTCGGCCTTCCAGGTAGGCGCGCGCATAAATGCCGGGCGCGGAATGGCCCTGAATGTAGAGCAGGTCGCCCAGGAAATCGGGCGTGGCGGCGCGAAAGAAATGGCGGTAGCCGGTTTCGTACAGCGTCGTGGCAGACGCGTAGGTGGCGATGTGGCCGCCCACGCCCGAGGTCTTGCCGGCGCGCAGCACCATGGCCATGGCATTCCAGCGCAGGTAGGCGTCCAGCCGCTGCTCGATGCCGATATCGCCCGGAAACACGGACTGGCTCGCAACATTGATGGTGTTGACGTAGGGGGTGACGCCCGGCGCCGTATAGCGCCCATTGGCCGCGCGGTCCTGCTGGATCAATTGATCCAGCAAGTAGTGCGTGCGCGGCCGGCCTTCGTGGGCCAACACGGCCTGCATGGCTTCCAGCCATTCCTGCGTTTCCTGCGGGTCGGCGTCAGTGGAATCGATCGGGGTGTCCATGGGGGTTCCTTTGGTGATGGGGCTGCGCCACGCAGCAAGGCGTCGGCGTTCCACGTATTTCACATCGTGAATTGCAATTGCATCATGTGCAATTGCAATCGTATGGCTGCGCCCGAACAATTGCAAGTGCAACTATCTTTGCCAGCCGCTGTTCACGTTTTCCACTTCGATCGCGCGATCCCGCAACGCCGCTCTTACAATCGCGGCTGCATTCCCGATATCAAAAAAGGAACGACCGCATGGCCACGGGCAAGCCCGACGCATGGAGCCTCTTCCTGACCGCGCACGCGCTGGTGGTAGAGGAGATTGAAAAACGGCTGTCGGCAGCCGACCTGCCGCCGCTGGCGTGGTACGACGCGCTATGGGCGCTGGAACGCGCCCCGGACGGCACGGCGCGCATGTTCGAAATGGCCGAACGCATGGTGATCGCGCGCTATAACCTGACGCGCTTGATGGACCGGATCGAGGCGGCCGGCCTGGTCGAGCGCTTTCGTTCCGACGAGGACAGGCGCGCCACCTATGCCCGCCTGACGCCCAAGGGCCGCGCGCTGCGGCGCGAGATGTGGAAGGTGTACGGCCCGGCCATCGACGAATTGTTCCTGTCGCGATTGCCCGCCGCGCAACAAGCCGCCATGGCCAAGAGCTTTGTCGACATTGCCCGCCACGTGCGGGCGTTGAACCAGGACCCTGCCTCATGATCAATGCGCCGATGAACACCAACCCCACGACCGCCGACCCGGTCGCCACCGCCGCCCTGCACATCGGCATCGTTGCCTGTTCGGCCGAAGGCGCCGCGCTGTGCTATCGCACGTTGTGCGCCGAAGGTTCGCAGCGCATGGGGCCGCACGCGCACCCCGAAATTTCGCTGCATACCCATTCGCTGGCGGACTACGTGGTGTGCCTGAGCAACCAGGACCTGGCCGGTGTGGGCGCGTTGATGCTGTCATCGGCCAACAAGCTGGCGCGCGCCGGGGCTGACTTGCTGATCTGCCCGGACAACACCATCCATCAGGCGTGGGGCCATGTGCTGCCGCGTTCGCCGCTGCCCTGGCTGCATATCGCCGAGGAAGTTGCCTTGCAGGCCGCCGCGCGAGGCTTTCGACGCATCGGCATCCTGGGCACGCGGTGGCTGGTTGATAGCGAGGTGTATCCGGACAAGCTGGGCGCGCAAGGGCTGCAATGGGTGCGCCCCATCGAAGAAGACCGGCTCACGCTGGGCCGCATCATCATGGACGAACTGGTTTACGGCGTTTTCCAGCCCGAGTCGGTCGCGCGCCTGCAAGGCATTGTGGAACGCTTGCGCGATGCCGGTTGCGATGCCGTGGTGCTGGGCTGCACCGAACTGCCGCTGGTGCTGAACGACGGCAACTGCGCCTTGCCCACGCTGGATTCCACACGCATCCTGGCACGCGCCGCGCTGTCACGCGCGCTGTCCGGTGCCCTGTCACCCGCGCCCTGACCCGCCCCGGCGCCGCGCTGACGTGGCCCGATTGGCGTTAGATCTGGTCCAGCCCGAACTGCCGCAGCCGGTTCAAATCCAGCACCTTGATCTGGTGATACGCCAGCGCCAGGATCTGCGCGTCCGCCAGGGTCTGCAACGCCTGGTTCACCCGCTGGCGCGACAGGCCGGTCAGATAGCCTAGTTCTTCCTGGGAAATCGCCAGCGTCAGGTCGGTAGACGGATACAGCTGCGGGTTGAACAGCTGGGCCAGTGACTGCGCCACCCGCGCATCGGCGTCCATCAAACGATGGTTCTGGATCGATGCAATGAATTCCCCCATGCGGTCGTTCAGCTGGCCGATGACGAAATGCGAAAACGGCAGGCTGGCGGCCAGTAGCGCATGGAACGTGGCGGCCGGCACCAACATCACCAGCGACGGCTGGATCGCCACCACATCGTATTTGCGCAGCTCGCGCTTGATGACGCTGCCTTCGCCAAACCAGCCGCCACGCGGCACGCCGGAAAACGTGCAACTGCGGCCCGATTCGTTATAGATGGCCAGCTTGAGCAAGCCCGTGTGCACGCCCAGCCAATAGTCCGATGGCGCGTTGCGCCGCGCGATCCAGGCGCCATTGGCCACGTGTTCCGCGCGCGCCGTCGCCAGCACCAGTTCCTGGTGGCCGGCCTCCAGTGCGGCGAACCACGAACAGGCGCCGAAGAGCTCGGCCAGCGCGGCGGCGGAAACAACGTTTGAAACATCGGACATGGGCGGAACCGTGTAAAACTGGCAGTTTGCGAGGTCGGCTGGCAGGTCTGTCATGCAGGCGACAGACAGTATTTTCGGCTCGCCCCTACGCTCACGCAAGCGACGGAAATCAAGCTTTCCGCGATCAGCAAACCTCGAACAAGACAGGGGCCACCCACGCGCCCTACTCGGAGACGACGCATGAGCAGCATGTTCGACCACGGCCTGGCGCGCCGCGACGCCAACTACACGCCCTTGACCCCGGTGGACTTCATTGCCCGCGCGGCCGAGGTGTACGGCCAGCGGCTTGCCGTGGTGTACGGCAAGGTTCGCCGCACCTGGGCCCAGACCTACGAACGCGCGCAACGCCTGGCCAACGCGCTGGAACGGGCCGGCATCCAGCGCGGCGACACCGTCGCCGTGATGCTGCCCAACATTCCCGCCATGGTCGAAGCCCACTTCGGCGTGCCGATGGTCGGTGCGGTGCTCAACACGCTGAACACCCGCCTGGACGCGCCCAGCGTGCTGTTCATGCTGGGCCACGGCGAAGCGCGCGCCCTGATCATCGACACCGAATATGCCGATATCGCCCAGCGCGCCCGCGCCGAATTCCCGCACTTGAAGATCGTCTCGGTCCACGACCTGGACGGCGCCCCCGCCACCTCGGCAGGCGCCCGGCATAGGGGCGCCCGGCATAGGGACGCCCCTGAGC
>NZ_JCBAMR010000062.1:0-22761 GCF_059760425.1 Achromobacter sp. RT286_PF
GCCGAACACCTTGTTCGCGGGCCCGGCGTTTTTTTGGGCCCAGCGCCGCCTAATCATGATTGTCCGCAGGGTCGCCCGTGGGGCCATCCGTGGGGCCATCCGTGGGGTCATCCGTCGGGTCATCCGTGGGGTCGTCCGTCGGGTCATCAGCGGCTGCGGGATCGACTCCATATCCCAGCGGCGGTTCGTGCAGCGTCGTGCTGGACGCCATAGGGGGGAACATGGCGGCGGAATAAATCCCGGGGACGATCGGCTGCGAGACGATGGGCAAATTTGCGTCGGCGGGCAGCCTGGGAGAGCCAGTCATCGGCCTGCCTCCAGCCATACCCAGCGCGGGCCGTGAAGCCGTAGCCGCGCCCCGCTCAGCACCCACCCCAGCACCGCGCTCGGCAGCCACCGCCGCATCCACTGCCGCGGCTTCAAGAATGGGCGACGCCCCGGAACGGCCGTGCGCGCACAGGCGGCAGGCCAGCTCCATGGCGTTGCGGGTATGTAGTTTGGCGAAGATGCGGGCGCGATGGGCTTCCGCCGTGCGCAGCGAAATACCCAGGTCGATGGCGATCACTTTGTTCGGCCTGCCGGCCGCCACATAGTCGACGATTTGCCTTTCGCGGGGCGTCAAGGCGACAAGCGCCGCATCAAGGTCGGGACGGGGAACACGCATGGGGCGACTCGTTTTTGCAATGTAGGATTACAAGAAGTCTGCCCTCCCCCTAAAAACGGCGAAAGCTAGCAATTCTGTCAGGGGTCGGGATGCCGCAATCTGCGGTCCCTACCCTGTTCATGCGGGATCAGGCCGTGTAGGCCAATTCCAGGTTGTCGATCAGACGCGTCGCGCCCAGCTTCGCGGCGGCCAGCACCACTACCGGCTCGCCGGCCTGCAAGTCGGCAGCCTCGGGGCGCTTCAGATCGCGCTGGCGGCGCAGGGCCACGTAATCGACCTTCCAGCCGCGCCGGGTGAGCTCGTCAATGGCGTCGCGCTCCAGGGCTTCGGCATTGCGCTCGCCCTGCGTCAGACGCTGGCCGATCTTCTGCAAGCCCGCATACAGCGCGGGCGCTTCGGCGCGTTCTTCCGGAGTCAGGTAGCGGTTGCGCGAGGACAGCGCCAGGCCGTCATCCGCGCGCACCGTTTCATGGGCAAGCACCTCGACCGGCAGCTGAAACTGGCGGCACATATTGCGCACGACCATCAGCTGTTGGTAGTCCTTCTTGCCGAAGACGGCCACGCGCGGCTGCACGCACGAGAACAGCTTGAGCACCACCGTGCTGACGCCCTCGAAGAAGCCCGGACGGAACTCGCCTTCCAGGATGTCGCCCAGATCGTCCGGCGGCTGCACACGGTAGTTCTGCGGCTCGGGATACATCTCGCGCTCATTCGGCGCGAACAGCACGTAGACGTCGCGCGCCTGCTCCAGCTTTTCAATATCAGCCGCCAGCGTGCGCGGGTATTGGTCGAAGTCCTCGTTCGGACCGAATTGCAGCCGGTTCACGAAGATGCTGGCGACGACGGGGTCGCCATGCTGGCGGGCCAGCTTCATCAGCGACAGGTGGCCTTCGTGCAGATTGCCCATCGTGGGCACGAACGACACGCGGTTCTGGCCGCGCAGGTGATCGCGCAATTCCTGGATGGTGTGTACGACTTTCAAGGGAACTCTCCGGGGTTGGGGGCAGCCCGGTCAGGATCAGGCCGCGACCGCCGCCACGCTGGTGTAAGCCAGGCGGACATAGATGGGCGCATAAGGCTCGGCCTGCGTGATTTCCAGCAGGGATTCGCGAGCCAGTTCCAGCATGGCGATGAAATGCACGACGACGACAGCCGCCGGCGCGCCTTCGCGGACGCGCTCCATGAACAGGTCGCCAAATTCCATGAAGCGCACATCGTTCAGGCGCCGCAGGATATGCGTCATGTGGTCGCGCACCGACAGCTGTTCACGCGTGATGTGGTGGTGCTGGTTCAGCTTGGCCCGCTTCATGATGTCGGCCCAGGCCAGGCGCAGATCGTCCACGCTGACCTCGGGCATCATGCGTTCAACGCTAAGGTCCGCCACGGCCTGGCTGCTGACAAAATCGCGGCCCAGTTGCGGCAGCTTGTCCAGCTTTTGCGCCGCCAGCTTCATCTGCTCGTATTCAAGCAGGCGACGCACGAGTTCGGCGCGCGGGTCTTCGGGCTCTTCGCCGGTGTCGGTCTTCTTGACCGGCAGCAGCATGCGCGACTTGATCTCGATCAGCATGGCCGCCATCAGCAGATATTCGGCGGCCAGTTCAAGATTGGTGATGCGGATCTGGTCCACATAAGACAGGTACTGCCGCGTGACATCCGCCATCGGGATGTCCAGAACGTTGAAGTTCTGCTTGCGGATCAGGTACAGCAACAGGTCCAGCGGCCCTTCGAACGCCTCAAGAAACACCTCCAGCGCGTCCGGCGGAATGTACAGATCCGTCGGCATCTGGAACAGCGGCTCGCCGTACAGGCGCGCGAACGCCACGCTGTCGACGGTGTCTGGCGTGCTGTCCACAGGCGGTTCCACTAGCTTGGCCAGTGCCTCGCCAGGGACTGAAGGGTTACGGGACATGTCTGCCGCAACGGGAATCAGTCTGCCGAATACACGTACGGTTTTTGCGGCACGCGGGCCGCGCGGAAGCCTTCGAGCAGTTCCGGATCTTGCGGTTTGTCCCACAGACGGGCGCGGCCTTCACGCTGGCGTTCTTCCGTGCCAGGGTGCGACTGCTTGAAGTCTTTCAGGAAAAGGGTGATCTCGGATTCGTAGTTGGTCGCCATGACGCCAATTTCAGTAGGTTGCAGATCCGACGAGTTTACTTCACGCGGGGCCAATTCCCCGGCGTTACAATCGTCAGGCACCCAACGCCCCCCTCCGCCATGTCAGCCGAATCCGTCGCCGCAGCCAATCCCGCACCCCCTTCAACCCCGGATGCGGTGCGCGCAGCGCGCATGATCCCCTTCATTGTCGGCTGCGCGCTGTTCATGCAGATGCTGGACGCCACCGTGGTGGCTACCGCCCTGCCCGCCATGGCCCGCGCCTTGGGCTCCACCCCCGTGCGGCTGAACGTGGCCATTACGTCCTACCTGCTCTCGGTGGCCGTGTTCGTGCCCGTCAGCGGCTGGGCGGCCGACCGCTACGGCGCGCGCCGCGTATTTGTGGCCGCCATCGGGCTGTTCACGCTCAGTTCCGTTGCCTGCGCCCTGTCGCAGGACCTGCCCCAGCTTGTCGTGGCCCGCATCGTCCAGGGGATGGCCGGCGCCATGATGGTGCCCGTGGGTCGCATCATCCTGCTGCGCACCGTGCCCAAGCAAGACCTGCTCAAGGCCATGTCGTTCCTGTCCATCCCGGCCCTGCTGGGTCCGGTGATCGGCCCGCCGCTGGGCGGCTTCATGGTCACCTATATGTCGTGGCACTGGATTTTTCTGATCAACATCCCCATCGGCGTGCTGGGTATTGCGCTGGTGCTGCGCTATGTATCTGAAATCAAGGAAGCATCCGCCCCGCGGCTGGACTGGCTGGGCTTTCTGCTCAGCGCGGTGTGCCTGGCCGCGCTGGTGAGCGGCTTTGAAGCCATCGGCCGCGACGTCATGCCGCTGCCCATGCTGCTGGGCCTGATCGCCGTGGGCGCCGCGTGCGGTTTCCTGTACGCCTGGCACGCCCGGCGCATCGACCACCCCATCATCGACCTGTCCTTGATGCGGATTCCCACCTTTGCCATCTCGACGCTGGGCGGCAACCTGTGCCGCTTTGCGGTGGGCGCCACCCCCTTCCTGCTGGCCATGCTGCTGCAAGTGGGCTTTGGCCTGACCCCGTTTTCTGCCGGCCTCATCACCTTTGCCAGCGCCGCCGGCGCCCTGCTGATGAAATTCGTGGCCACGCCCATCGTCCGGCACTTCGGTTTCCGGCGCGTGCTGACCGTAAACGCCCTGTTGACCGGCGTGTTCATCATGGTCTGCGCCACCTTCACGCCCACCACGCCCGTGTGGCTGATGATCGCCATTTTGCTTGTCGGCGGCTTCTTCCGGTCGCTGCAATTTACCGGGGTAAATACGCTAACCTATGCCGACATCCCGCCGTCCCAGATGAGCCGCGCCAGCAGCTTTGCCGCCATGGCGCAGCAACTGGGCATCAGCCTGGGCGTGGGCGTGGCCGCGGTGACGCTGAACGTCAGCATGACGTTGCGCGGCGCCGAAACGCTGGCGATCAGCGACGTCGTCGCCGGCTTTATCGTCATCGGGCTGATGTGCATGGTCTCGACCCTTTCCTTTAGACGCCTCGATCCGCAAGCCGGGGCACACCTGAACGGCGCCAAAAAAAGTGACGACGAATGAATTTGTCCTAGCCCTGGACCAGGGCACGACCAGCTCCCGAGCCATCGTGTTCGACCGCGAATGCGTGGTCCGCGGTGTCGGCCAGCGTGAATTCCGCCAGCACTACCCCCGGCCCGGCTGGGTCGAACACGACGCCAACGAAATCTGGCACAGCCAACTGGACGTGGCCCGCGAAGCCCTGCGCAACGCCGGCGCCACCGCCGCCGACGTGGCCGCCATCGGCATCACCAACCAGCGCGAAACCACGCTGATCTGGGAACGCGCCACCGGCCGCCCGCTGGCCCGCGCCATCGTCTGGCAAGACCGCCGCACCGCACCGCTGTGCGACCAGTTGCGCCGCGACGGCCACGCCGACTTCCTGCAATCGCGCACCGGCCTCGTCGTGGACGCCTACTTCTCCGGCACCAAGCTTGCCTGGCTGCTGGACCACGTGCCCGGCGCCCGCAAGATGGCCGAACGCGGCGAACTGGCATTCGGCACCGTCGACACCTGGCTGATCTGGCAACTGACAGGCGGCGCCGTCCACAGCACCGATTGCAGCAACGCGTCGCGCACCATGCTGTTCGACCTGCACACGCAAGACTGGAACGACGACATCCTGGCCTTGCTGAACATCCCGCGCAGCGTGCTGCCCAAGATCGCGCCCAGCAGCGCCGTCGTGGGCGACGCCCTGCCCGAATGGCTGGGCGGCTCGATCCCCATTGCGGGCGTCGCCGGCGACCAGCAGGCCGCCACCTTCGGCCAGGCCTGCTTCACGCCCGGCATGGCAAAGAACACCTACGGCACCGGCTGCTTCATGCTGATGAACGTCGGCGACCAACCGGTGCAATCCAAGAACCACCTGCTGTCCACCGTGGGCTGGGGCCTGCCCCAAGCCGACGCCGGCAAGTGGAAGCCCACCTACATGCTGGAAGGCGGCGTGTTCGTTGCCGGCGCCGCCGTCCAATGGCTGCGCGACGGCCTGGGCATCATCCAGCGTTCCGATGAAATCGAATCCCTGGCCGCCAGCGTCTCCGACACCGACGACGTCTTCATGGTGCCCGCTTTCGCCGGCCTGGGCGCCCCCCACTGGGACCCCTACGCCCGTGGCACCCTGGTGGGCCTGACCCGCGGCACCACCCGCGCCCATATCGCCCGCGCCACACTGGAATCCATCGCCCTGCAAAGCGCTGAATTGCTGACCTGCATGAACGGCGACAGCGGCATCGCGCTGACCGAACTGCGCGTAGACGGCGGCGCCGCCCGCAACGACCTGCTGATGCAAATGCAAGCCGACCTGCTAGGCGTCCCCGTCGTCCGCCCCCGCGTGCCCGAATCCACCGCCCTGGGCGCCGCCGGCCTGGCGGGCCTGGCGGTAGGCTTCTGGAGCAACCTGGAAGAGTTCGCCTCCAAATGGCAGGCCGAACGCACCTTCACCCCCACCTGGCCCCAAGCCGTACGCGACGCCAGAATGAAACGCTGGCGCCAAGCTGTAGACCTCTCCAAAGGTTGGAGCGCGCCCGCCTGAAGGCGGACCGGGGCGCAAAACCAGCGCCCGCGCCCCGACGCACCACAATCCCCGCATTCGCGCAGCGCCCCCGCCCCGACGCACCACAAACGCGTAAGCCCCAAAAGGCCGCCCGCGCGGCCGGCCTGGGGCGGGCCCCGCAAGCCCTTCCGCCCCACCCCTCCAGTAGGCAAGAACCAAAAGAACGCTCCCCTCCCCAGCCCCCGTCAGCGCCAACTGACGCAGCCTGGCGTGGTGGTGGCGCGGGGTGGCGGGGAGTCGATAAGCCCGAGGGAATCTGAAGGGAGCCGAAGGCGGACGAAGATGACGACGGGGCAGTCCGGAGCGAAGGCTCCGGACCGCAATCGTTGACCCGCCGCCCCGCGCCGCCGCCGCGCCAGGCGTCAAAAGAACCTGCTCCGCTCCAAAAGACCCAAACCGCCCCTGGCCCTAAATCCCAGCATCAAATCCCAGCTTCAAATCCCAGCTTCAAATCCCAGCATCAAATCCCAGCATCCCCCCCCAACCTCAACTCCCACCCCAGCCCCCCTCAAGCCGCCCGAACCCCAATCGCCACCACCCTCGCACTAAATTCCTTCAACAACTCCTCCCGCACCAAAGCCGCCCGCGCCGCCGCCTCCTCCTTCACATGTCCATACCCCCGAATCTCCTCCGGCACCCGCGCTAACGCCACCGCCCTTTCCAGATTCCCCCGATTCAACTTCACCAAAATCGCCGACAACGTCTCCCGATACTCCCGTATCAGCTCGCGCTCTGCCCGCCTCTCCGCCGTATACCCGAACACATCCAACCGCGTACCCCGCAACCGTCGCATCTTCGCCAGCACCCCGAACACCTTCAGCATCCCCGGCCCATAAGCACGCTTGACCAAATGCCCCGCCTTGTCGCGCCGCGAGAACAGCGGCGGCGCCAGAT
Organism: Achromobacter sp. RT286_PF; assembly: GCF_059760425.1. Classification (NCBI taxonomy): domain Bacteria; kingdom Pseudomonadati; phylum Pseudomonadota; class Betaproteobacteria; order Burkholderiales; family Alcaligenaceae; genus Achromobacter; species Achromobacter sp. RT286_PF. The sequence continues at coordinate 6,756 of NZ_JCBAMR010000062.1, forward strand.
GGAAGTGCAGCTTCCAGTCCCCTTCGAACTGTTCCCCGATCTTCTTCACGAACTCCCCATCCGAATACAGCCGCGCCACCTCGTATTCGTCCTTGTAGGCCATCAGCTTGAAATAGTTGCGCGCCACGGCAACCGCCAACCGATGCGTGCCCGTCGCTTCCTGTTCCGCGCGCGCCACCTTGTCGACAAGATCCGTGTACTGCTTGGCATACGCCGCGTCCTGGTATTGCGTCAGAAACGCCTTGCGCACCGCCACCACCTGCGCCAATTCTCCGGTTGGCTTTTTCAAGTCCGTCACCGGCGCCGCGCTGCGCGGCCGCTTGAGCTCGATGATGTCTTGCGGCCCCGCCAACGGCACCCCGCCGTTCGCCATCAACCGCATCACGTCCGCCGGGTCGTGCGCCGCGCGGCGCCCCCACGCAAACGCCGCCTGATTGTTCACCACCTGCTGACCGTTCAATTCAATTGCCCGCAGCAACGCCTCGCGTGACAACGGCAGCCAGCCCTTTTGATACGCATATCCCATCATCAAGGGGTTGGAGTAGATCGCGTCGCCCAACAACACCACCGCCATCGCCGCCGCATCCACCGCGTACAAATTGTCCTTGCCGCACGCGGCTTGCAGATCCGCCGTCAGATCCGCGCCCGGCAGCGTCCAGTCCGGGTTCGACACAAACGCCGCCGTGGGTGCGGTGTCGCTGTTCAACAGCACCTTCGTGCGGCCCGGGCACACCCGCGCCATGCTGTCCGCGCTGGTCGCCACGACCAAGTCGCCCGCCAGCACCAGATCGGCCTCGCCCATCGCCACGCGCGTATTCAACAGATGTTCCGGCGATTGCCCCAGCACCACATGCGAATACACCGCGCCGCCCTTCTGCGCCAGGCCCGCCATGTCCAGCACCGAACAGCCCTTGCCCTCAAGATGCGCCGCCATGCCCAACAACTGCCCGATCGTCACCACGCCCGTGCCGCCCACCCCCGCGATAAACACGCCGTAAGCGTGATCCGGTACCGGCACGCGCGGCTCCGGCACGCCCTCGTCGACGACGCCTTCCTGCGACAACGCCTGCGGCTTCTTCAGCTTGCCGCCTTCCACCGTCACGAAGCTGGGGCAAAAGCCCTTCAAACAAGAAAAGTCCTTATTGCAGCTGGATTGATTGATCTTGCGCTTGCGCCCAAACTCCGTTTCCAGCGGCTCCACCGACAAGCAATGCGACGCCGTTGAACAATCTCCGCAGCCTTCGCACACGCGCTCGTTGATGACCACGCGCCGCGCCGGGTCCGCATACGCGCCGCGCTTGCGGCGACGCCGCTTTTCCGTTGCACAGGTCTGGTCGTAGATCAGCACGGATACGCCCGGATGCTCGCGCAAATCGCGCATCACCGCGTCCAGTTCATCACGATGCAGCACCGGAACATCCGGCGCCAAACCCGGCGCGTCCTTGTACTTGTCCGGCTCGTCCGTCACCACCACGATTTTCTCGATTCCCTCGGCCGCCATCTGCCGCGAAATCATCGGCACGCTGATGGGTCCGTCCACCGGCTGCCCGCCCGTCATCGCCACCGCGTCGTTGAACAGAATCTTGTAGGTGATGGGCACCTTTGCCGCCACCGCCGCGCGGATCGCCAACAGCCCCGAATGGAAATACGTGCCGTCGCCCAGGTTCGCGAACACGTGTTTTTCTTCCGTGAACGGCGCCTGCCCTATCCAGGGCACCCCCTCGCCGCCCATCTGCGTGTACACCTCGGTATTGCGGTCCATCCACCGCACCATGTAGTGGCAGCCAATGCCCGCCATCCCGCGCGAACCTTCCGGCAAACGCGTCGACGTATTGTGCGGACAGCCCGAACAGAACCACGGCTTGCGCTCCTGCACCACGCGCGGCCGTGCCAGCGCCTGTTCGCGATCCTGAATGAATTGCAGCCGCGCCTCGATACCCGCGCGCACATCGTCCGGCAACGCAAAGCGCAGCAGCCGCGCCGCAATCGCGCGCGCCACCATCGCGGGAGAAAACTCGTAATGTGCCGGCAGCAGCCAGTTGCCCTGCGGCACCGACCATTCACCGCCATCCTTGTCGTCGAATTTACCTACTACCCGGGGAATCTTCTTGCCGCTGCCGATCCAGCTGAACAACTCTTCCTTCAGCTGGTATTCCAGCACCTGGCGCTTTTCCTCGACCACCAGAATCTCGTCCAGCCCGTCGGCAAACTGCTGCATGCCGGCGGACTCCAGCGGCCACACCATGCCCACCTTGTACAGGCGCAGGCCAATGCGTTGGCACACGGCCTCGGTCAAGCCCAAGTCCGACAGCGCCTGACGCGTGTCCAGATACGCCTTGCCCGACGTCATGATGCCAAAGCGCGCATCGCGTTGCGGCACCTGCCACAGCTCGCGATTCAGCTTGTTGGCGCGCGCGTACGCCAGCGCCGCGTACAGCTTGTAGTCCAACAGCCGCGCCTCTTGTTGCAGCGGCGTGTCGGGCACCCGGATGTTCAGGCCGTCGGGCGGCAAGATGAAATCTTCCGGCAACTGAATTTGCACGCGATGCGGGTCCACGTCCACCGACGCCGACACTTCAACGATGTCGGTAATGCACTTCATGCCTACCCACACACCCGCATAGCGGCTCATCGCCCACCCGTGCAGCCCGTAATCCAGCACCTCTTGAACGCTGGACGGAAATAGCGCCGGAATCATGCAGGCCTTCAGGATGTGATCGCTTTGGTGCGGCAAGGTCGAAGACTTGGCCGGATGGTCGTCGCCCGCCACCACCAGCACGCCGCCATGCCGCGACGTGCCCGCGGCGTTGGCATGCTTGAAGACGTCGCCGCAGCGGTCCACGCCCGGCCCCTTGCCGTACCACATGCCGAAGACGCCGTCGTACTTGGCGCCCGGAAACAGGTTCACCTGTTGCGAGCCCCACACCGCCGTGGCGGCCAGGTCTTCATTGACGCCCGGCTGAAATTCAATGTGGTGCGCCTTCAAGTGCCTGGCCGCCTTCCACATGTTCTGGTCCACCCCACCCAGCGGAGAACCCCGGTAGCCGGACACGAAGCCCGCGGTGTTCAACCCCGCCCGCGCATCGCGCACGCGCTGCATCATGGGCAGGCGCACCAGGGCGTGGATGCCGCTCATCCAGGCGCGGCCGGATTCCAGGGTGTACTTGTCGTCAAGTTGGACGGATTCAAGCGCCGTGCGTACGGCGGCTGGCAGGGGGGCATTCATGTGTACTCCAAAATCCTGGAGGCCCCCTCCAGCTTCGCGAGCCGCCTCGCTTGACGGTCACGCGGGCCAACAAGGGCCGTGAAAGTGAAGTCGTGGCGCGTGTGCGCTGTAGTGCCGATAGTTGTAACCGGTCGCCCCCACCCCGGCAATAGGGCGATGCGATAATTGCCGCCATGGACTTCGCCCCTAGAATCGTCGCCTGGCAACGCCAGCACGGCCGCCACGATCTGCCCTGGCAAAACACGCGTGACCCCTATCGGATCTGGCTATCCGAGATTATGTTGCAGCAGACGCAAGTGGCCACCGTCATCCCGTACTACGAACGTTTCCTTCAGCGTTTTCCGGACGTCGCCGCGCTGGCCGCCGCCAGCCAGGAAGACGTGATGCCGTATTGGGCCGGGCTGGGCTACTACGCCCGCGCGCGCAACCTGCATCGCTGCGCGGTGCAGATCGCTGAACTGTGGAACGGATGCTTTCCGCCTTCGGCCGAAGCCATCGCCACGCTGCCCGGTATCGGCCGGTCCACCGCCGCCGCCATCGCCGCGTTCGCCTACGGCGAGCGCTCGCCCATCCTGGACGGCAACGTCAAGCGCGTCTTCACGCGCCACTTCGGCATTGCCGGCGACCCCGCCAAGCGCGAGGTCGAAACCCGCTTGTGGGCATTGGCCGACGCGCAGGTCGAAGCGGCGCCCGGGCTGGACATGGCCGCCTACACGCAAGGCTTGATGGACCTGGGCGCCACGCTGTGCACGCGCGGCAAGCCCGCCTGTGAACGCTGCCCCATGGCGGACACCTGCGTCGCCCGCCGTGAAGGCCGCCAGGCCGAACTGCCCACACCCAAGGTCCGCAAGGCGATTCCTGAACGCGAGACCGGCATGTTGGTGTTGCAGCACCAGGGCGCTTTCCTGTTGCAGCAGCGGCCTGAACCGGGCATCTGGGGCGGCCTGTGGAGCCTGCCTGAATTCGACGTGGCGGGCGACCCCGACGCCGCCTCGCGCGCGCTGGGACTGGAACCGGAACAGCGCTTCGAACTGGCCGCTTTCGCCCACACGTTCACGCACTATCGCCTGCACATCCGTCCGTGGCTGGTGCCCGTGCGCGCCGCCAGCTTGCGCGAATCGCCCGTGCCGGAACGCTGGGTGCCCGCCGACAAGCTGGCATCCATGGCGCTGCCCGCGCCGGTCAAGAAACTATTGCAGGGGCTGGTCGACGCGGGCATGCAGGACAGCCTGTTCTGCACGGCCAAGCGCTGAAAAAATGGCAACTCGCCGCCGCCCCGCGACCTATCTGTCTTCAGGCGCCGAGCCGCTCAACAGCATCACCAGTTTCAGGTCGGGGTGCGTGGCCAGTCGGAACGTGATCTGCTGAAACGCCAGCTTGCCGTCGCGGGGGTGCTGGAATTCACGCAGGCCGCCTTCGCGTTCCACCACCGCATGGCGCGTCCACCAATGGGCGAACACCGGGCTTTGGCGATTCAGCGTGTCCAGCAGGGCAAGCACGGCCGGCTCATCCAGATGCGCGCCCGCGTCGGCACGAAATTCCGCCACCACGCGGCGCGCGCGCTGATCCCAATCCACCACCAGGTCACGCGCGGCCGGGTCCAGGAAGATGTAGCGCAATAGATTCGGTTCGGCATCGCGCTTGGGCCAGTTGTCGAACAGGTCGCGCAGCGGCTCGTTCCACGCCAGCACATTCCACGCGCGGTCCAGCACATAGGCCGGCGCGTTGATGGCGTCCACGCATTCCTGCAAAGGGCCGGGCGCGGCGCCTGCGTCATCGCGCGCGTGCTGGGGGTCGGCGCAGTCGGCAAGGTCGAACAGGTAGGCGCGTTCGGCGCGCGCCAGTTGCAGCACGCCCGCGATGCGCGACCACACGGACGGCGACACCGAGACTTCCCGGCCTTGCTCGATCCACGTGTACCAGGTGACGCTGATCCCGCAAAGTTGCGCCACTTCTTCGCGTCGCAGGCCCGGCGTGCGGCGCCGCATGCCTTCGGGTAGACCCGCCATCTGAGGCGTAATGCGCGACCGCGCGCTACGCACGAATTCGCCTAGCGCCTGGCGGCGCAGGGGCGATCCGTCTTGGTTGGCCGCGCTTTGGGGGGAAGTAGTCATACCAGGATAAGCAATGGACTTGTACGTGTATAAAGGCCGGCCTATCTTAGCGCCTGCACCTTACACCCCGCACAACGCCAACCAAGGAATTTCATGACCGCCAGCACCCACGACGCCGCCGTCGACCGCCAGTTCAGCCCCCGCGCCACGGCGTACCTGACCAGCGCCGTCCACGCCCAGGGCGAAGACCTGCTGCAAATGGCCGGCATCGCGCGCGAACACCCGCAGGCACGCGTGCTGGACCTGGGCTGTGGCGGCGGCCACGTGACGTTTCACGTGGCGCCCGAAGTCCAGGCCGTCACCGCCTACGACCTGTCCCAGCAGATGCTGGACGTGGTGGCCGGTGAAGCCGCCAAGCGCGGGCTGGCCAACGTGGCCACGCGCCAGGGCAAGGCCGAATACCTGCCCTTTGCCGATGGCGAATTCGACGTGGTGATGTCGCGCTATTCCACCCACCACTGGCAGGACGCCGGCCGTGGTCTGCGCGAAGCGTTCCGCGTGCTCAAGCCCGGCGGCATCGCCGTGTTTGCTGACGTGGTCTCGCCCGGCGAGCCGCTGCTGGACACCTGGCTGCAAACGATTGAAGTGCTGCGCGACACGTCCCACGTGCGCGACTATTCCGTGGCCGAATGGACGCGGATGCTGACCGAGGCAGGCTTCACCTTGCTGGGCCTGTCGCCGCGCCGCCTGCCGCTGGAATTCCAAACCTGGGTGACGCGCATGCGCACGCCGGACACGCTGGTCGCGGCGTTGCGCCATATGTTCAGCATTGCGCCCGATGTGGTGCGCGCGCATTTCGATGTGCAGGACGACGGCTCGTTCACCAGCGACACGGCGACGATCGTGGTGAAGAAGCCGGGGTGATGAACACGGCCTACGGAAACAGGCCATACGGAAACAGGCCTACGTAAGCACGCCTACGTAAGCGGGCCCTGCGTGCTCAGCGCCCCCGCCACGCCCCGCGTGCGCAGCGCATGCGCGGCTTGCGACACCGCCCGCACAAAGCGCGGGTCGTCGCCCAGGTCGCCAAACACCGCCGTCACGCCGGTCAGCGTTTCGGTCCAGGCTTGCATGGCGGGCGGCCCCGCGCTGCCGCCCTCGAAGGCACGCTCCGCCTCGGCAAGCCGTTGCGCCAACTCGGCCGCCATCGGGTCCTGGATGTCGTAACGCCGCCCCGCCTCATCAACGCCGCGCAAAAAATGCAGCCACGCGGCCACCGCCAGCGCCAGCTTGTCAATCGGCAAATCCGCCGCCAAGCGGGCACCCACGGTGTCCAGCAAGCGTTGCGGCAGCTTCTGCGAACCGTCCATCGCAATCTGCCGGGTCTGGTGTTTTAACGCCGGGTTCTCGAAGCGCTGCAACAGCCGCTGCTGATAATGCGCCAGGTCCAGGCCCGGCAAGGCGGGCAGCGTCGGCATGATTTCGTCCTGCATCAACGCGGCCAGATAAGCCTTCAGCGCCGGCTGGGCCATCGCTTCGTCCACCGTCGCCCAGCCCGCCATCACCGACAGATAGGCCAGCGCCGAATGCAGGCCGTTGACGGTGCGCAGCTTCAAGGTTTCAAACGGCGCGGCATCCGACACGAAACGCGCGCCGCCCGCCGCCCAGTCCGGCCGGCCGGCGGCAAACCGGTCTTCGACCACCCATTCCAGATAGGGCTCGCCCACTACCGGCCACGCATCGTACAGGCCCAGCGCGCGTGCCACGGCGCGGCGATCCTCGTCGGTTGTACGAGGCACGATGCGGTCCACCATGGAACACGGGAACGCGCACGAGGCATCGATCCATGCCGCCAGGGCCGGGTCAAGCTGCCGCGCAAACGCCAGCACCATGCCGCGCAGCAGATGCCCGTTGCCGGGCAGGTTGTCCAGCGACATCAAGGTGATTGCGCCGCGCCCCGCCGCGCGCCGCTGCTGCAAGCCCCACACCAGATAACCGATGGTGCTGCGCGGCGCCAGCGGATGGGCAAGGTCGTGCACGATGTCGGGGTGTTGCAGGTTCAACCGGCCAGTGGCCGGATCGTGGCAATAGCCCTTCTCGGTCACGGTCACGCTGACGATGCGCGTGTCCGCATGGGCGATGCGCGTCAGGACGGCTTCAGGATCTTCGGGCGCGACCAGGGTTTCGATCAGGCAGCCGATCACCGCAATCTGCTGTTGCAGGCCGCTGCCCGCGCCTGCGCCCAAACCTGTGCCCTGGCTCGCGCTGCGTAGCGCCAACGCGTACAACCCGGCTTGCGGCGCCAGCGCATCGCGCGTGTCCGTCTGCCGCAACGACACACCGCAGATACCCCAGCCCAAGCCCCGGTCCACGTCCACGTCAGCGCCCGCGCCCGCGCCGGCATGCAGCGCGGCCTCGTTGACCGCCGCCAGATGCGCGCGCGCGAATGCCCCCAAGCCCAGGTGCACGATGCCCACGCGCAAGGCGGCGCGGCCATAGGTGGGCCGCGTCACCGCATCGGGCAATGAGGCCAATCGCTCAGGCGCAAGCCGCGCGGCGTCGGCCGCTACCAATTCCACAGCGTGCCGTCCTGCTGCAAGCGGTTGACCGGCAGGTAAGCACGTTTATAGGGGTACTTGGCCGCCAGCGCTTCATCGATGTCCACGCCATGGCCCGGCACGTCGCCGGGATACAGCATGCCCTGGTTGAACGTATAGGCGTGCGGAAAGACGGCGTCTGTTTCCTCGGTGTGGCGCATGTATTCCTGGATGCCGAAGTTGGGCACCCACAGGTCAAAGTGCAACGCCGCGCCCATGCACACTGGCGACAGGTCGGTAGCGCCGTGGCAGCCGGTGCGCACCTGGTACAGCGCGGCCAGGTCCGCGATACGGCGCAGGTGCGTGATGCCGCCCGCGTGCACCACGGTGGTCCGGATGTAGTCGATCAGCTGGTTCTGCACCAGATCCTTGCAATCCCAGATGGAATTGAAGATCTCGCCCACGGCCAGCGGCGTGGTCGTGTGCTGCCGGATCAGGCGGAAAGCATCCTGGTTTTCAGCCGGGGTCGCGTCTTCCATCCAGAACAGGTTGTAGGGTTCCAGCGACTTTCCCAGCCGCCCGGCTTCGATCGGCGTCAGGCGGTGATGCACATCGTGCAGCAGGTGATGATCAAAGCCCAGCTTGTCGCGGATGCGTTCGAACAGTTGCGGGGTGTGACGCAGGTATTTTTCGGTGGACCAGTCATGTTCGCTGGGCAGGTCGGCGTCGGCGGGCTCGTAGAACAGGTTGCCGCGCCCCACGCCATAGACCTTGTCCAGCCCCGGCACCCCGCTTTGCGCGCGGATGGCGTGATAGCCCATGTCGGCATAGCGCAGCACTTCATCCAGCGTGTGCTCGATGTCCGAGCCATTGGCGTGGCCGTAAACCATGACGCCGCTGCGGCTCTTGCCACCCAACAGCTGGTACAGCGGCATGCCGGCCGCCTTGGCCTTCAAGTCCCATAGCGCGGTGTCCACGGCGGCGATCGCGGTCATGGTGACCGGGCCGCGCCGCCAGTACGCACCTTTGTACAAGTACTGCCAGATGTCCTCGATCTGATGCGCGTCGCGCCCGATCAGGCAGGGGATCACGTGTTCGGTCAGGTACGCCGACACCGCCAGTTCGCGCCCGTTCAAGGTGGCGTCGCCGATGCCCGTCAGCCCCTGGTCGGTCTCTATCTTCAGGGTCACGAAGTTGCGGCCCGGCGAACAAACGATCACGCGTGCATTCGTAATTTTCATTGTGGTTTTCCGAGTAGACAGCGGGGGGCAGGAATAGGGTTGGCCGGAGCAGGCCGCGTCAGAACGTCACCATTACCTTCATCGCCAAATGCCGATCGGCCGCCAGCGCGAAGGCGTCATGCACGTTACGCACCGGCACCACCGCCGTCAGCAGCGGCGACACGTCCAGTACGCCACGGCTCAGGTAATCCACCGCCCAGGCGTACTCGTCGACGAAGCGAAAGCTGCCGATCACCGACAGGCTTTTCACCATGATCTGATTGAACGGGCATTGCTCGCTGCTGCCGTTCAACGTGCCTACCGTGACGATGACGCCGCGCGGGCGCGTGACGCGGAGGCAGTTGGCCAGCCCCGCGTAATTGCCGGACGCTTCAAAGCACACGTCGACTGTGCCCTTGCCCGCGGCAAGCGCGTCGATGGCGCGGGGGTCGGTAGCGGCATTGATGGTGCGCGTGGCGCCCACGCGGGCGCAGGTGGCCAGTGTTTCATCCACGATGTCCACTACCGTCACCTGGCTGGCGCCGGCCAGCCGCGCCGCCATCAGGATCAAGGCGCCGATGGGGCCGGCCCCCACCACCATCACCGACTTGCCCAGCAGACTGCCAGCGCTGCGCACCGCGTGCAGCGCCACGGCCAGGGGTTCGCCAAAGGCCGCCAGTTCGAACGACAAGCTATCCGGCACGGGCAGGCATTGCGCGTCCTGTACCACAACCTGTTCGCGCATGGCGCCCTGCATGTGCGGATAGCGGCTGGCGCTACCAAAAAAATGCACCGCTTCGCAGTGGTTGGAATCGCCTTGACGGCAATAGCGGCACACGCCGCAGGTGCGGGCCGGGTCCAGCGCCACGCGGTCGCCCGGCTTCACGGCGGTAACGGCGGCGCCGACTTCAAGCACCTGGCCAGAGGCCTCGTGGCCGGGCGTCAGCGGTTCGCGGATGACAAAGTCGCCCACCCTGCCATGACGGTAGTAATGCAGGTCCGACCCGCAGATGCCCACCGCCTTGATGGCCACGCGCACCTGCGTCGCGCCCAACGCTTCAGGCGCCTGTACGTCCAGACGCAGATCCTGTGCACCATGAATTGCGCAATTCAACATGCTGGTGTGCCCCTATGTGACGGGATGCGCTATCGCCACCCCTGGGCGAATTCGCCGATGACGCGTTCCAGGTGCGCACGCATCGCCAGTCTGGCCGCCTGCGCATCGCGCGCGACCAGCGCGCTGAAAATTCGCTGATGGTCTTGCTGCGATGCCTGACGCAAATCCTGCGAATGGAAATGCTGTTCTATCTTTTCCCAGATCGGGCCTTGGGCCTGGTCCCACATTGACGTTACCGTCGCCAGCAACACGCTATTGCCGGTGGACTGCGCGATGAGAAGGTGAAAGCGCCGGTCGGCCTCTTGGTTGGCCGCCTTGTCCGTCATCTGCTCGCGCATGGTGGTAAGCGCCTCGAAGATGCGGTCCAGGTCGGCATCGCTGCGCGTCGTGGCGGCCAGCGCCGCCACCTCGGACTCGATCAGGCAGCGCGCCCGCAGCAGTTCAAACGGCCCGGCCCCCGCTTCCCGCGCGGGCGGCAGGCGGGCCACGCCGGGCTTGGGTTCGCAGACATAAATACCCGACCCGCCCCGCACTTCCACCACCCCTTGCAGTTCCAGCGCGATGATGGCTTCGCGCAGCGCGGTGCGGCTGACATCAAAGCGTTCAGCCAGCGCGCGTTCGGCCGGCAGCCGCTTGCCGACGGCGAATTCGCCTTGGGCGACCAGGGCGTGGATCTGCGCGGCCAGCCGCACGTAGGCGCGGTCCGGCGCGGGCTTGCTGGCCGGCTCTTCGGGTTTGGGGATGAGTTGCAGCGTCATGGCAGGTCGAAGTGGTCTGACCAAATAATATTTGGTTCACCAATTTTAGGCATCATGGTTTACCAGTACCCCGTCGGCAAACCGTCGGTAAACAGTCGGCGCCCCCCCGGTGAACCAGATCCTGGGCGGCGCAGGCGTAGCGGCGGCGCTCGACACGCCCGCCCGCTAACGGTATAGATGGCGGTTCCATCAACCGTGCCTAAGGGAACCGCGCCATGTCCGATTCATCCAAGCAGCCCACGTCCGCGCCGCCCTTGCCCCCTGCTCACGGCGACGACGTGCTGGCCGCCCTGACCGTCGGCCAGGCCGCGGCCCTGATCCGTGAGGGCCGCTTGTCCAGCGAAGCGCTGACCCAGGCCAGCCTGACCCGTATCGACGCCCACGCCGCGCTGAACGCCTTCATTACCGTGGACCACCATGGCGCACTGGCCCAGGCCCGCGCCTACGATGCGCAACCGCACGGCGGCCCGTTGGGCGGCGTGCCCATCGCCATCAAAGACAACATCCACGTTGCCGGCCTGCCCAACACGGCCGGCACGCCCGCGCTGAAATCGTTCCGCCCGGCGCAAGACGCGCCGGTGGTGCAGCGGCTGCGCGCGGCGGGCGCGGTCATCGTTGGCAAGACCAACATGCATGAACTGGCGTTTGGCGTGTCGGGCTACAACACCGCGTTTCCCGGCCCGTTGGGCGACGGCACGCGCAACGCCTATGACAGCAGCCGCATCGCAGGCGGTTCGTCGTCGGGCAGCGGCGCCGCCGTGGGCGCGCGCCTGACGCCGGCCGCCATGGGCACCGACACCGGCGCATCGGTGCGGCTGCCGGCGTCGGTGAACGGCGCCGTTGGGTTCCGGCCGTCCGTCGGGCGCTATGACGGCGCGGGTATCACGCCCATTTCGCACACCCGCGATACCCCGGGCCCCATTGCCAACAGCATGGACGACATCGTGCTGCTGGATGCCGTGCTGGCCGACGACAACGCACCGCTTGCCCCCCTTGCCGCTGAAAACGTGCGCCTGGGCCTGGCCAGCTATTTCTGGAACGACCTGGAGCCCCAGGTGCGCGAGGTCACCCACGCCGCGCTGCAAAAGCTGCGCGACGCGGGCGTGCAGTTGGTGGAGATCGACATGCCCGAGCTGCCTGCCGCCAACGCCGCGGTCGGCATGCCGCTATGCCTGTATGAACAAAAGCCGGACCTGACCGACTACCTGCAACGCTACGACACGGGCGTGAGCTTTGACGAGGTGGTGGCGCGGATATCCAGCCCCGACGTCAAAGGCATTTTTGAAGGCCTGATCGTGCCCGGCGTATTGCCCGCGCCGGATGGTCAGGTACTGGCGCTGCAACCCTTGTACGAGCGCGTGATCTCGCACCAGCGCGATGAACTCATCGACGTCTATCGCCGCGCGTTCAAGGAACACCGGCTGGACGGCCTGCTGTTTCCCACGCTGCCGATCCTGCCCCTGCCCGCTACGCCGCAGGCCAGCAGCTTCGAAGCGTTCAGCCGCCTGGCCCGCAACGTGGACCCGGGCAGCAACGCCGGGCTGCCGGGCTTGAGCATCCCGGCCGGGTTGTCGAAAGAAGGCCTGCCCGTGGGCTTGGAGATAGACGCGCTGCCGAACGCAGACCGCGCGGTGCTGGCGATTGGGCTGACCCTTGAACGCATCCTGGGCCGCATCGCCCCGCCGTCGGCCTGCCGATAGACGATACGCGTGACAAACAAACGGGTCGAGGCATCGTGCTTGCGCCGGTTCGCCTCGACCTGGTCTTACCTGCTGCGGCGCCCACCACGGCGCGCATGATTGCGCCCGTTATGTGTCACGCATCGAAAGGCTCGAAGCGACCGCTCAGTTCGATTGCCACGCGATCCCCGTCCGCGTGGGGAATCCGGTCGACGCTTATCCGAAAGTCCGTCGTCGACATCACGCCATCGCCCAACCGTTCGGACAGCAGCGTCTTCATCGTCGGGCCGTACATGGCAAAGATTTCTCTGAAAGCGCGCATCAACGGGTCGTTGGGACTGAGCCGGACAAGGGCCGACCTTCCCGCAGGCGGCGTTGGCGGCGCGGTGTAGACCACCGACTCCAGCGTGGTGAAGACCTTGGCGGCTTCATTGTTCAGGCTGGCGGCATTGCCCCCGTTAGCCGCCAACACCAGACCCGCCACCGCGTTGACCGAACTCATGAACGCGCCTTCCAGCCAGCCGCCCAGGTGGCTGAAGCTGTCAGACGCGATGAAGAAGCGGCTGTCCAGCTCGGGATGCTGGGCGTGCGTGTGATAGCGGAAGCAGAAATTGCTTTGGTAGTGGTCACCGCTCAGGTCAAGCTTGAAGCCGCCGGCCGAACCATTGGTCGTCCAGTCGAACACAAAGCGGTTCTGCACCTGGATCTTTTTCAGGATATCGACAAACCACCAGCGCTTGTAGACGTCTTCGCCAGGAAACTTGATGTCCTTGTCGGCGCGATTGATCATCCGCGTAAACATGCCGTTGGCGTCGCTTTCGCCCGCGCTTGCCGGCGGGTTTTGCGGATACGCACCGAAGTCGCGTTGCAGGCGGGTGGAGTCGTCGTCCCAGGTGTAGCTTGCCAGCACGCTGGAATAATCCGCGCTGATCGAGCTTGGCACGATGTAGCTCGTGGCCAGGCCGCTATCGGACACGACGGCCTTGATGGGTTCCGAAACACCGCCCGGTAGTGTCAGCATCGGCAGGTTAGCCAGATCGGCATTGCTGATCGTGCCGAAGATCTTCGAGGACCGCACCATGCGCAACATGCTGATCGCGGTGACGGCCCGGGCGTTCGGGATGTCGCTGGTGGTGCTGAGCAGCAAGGGCGGCAACACGTCGGTAAACGCGCGTCCTTCCAGCCCCATTGTCTGATCGCCGAACGTGACGCTGGCACTGGGCTGCGTGGCATAGCCGGCCCGGGTCACCAGGCCAATCAGTTGTTCATGCGGCAACGCCAGGATCACGTAATCGAATGACTGGTCCAGCAGCTTGTCGCCGCCGGGCGCATAGTGCGCGACCACGGCGGTGTTCGCCCCGGAAACCTTGCGGTGGAACACGTCGGACACGCGACCTTGAATCGGGGTGACGCTGAATTTATTTGCCGGTGCACTGGCCAGCGTGGTGGTGTAAAGCTGGCGGATGAAGTCGACGTTCTCGACCACGGGCAAGGTGTATTCGTTGGAATAATCCCAAAGGACCAGCCGCATCATTTCGACGATGGAGATGCCGAACAGCGATTTGAATCCGCCCGTGCCGAATCCGAATCGGGCAAACAGTTCTACATAGTAGTTTTCAGTATCGTCGGGGCTCAGGCCCGGCAGTGCGGGCAAAGACGCGCCGTACTCCCGGATGATGGTGCGCACGGCGCCTTCCAGTGTGGTGCCATCGTTGTCCGCGATAAATCGTTTCCAGTCCCGGTCGATTTCCTGCAACAGTGCGTCGGAGCTGGTATCCGTGGTCAGAATCCGAATGACATCGAGCGGCGTGCGCGGGCCAATGGGCAGCAGCGCCGGCACGCCGTCGCCGACCAAGCGCGACGACACCAGGTCGCGGACCGCCCGCGTGGGCGAATCGGGGTCCTGCCACGCATTGCCCTTGTAGCGGTCGGCGCGGTGCCCGAATACGAATTCCGTAGCGATCTTGCCCGGGTTGGGAAACACCTGCACTTTCGCTGCCGCGCCGAACACGCGCTGCGCATACTGCCAGGTCAGGCCGGCGCTTTCCGGAAAGCGCATCGCGCCCACCTCGTACACCGTGCGGTCATCGGACTGCACGGCCAGGACACGGCCTGCCTTCTTACCCTTGACGGTCAAGCCTCGGGCCAGATCGAACAGGAAACTGTCCGGGTCCGATTCATACAGCGAGACGTTCACCGTCCCTGTCGTGTCGTTCACCATGCGCGACAGCTCGTTCAAGGCAGCGATGCCTGCCGCGCCCGCGCCCACGATCGCGACACGCAGGTTCTTGCCGGCGGGCAAGGTGCCAAGCGGTTGCTGCACGATGGTGGGATAGACGATCCGCGCGGAATCGGGATGGCGGAAATACCGGCCGACTTTGGCCACGTCGGCGATGGTTTTTGCATCGGGCGCTTTGGCAAGATTGCGGATTACAGTGACGCTCATCTCGTCCTCCTTGGTGAGTGACGGAAGGGGCTTGCAGGGGTCTGATCGAGGGATGGCCTCGCGGGCCTGACCAGCTATGAAAGGCGGGGCCGCGACGCCTGTCACGGCCCCGCGCGGCACGGGATTCAGTTCATCGTGAACGGCATGAACTTGCCGGTCATCTGAAGCCGCACGCGGGGACCGCTCGGGCCTTCGGTTTGGTCCACCACCAGGTCAAAATCCGTAGTGGACATGACGCCATCGCCGAATTTTTCCGAGATCAGCTGCTTCAGGGTGGACCCGTAGATCAGCAGAAACTCATAGAAGCGATAGACGGCAGGATCCGTGGGAATCAGGGCTTCCAGCGAGCCCCGGTCGGGCGACGTCTGAAGAATCAGCTTTTCCGTGTTGGTCAGGCCCAAGCTCAGCAGGCCGTCCAATTTGCCGACGTTGAGTTCGGACAACGGCATCTGGCCCAGGCATGCCGCGGTGGCCTTGGCAAGGGGCAGTCCGAGCGCATCGGCAATCGCCTGCCACTTGATATTCGCTTCCAGTTTCTTGATCAGGATCTTTTCGATAAGCGCAGCGCGCATCTTCATCTCGTTCTCCTAGCATTGAAAAGCACAGGAAATGACACGACGACCGATAACGGCACAGCATCCGATTACTACAGGGAAATTGAAAGTAAAGCCTTACGTACTCGGACAAGCCGGCGTTTTTTATTATTGATGTTGCAACTGTGATTCGACGCCAGCAGATACCACCATCGACCGCACATGAACGTAAAGCGTTGAATTTAAATAGACATTCAAGCTTGAAGGCGATGTTACTTGCGGCTTCTGCTTATTAACTGGAATACATACGTAGACATATATATTCTGATTCTTCCTATACCAGTCCTATACCACTCCGATACCAGTCCGAGAGGGCTCAGATATCTTTTGGGCCTCTTCCCGCGAACCAAAGCACGGCGGGCCGGCCCATCAACCG
>NZ_JCBAMR010000063.1:0-22563 GCF_059760425.1 Achromobacter sp. RT286_PF
TCGGGGGCACGGCTGCATGATGTGGTGGCCGCGTTGCAACGCGCCGCGTCCGAACTGTCGGCGGATCTGCTGCCGCGCGCCTGAGCGCAGGCAGGTCGCAGCCACAGCCACAACCACAGCCCCAGCCCCACCCACCGCGCCAGCCCCACGCCCCCCACACCGCCCCCACCCCACCCCCGCCCCGCCCCCCCCCCCCACCCCCACCCCCCCCCCCCACCCCGCCCCACCCCCCCCCCCACCCCACCCCGGCCCCCCGCGGTCCCGCTCGCCCCGCCGCTACCCTTCAGCGTCGTAGGTGCCGGCCAGCGCGCGGGCGGCCTCTTGCATGCGGGGCAGCCAGCCGCGCGCCCCGTCGATGGACAAGCGGGCCACCGGCGCGTGCAGCGCCACGGCGGCGATCACCCGCGAGCCACGCAGGATCGGCACGGCCATGCAGACGATGCCCAGCAGGAATTCCTCGCGGTCAAAGCTGGCGCCTTCCTTCTTGATGGCCCGCAGCTCGTTTTCCAGCGCGCCCACCTCGCACAACGTGTTCGGCGTGTAACGCGGCAGGGGCGCGGCGGCCAGCAGGCGGGCGCGCGCCTCGCGCCGCATGTGCGCCAGAAACAGCTTGCCGCTGGCCGAACAATGCAGCGGCACGCGCGAACCCGTTTGCAGGTTCACCCGCAGCGGCCAGGCGGTTTCCACGCGGTCGAGGTAAATGACTTCGTCGCCATCCAGCATGGTGCAGTTACAGGTTTCGCCGATTTCGTCGACCAGGCTGTCCAGGATGCGGTGGCGTTCACCGCGCAAGGGGGAATTGAGCAGCGTCTCGCGGGCCAGGGCGCTAAGGCGGGGGCCGCTGACATAGCTTTTGCCGGCGGGTTCGCGCAGCAGCATCCCGGCGTCGACCAGCCGCGTCAGGATGCGCAGCACCGAGGGCTTGGGCAGGCCCGTCGCGTCGGTCAGGGCCGCCAGCGACACCGGCGCGTCGGACCGGGCTACCTGTTCCAAGAGGGTCAGCGCGCGTAGCGCGGCAGAGGATTCGTCTTTCATCTTTCAATATTTGAAGATTCAGCTGCCAGCGCGCCATCGTCGTACGGATTTTGCAGAAAATGGAACGCAGTGGGATGGGAAACGCGGGATTTCTCCGGCAGTATCGATTCACCCCGGCCACGATGCAAGCACGATGCAGGCAACCGCCCCGCGTGCCACCTCCCACAGCGCCGGCCTGCCAGGAGACACACCATGAGCAGCAAGCAACACATGACCCCCAGTGAAGCGTTCGTTGAAACGTTGGTCGCGCAGGGCGTCAAGGACGTATTCGGCATTGTGGGTTCGGCCTTCATGGATGCGCTGGACTTGTTCCCCGCCGCCGGCATCCGCTTCGTGCCCACCGTGCACGAGCAGGGCGCCGCCCACATGGCCGACGGCTATTCGCGCGTGACCGGCCGCCACGGCGTGTGCATCGCCCAGAACGGGCCGGGCATCACCAACTTCGTCACCGGCGTGGCGGCGGCGTACTGGGCGCACAGCCCCGTCGTGGCGATCACGCCCGAAACCGGCACCGCCGGCATGGGCCTGGGCGGTTTTCAGGAAACCGAGCAGCTGCCCATTTTTTCCCGCATCACCAAGTACCAGGCGCACGTGAACCGGCCGGATCGCATGGCGGAATTCACCGCCAAGGCCTTTGACAACGCGATGGCCGAACGCGGCCCGACGCAGCTGAACATCCCGCGCGATTATTTCTACGGCGAGATCGATGTGGCCATCCCCGAACCGCGCCGCGTGCGCCGGGGGCCGGGCGCCGAAGAAGACCTGGAAGCGGCGGCGCGGCTGCTGGCCGAGGCCAAATTCCCGGTCATCGTGGCGGGCGGCGGCGTGCTGTTTTCCCAGGGCCAGGCGGAATGCGTGGCCTTGTCCGAACTGCTGGGCGCGCCGGTCGTTACCAGTTATCTGCACAACGACGCCTTTCCCGCGAGCCACCCGCTGTGGTGCGGCCCGCTGGGTTATCAAGGGGCCAAGGCCGGCATGAAGCTGCTGTCGCAAGCCGACGTCGTGCTGGCGCTGGGCACGCGGCTGGGGCCGTTCGGCACCTTGCCGCAGCACGGCCTGGACTACTGGCCGCAGGGCGCGCGCATCATTCAGGTGGATGCCGACCACCGCATGCTGGGGCTGGTGCGGCCCGTGTCGGTCGGCATCTGCGGCGACGCCAGGCCCGCCGCCGCCGCGCTGACCGAAAAGCTGAAGTCGCGTGACGTCGCTTGCGTGCGCACCAAGGCCGCGCGCGGTGACGACATCGCCTCGCAAAAGGCCGCCTGGGAAGCCGAGCTGGATGGCTGGTCGCACGAACGCGACGACTGGAGCCTGGACATCATCGAACAAGGCGGCGGCCGCATGCACCCACGGCGCATGCTGCGCGAGCTGGAACGCGCGATGCCCAAGCATGTCATGGTGTCCACCGACATCGGCAACATCTGCTCGGTGTCCAACAGCTATCTGCGCTTTGACGAGCCGAACTCCATGCTGGCCGCCATGAGCTTCGGCAACTGCGGCTACGCGCTGCCCGCGTTGATCGGCGCCAAGCTGGGCCGCCCGGACCGCCCGGCCGTGGCCTATGTGGGCGACGGCGCGTGGTGCATGAGCTTTCAGGAATTGCTGACCTGCGTGCGCGAAAAGATCCCGGTCACGGCCGTGGTGTTCCACAACGGCCAGTGGGGCGCGGAAAAGAAAAACCAGGTGGACTTCTATGGCCGCCGCTTCGTGGGCAGCAATCTGCTGAACCCGAATTTTTCCGAGCTGGCGCGCGCCATGGGCGCCGAGGGCATCCGCGTCGAACACGCGGACCAGGTGGGCGCGGCGTTGCAGGCGGCGTGCCAGGCGCAGTCCGAAGGCAAGACGACGGTGCTGGAAATGATGGTCAGCCAAGAGCTGGGCGATCCGTTCCGACGCGACGCGCTGAAGCAGCCCGTGCGCTTTCTGGACAAGTACAAGCGCTACGTCAATCAGCCGTTCCAGGCGGGCGAGGTGCCGTTGCCGATCGATCCGGTTGGGCGTTAAGGCCAGCCGCCGCCAGAGACCAGGAGCCCGCCGTATGGCTAGCGATCAATTGTTCGCGCCGCTGCGCGATGCCGCGCTGTCGGCGGGCCGCTTGCGCACGGCGGTGGCGTACCCCATGTCGGCCTCCAGTCTGGATGCCGCCGTGCAGGCGCAACGCGCCGGCCATATCGAGCCGGTGCTGGTGGGGCCGGCGCGCAAGCTGCTTGACCGCTTGGCACAGGCGGGCTTGCGGCCGGGCGACTTCGACATCGTCGACACGCCCGATGACGAATGCCTGGCCGCGCAGACGGCGGCGGGGCTGGCGCGCGACGGCGCCGTGCAGATGTTGATGAAGGGCAGCCTGCATACCGAACACTTCATGGCCGCGGTGGTGTCGCGCGAATCCGGTTTGCGCACGAGCCGGCGCGTCAGCCATGCCTTTGTGATGGGCGTTGCCGCCTACGCCAAGCTGTTCATCCTGACGGACGCGGCGGTCAACATCGCGCCCACGCTGATGGAAAAGGCCGACATCGCGCAAAACGCCATCGACCTGGCGCAAGCGCTGGGCATCGGCCGGCCCAAGGTGGCGGTGTTGTGCGCCACGGAATCCGTCAACCCCGCCATGCCCGCCACGCTGGACGCGGCGGCCCTGTCCAAGATGGCCGACCGCCAGCAGATACGTGGCGGCGACATCGATGGCCCGCTGGCGTTCGACAACGCCATTTCGCGACAAGCGGCGCGGGAAAAGGGCATTGTGTCGCGCGTGGCGGGCGACGCCGACATCCTGCTGGCGCCCGATATCGAAGCGGGCAACATGCTCTACAAGGAGCTGACCTGGCTGGCCGGCGCGGACACCGCCGGGCTGGTACTGGGCACGCGCGTGCCGGTGCTGCTGACCAGCCGGTCCGACTCCGTGCAGGCGCGCGTCAACAGCTGCGCCATCGCGGTGCTGCACGCCCGTGCCTTGCTGGCAGCACGCGACGCTTGAACCCGGAAAATTCTGGTGCAAGCGATTTGCCGCGTCTGGTTCTAGACCCTGCCACCCCCGCCACGTACCTTGAGTCCAGACGCCCGCGCGCGCTTTGCGACGGGTATTTCGACACAGGGAGCTGGCAATGCCAAACACCGTCACCGCCGACATGCTGGCCGAATTCGCGGCCGCCTGGAACCGCCACGATATCGACGCGCTGATGCGCTTCATGACGCAAGACTGCGTGTTCGAGACCGTAGGCGGACCGGACGCCTGCGGCAGCCGGCACACGGGGGCGCAAGCCGTCCGCACGGCCTTCGCGGCGGCCTGGAAAAACTTCCCGGATGCGCAATGGAACAACGGCCGGCATTGGGTGGCGGGCGATCGTGGCGTGTCGGAATGCACGTTCACGGGGACGGCGGCCGACGGCACGCGCGTCGAGGCCGACATGGTCGATATCTTCACCTTTCAAGACGGCAAGATCCGCGTGAAGAACGCGTTTCGCAAGCAGCGGCCCGCCTTGCCCGCCCGGGCGTGAGACGCGCATGGATACCCAAATGTCCTTCGACACTACGCGCCCGGCGCCAGCCGCCGCCCCACGCGTCAACGCCTACAACCCCACGTACGACCCGCTGGTGTCGCCACCCGGCCAGGGGCAGGACTACGCGCCCACCTACTGGGTCGCCACCGCGGGCGCACCGCCCGAAGACGATGGCCCCATCCAGGGCGACGTGGATGCCGATGTGGTGATTGTGGGTTCGGGCTTCACGGGCCTGTCCGCCGCGCTGACGCTGGCGCGCGACTTCGGCGTGCGCGCGCTCGTGCTGGACGCCAACCGCGCGGTGTGGGGCTGCACCAGCCGCAATGGCGGGCAGGGGCAGAATGCCTCCGGGCGTCTGTACCGGTCGCAATGGATCGGCCGCTGGGGCATGGATACCGCCAAGCGCCTGGACGCCGAAATCCGCGAAGGCTTCGAATACTGGAAAAGCCTGGTGGCCCAGGTCGATTGCGACGCGCAGCCCGGCGGGCATCTGTACACCGCGCATCGGCAGAAGAAGATGGCGTTCCTGGCGAACGAGGCGCGCGTCATGCGCGAGGTGTTCGGCTACGACGCCCGCATGCTCAGCCAGGGCGAGTTGCGTGAACGCTATGTGCACGATCACGAGGCCGTCGGCGCCATGCACGAGCCCGACGGCGTGGGCGTGCATCCCTTGAAGCTGGCGTATGGTTATTTGCGCCAGGCGCGCGCGCTGGGCGTGTGCGTGCATCCGTCCAGCCCGGTGCTGGGCTGGCGCCGCGACAACGGCGCCATCGCCCTGCAAACCCCGGCGGGTGTAGTGCGTGCGCGCCGCGTGGCGTTCGCGACCGGCGGCTACACGGCGCAGGGCATCAACCCGCTGCTGGACAATCGCATCATGCCGGTGCTGTCCAATTCCATGGTGACGCGTGTGCTCTCGGACGCTGAGCGCGAGGCCGCCGGCCTGAAAAGCACCGTGTTCATCACCGACACCCGCACCTTGCGTTTCTATTACCGCCTGCTGCCCGACGGCCGCATGCAGATCGGCAGCCGTAGCGCCTTGCGCGGCGCCGACGCCCAGCACCCGCGCCACCTGGCCTTGCTGCGCGAGGGGCTGGCGCGCAAGTTTCCGTCGCTGCGTGATGTCGAGGTGGCGTATTCGTGGTGGGGCTGGGTCGACGTCAGCCACGACATGATGCCGCGCGTAACGCAGCCCGACCCGTCCCAGCCCGTGTACTACGCCTTTGGCTACGGCGGCAACGGGGTGGCGTTCTCGGCCCAGGCCGGCAAGCGGCTGGCCCAGCGGATGATGGGCCAGGACGGCGCGCCCTGGAACCTGCCCATCTACGATTCACCGCTGCCCGGGCACCTGTTCGCCCCGTTCAGGCGGCTGGGGCAGGGGCTGCTGTATCGCTGGTATCACCTGCGGGACGAGCATCTGTAGCGTGCACAGGTGTCGTGCATCGGTGGCGGGGCCCCCGTAGCGTGCAAGCTGAACCGCGTGCCGAACGCGGCCCGCGCCTACGCCGCCGCCCGCAGCCGATACCGGCGCACCACCTGCGCCAGTTTTGCGATGCCCGGTTCGATCAGTTCGGGCCGTATCGACGTGAATCCCACACGCAGGAAGTTGCGGGGCGCGTCGGCCCCGTTCATGAAAAAGACGTCGCCCGGTTCCACCACCACGCCCTCGGCCAGCGCCGCGTCGGACAGCTGCGCCGCGTTCAGCCAGGGTGGGCCTTGCAGCCAGCACGACGACGACCCCGTGATGGGCGTGGGCGTGAAGTCGGGCAAGTGGCGGGCCAGCGCGTGCGCCAGTTCCGCGCCGCGCCGCTGATACGCCTGCGATTGCTTGCGCAGCAGTGAATGGTGATGGCCCAGCGAAATAAACAGCGAAAACGCGCGCTGGATGTACGCGGACGGGTGCCGCAGCATCAGCCGGCGCAGCGCGCGCAGTTCGCGGGTCAGCTCGCGCGGGGCAACGATATAGCCGATGCGCAGGCCCGGCGCGAACGACTTCGCCAGGCTGCCGACATAGATCACCCGCCCGTCACGGTCCTGGCTTTTCAGCGCCGGAATCGCGCCTTCGCCCCAGCGGCTTTCGCTTTCGAAGTCGTCTTCGATAATCATGCTGTCGGCCTGTCGCGCCAAGGCCAGCAGGGTTTCGCGGCGTTCCATCGACAGCGTGACGGTGGTGGGGCATTGATGCCCCGGCGTCACAAACACATAGTCGCAGCCCAGCAGATGCGTGCCCGTGCACAGGCCGCCTTCGTCCACCGGCATCGGCAGCAAGTGGCGCGTATGGCTGGCAAAGATGTTGCGAGCGTCGGGGTAGCCGGGGTCTTCCATGCCGACCACGGTGTCTTCGTTGACCAGCAGGTCCGCCAACAGATATAGCGCGTGCTGCGCACCCACGGTGATCACGATTTCTTCGGCATCCGCCCACACGCCCCGGCGCGGCAATACCTGCGTGCGGATCTGTTCGATCAGCGCGGGGTCGTCGTGCGTGATCAGGTCGGGCGCCCAACTGCGGATGTCCAGTACCGACAGCGCCTTGATGCAGCATTCGCGCCATTCGGCGGTGGGAAACAGGTCTGCGTCGAACTGGCCGTACACAAATGGGTAGGGCTGCTTCTGCCAGTCTTGCGGCTTGGTGATATTGCGCTGTTGCGATGGCCGAAAGCGCAAGCGCTCGTCCCAGCGCACGCGTTGCGGGGCCTCAACGTCCAGCATGGCGGCGGTCGGGTCGGGCACCGACCCCGAATGCCCCTGCATCACTGAATCGCAAACGAAATGGCCGCTACGTTCGCGCGACACCAGATACCCTTCGCTGACCAGTTGCTGGTACGCAAAAACCACCGTGTTGCGCGCAATGCAAAGCTGGTCGGCCAACTGGCGGCTGGACGGCACCGGCATGCCGGGCGGCAGGTGCCCGCTAAGAATGGCCGACACCAGCATCTGGCGCACGCGGCCTTGCAGGCTGAGGTTGGGCGCGCTTTCCCGTTCGAACAGGCGTTCCCACATCACAGGCTTTTGCATCGCGGCCTGGCTGGACATGACGGCTCCTTGTGATGGCGGCGCGGGGCCTCAAGGCAAGGGCCGCCGCGCGATCCGGTAGGTAGGATAGAGGACGCCCCTTTGGCGCGGAATGGGGGATTGCCCTGCCGGGCGCGTGCAGCGGCCGGGCAGGTCAATCGGGGCCGCGCCATCAGCCCGCCCCATCAGCCCGCGCGGCTAGATGCGTCCCTTCCAGGGGATGGCAAATTTCTCCACGTACCGCACCAGCAGATCGAAGGCGAAGGCGAATACGCCGATCACGATGATGCCCATGATGACGATGTCGCTGGCCAGGAACTGCGCGGCGTTCAGCACCATGAAGCCCAGACCCCGGTCCGCTGCCACCATTTCAGCGGCCACCAGCGTGGTCCACCCCACGCCGATGCCGATGCGCAGGCCCGTGAAAATCTCGGGCATGGCCGCCTTCAGGATCACGTGCCAGACGATCTGCATCGGCGTGCCGCCCATGGCGTAGGCCGCATGGATCTGTTCGATGGATACCGACCGCACCCCGGCGCGCGCCGCGATCGCCATGGGTGCAAAGATCGCCAGATAGATCAGCAGGATCTTCGGAAATTCCCCGATGCCGAACCAGATGATGATCAGCGGCAGGTACGCCAACGGCGGCAGGGGGCGGTAGAACTCGATGGGCGGGTCGAAGATGCCGCGCGCGTAGCGGTTGACACCCATCAGGATGCCGACCGGCACCGCCGTGATGCAGGCCAGGAAGAATGCCGAGAACACGCGTGTCAGGCTGGCCATGGCGTGTTCGGCCAAGGTGGAATTGGCCACGCCGTCGGTCATGGCCGACACGAACTTGTCGTACACGGCAAAGGGCGATGGCAGGAACAGCGGCTTGACCCAGCCGGTGCTGGTCACCAGGAACCACAGCGCCACCAGCGCAATGCTGGTGATCAGGCTGATGTGGCCGCTGTAGCCCGCGCCGGGGGCGCCATAGACCTTGCCGGGGGCGGCCGGCTTGCGGCCCCCGCGCGGTTCACGCATGGGCCGGCTCGCGGGCGGACTCGTGGGCGGCAAGCTCGTCGCCGTAGATGATGCCAAGGACTTGCTCGCGCATGGCGATGAAGTCGGGGCTGGATTTGATGCGGCGGCCATCGCGGGTCTCCAGGTAGCGCCGGTTGAAATCCGGCGTGAAGGTGTGCGTGATGCGCCCCGGGCGCGGCGACATGACGATGAGCCGCGATCCCAGGAACAGCGCCTCTTCCACGCTATGGGTAATGAAGAAGAACATCTTGTTGGTCTGGCGCCAGATATCCAGCAGCAGTTCCTGGATGGTTTCACGCGTCAGCGCGTCCAGCGCCGCCATGGGTTCGTCCATCAGCAGCATGGCGGGGTCGCAGGTCAGCGCGCGCGCAATGCCCACGCGCTGCTGCATCCCGCCGGACAGCTGGTAGATCATGTGGCGGTGAAAGTCCTGCAAGCCCACCAGTTCCAGGTTGCGGCGGGCGCGGGCGCGCCGCGTTTCCTTGTCCACGCCTTGCAGCTTCAGGCCGAATTCCGTGTTCTCCAGCACGTTCAGCCAAGGCAGCAGGGCGTGCTTCTGGAACACCACGCCCCGGTCGGCGCCCGGGCCAATGATGGGCCGCCCGCCCAGCGTAATCTGCCCTTCGGTAGGGGACAGAAAGCCGGCAAGCAGGCTAAGCAAGGTGGTCTTGCCGCAGCCCGACGCGCCCAGCGCCACGACGAACTCGCCGGGCTCGATGGTCAGGTTGACGTCTTGCAGCGCGATGACCGGCCCGCTGTCGTGCAAGCCGGGATAGGTGACGCTGACATGGTCCGCGCGCAGCGCCTGGGCGGCGGGCAGGGTCGGGTGGTTCATGCGGATTCCCCTTGTAACGGGACGCCCGCGTCTAGGCGGGCGTCCTTCCCGAAGACAGCCGGGCTACCTACTTGGCCGCCGCCTTCGCGTACTGGTCGGTCACGTGCGGGCTGTAGTCGGTCAGCGCCCGGTCGATCTGCTTCTGGTCCTTCAGGAACTTGGCGCTGGCGTCCAGCGCGCGCACCGCGCCGGATTCCTTGCCGCCACCCAGCCATGTCGGCGACGCCTGCTCTTGCGCGGTCGGGAACACCAGCAGCTTGAGCGCCCCGATGATGTCGTCCGGCTTGCCGCCGATCAGCCGCACGATGCCTTTGACCTGGGGCGATTCCGCCGTCCACTTGGCGCCGTTGGCCTGGTAGTCGGCATAGGACTTGGCCAGCACGCCGGTGAAGGCGGCCATGAACTTCGGGTTCTTCGCGGCCCAGGCGCGGTCCACGACGATGCCGTCGAACGTGGGCACGCTGGCGCGGCCGATGGCTTCGGAATCGGCAATCACCTTGCCGGTCTTTTCGATTTCAGTCAGCGCGGGCGGCCAGACGTAGGCAGCGTCGATGTCGCCGCGCTGCCAGGCGGCCACGATCTGTGGCGGCTGCATGTTCAGGATGCGCACGTCGCGCGGGTTGATCTTCCATACCTGGTCCAGGCCCACCAACAGGTGAAAGTGCGACGTCGATACAAACGGCGTCGCCACCCGCTTGCCCTTCAAATCAGCCGTGCTGTTGATGCCCGAGCCGTTACGCGCCACCAGTGCTTCGGACTTGCCGATGTTGTCCAGGATCCAGAACAGTTGCAGGTCCACGCCGCGCGTGGCGGCCGATGTGATGCCGGTCGACCCCAGCACCCCCACCGGCACATTGCCCGAGGCCAGCGCCGTGGAAATATCCCCGCCGGACGTGAACTGCCGCCAGTCGACCTGGTACCCGGCTTGCTTAAATGCGGCATCGAAACTGCCATCGGCAATGGACGACAAAAACGGACCCACGATCTGTTGATAGCCCACTACCAGCTTGGTCTGGGCGTAAGCGGGCGCGGCCACCAGCGCAGCGGCAAGGCCGGCCAGGGTGCAGCGGCGGATGAGGCGGTAAATCGCGTTCATGGTGATCTCCGAAAGAGAGTGGGCCGCGCCCCGACGCGACCGGCTTTGTGCCGGTGCGGCCTGGTGCCAGTTTGCCCGGATAGGGCCAGAACGCTAGGTCCAGATGGGCGGTTCAGTAGGTGCCAAAGCGGCGACCCGAGCCGCGCGCGGGCGGGATGTGCCCATGGTGGTTCCCGGCATCGTCCAGCGGCTATCGGCCAAATGCCCGAGGCCCGCGCCAGCGCTCGTCGATAGCACCAAAGCATCGCTTTCGCGGTGACGGAAATGTCATTCATTTGTTAACGATTTGTCGGAGGCGCTGGGATACATTCGTTTCGTCCGACCCAGCGGGCGCGGTGGACACCCCAGGCCCTCAGTCCCCGCTGGCGCGCGTTGCTGCCCCGGGGTCATGAATTCCTTCGAGGTCGTATGTTCACTCACTTGAAAGTCCGCAGCTGTCTGGGCATTTTGCTTGCGCTGTTCTTCACCGGCATGCTGGTCGCCAACGGCGCGGCCTGGCTGGACACACGCTCCAGCAACGCCAAGCTGGGCCAGGTCAACGAAGCCTATTCAATGCGCGTCGTGCCCGTCTACGAGGCCTACACCCTGATGCTGCGCGCGCGCCTGGCGATGGACGCCGCGATGATCAACCGGCAGGTCGGCCGCACCACGGAAAGCGATGCCGACGCCGCGCGTGCCGAAGACCTGTGGCGACGCTCGCGCGAGCGGTTCGATGCGTTCGCCAGCGAGGTGCGCGCGCCCGCGTTGCAGGAAAAAGCGGCCCCGGTGGCGGCCGCGTTCAAGCTTTACGACTCGTTGGCCGCCGAACAGTTCGAATCCATGCGCGGCCAGGACGCCCGGGCGTTCGCCTTGCAGATGGACGCGGTGCAGGGCGCCCACCTGGCGTTCGACCACGAAGTGGCCGGCTATCTGCGCTATGTAGACGCCCAGACCAACGGCTTTGTCGAAGCCGCCGCCACCCAGCACGTGCGCGCCAATACGCTGATCGCGGCGCTGCTTGCCGTGGCCGTGTTGCTCAGTATCGGCGCGGCGCTGTTTGTCAGCCGCTCGGTGTTACGCCCCTTGCTGCGCGCCGGCGCGCATTTTCAAAGCATCGCCGACGGCAATCTGACCAACCCGATCGAGATCAAATCGCACAATGAAATGGGTCAACTTTTTCTTGGCCTGCAACGCATGCAGGCCAGCCTGGCCAAGACGGTCGCCGCCGTCCGCCAAAGCGTGCACCAGATCAGCCACGGAACGCGCGACATCGCCGAAGGCAATGTGCTGCTGTCGTCGCGTACCGAACAGCAAGCCGCTACCTTGGAAGAAACGGCGCTGTCGATGGGCCGGCTGGCGGTAACCGTCAAGGAAAACGCCGACAACGCGCTGCGCGCCAACCAGCTGGCCGAAGGCGCGTCGCAGGTGGCGGGGCGGGGCGCGGCGGTGGTGGCCGACGTGGTCGGCACCATGCAGGACATCAGCGCCAGTTCGGCCAAGATCACGCACATCGTGTCGGTCATCGACGGCATTGCGTTTCAAACCAACATCCTGGCGCTGAACGCCGCCGTGGAAGCGGCGCGCGCGGGGGACCAGGGCAAGGGGTTTGCCGTGGTGGCCGGTGAAGTGCGGGCGCTGGCGCAACGCAGCGCGCTGGCCGCGCGCGAGATCAAGCAACTTATCGCCGACTCGGCCGGCCGGGTGCAGGCGGGCGCGCAGCAGGTGGCGCTAGCCGGCGAAACGATGCGCGAAATCGAAAGCGCCGTGCACCGGGTGACCGACATCATGGGTGAAATTGCCGCGGCATCCAGCGAGCAGGCCCAAGGCATCGACCAGGTAAACCTGGCCGTGTCCAGCATGGACGAGGCCACGCAACAGAACGCGGCGCTGGTCGAGCAGGCCGCCGCATCGGCGCGCGCGCTGCGCGACCAGGCCGAAGGTCTGGCGCAAACCGTCGCCGTTTTCACCGTATCGCCGCGCGTGGTCATCGAGATGCCCGATGCGCGTGTGTCGAATGCATCCACGGCAAACCCGTCGACCCCGGCCCGGGCGGCCGCGCCGCGCAAGCGCGTGGCGTTGCAGCGCCCCGCAGCGGCGCCCGCGCCGGCGGGCCTGGGTGCGGCCGTGCAGGACGATTGGCAGGTGTTCTGACGAAGCGGCGCCGGAAGGAGGATCTGGCGCCCGCCCGGTAGTATCCGCTGGCCGGTTCCGTGGGGATAGGCCAGCGGTCGATCAACGCTACGCACGTGCGCAAAGCCGGGCAGCCGGTCGGCCGCGTGCCCTCACGACAAGAAGAAAACAATGAGCGATTTCGACATGGTGATACGCGGTTCGCTGGTCAACGCCGATAGCATTCTGGAAGACGGCTGGTTGGGGATCATGGACGGCAAGATCGCGGCAATGGGCAGCCACAGCCCGCCCGCCGCGCGGGATCTGGTGGACGCGCGCGGCTTGTGGGTGCTACCGGGCGCCGTCGACAGCCGTACGTATATCGGCGGCTGGGCCGATGGTTGCGGCATCCGCCGCGCCTCCCGGGCGGCAGCCGCGGGCGGTGTGACCACGCTGGTGGACATGCCTTACGAACACGCCGAGGTGGTCGCCAGCCGCGCGCAGCTGGATGCGATGGTCTTGCGCATCGGGCGTGAGGCGCATGTGGACGTGGCGGTGGCGGGCACCGTCAACACCCAGCACGGCCTGGATGCCGCTGACGCCCTGGCCAGCGGCGGCGTGTGCGCCTTTTCCATTCCCACGTTCGAGCACGAGCGCAACCGCTTTGCCCATCACGAAAGCGATTTATTGCAGGCTTTTCAGGGCATTGCGCGCTTCGGCCTGGCGTGCAGCATGCACAACCACGCGCGGCTGACGGCCAGCCGTAACGCGCGGCGCTTGCTGGATGCCGGCCGGGCGGGCCGGGAAGTGCTGGCCCGCGCCAACCTGCCCCTGATCGAAGGCTTGACCACGCGCCTGCTGTGTCGCGTCGGCGCGGCGGCCGGGGTGCGCATGCAGGCGGCGGATGTGTGGTCCGAAGAAGGCTATGCCATGTGCGCCCGCTACCGCCAGGCCGGGCACTGGGTCACCATCGAGACCAGCCTGCGCAGCCTGGTCATGAGCACCGAAGACGCGATGCAGCAGTTTGGTGGATCAGCCGACGACTACCCCTTGCTGCGTCCCAGTGTCGAGGTCGACGCCCTGTGGCGGCGGCTGGCCACCGACATGTGCACCTTCGTGTCGAGTGGATACCAGGCGCGCGGCGACGACGCCGGTGATGACTCGGCCCCCACGGTGGACTACGGGCCCGACCTGCTTTTGCCCGCGCTGTGGTCCGGCTGCGAATCGCGCGGCCTGTCGCCCACGCTGGTGGTCCGACTGCTATCGCAAAAGCCCGCCGAACATTTCCTGCTGGACGACCGCAAGGGCTCGTTCGATATCGGCAAGGACGCGGACTTTGTTGTGCTGGCGCCCGGGCGGTCGGCGGCGCAGCCAGAGCAGGCGCTAGGGCGGCCCTACACCGTGCATGTGTTTGGCACGTGGCGGCGCGGCGAACTGGTGTATGACGGCAGCCAGGTGCAAGGCGAACCGGGCAAGGGCCGTTACCTGCGGCCGCGCGCCACGGTCCGTGAGGAGCGTGGCGCGATGATGATGTGACGCAAGAGCCGATGCGCGCCGGGCGTGAGCGCGGCGCGCATCAATCAGTAGGGCGGGTCGCGTTGTTCCAGGACGTAGCCCAGGCCCCAGACGGTGTGCAGCAGGCGCGAACTGAAGGGATCGTCCATTTTCATGCGCAGCCGGCGCACGGCCACGTCGATAGCGTTGGTGCCACGGTCAAAGTTGATGCCCCACACGTGCGCCGCCAGGTTCATGCGCGACTGCACTTCGCCATGCTTGCGCATCAGCCGTTCAAGCAACGCGAATTCAATCGCGGTCAACCGGATGCGTTGGCCTTCGCGCAAGGCCTTGCGGCTTAGCAGTTGCAGTTCAAGATCGCCCACGCGCAAGACGTGTTGCGTGCTGGGCTCGTCGGCCGGTGAGGATCGCCGGTTGATCGCCTTCATGCGCGCGACCAGCTCGCAGGTGGCATAGGGCTTGGCCAGGTAGTCGTCCGCGCCTTCGCTCAAGCCTTGCACGCGGGCTTGCAGTTCGTCGCGCGCCGAGACGATCAGCACCGGCACATTGCTTTCCTTGCGCAGTTCCCGCAGCACGGTGAAACCGTCCATCACGGGTAGCTGCACATCAAGCAGGATCAGGTCATAGGGAAATGTTTTTGCAATGCGTAGGCCGCTAACTCCGTCGGTGGCAATGTGGACGATCTGGCCTTGCTCGGCAAGCGTATGGCTCAGTGCTTCCGCCGAGGTCTTGTCATTGTCGATTACGAGGACTTTCATGGGTTGCTGCATCGAATGGACGCCGCTGGCTTGCGGGGCCGCGCCAAGGCGCGAACCTGCAAATTGACGGTCTTGTGCAAACGGACTGGCGCAACGATTGCAGCGATGAAGCGTGCACGCCAGGCGACCCGTCATGCTGACGGCTAATAACGCTCTTGTGAATTGGAAGAGTCTTAAAAATGCCCCGACCGGCAGGCCGGTCGGGGTAAAGCTGCTGCGAACGGTGTGTCAGATCGGGGGGGGGAAGGCGACGACACCGTTTTTGCTGCGACGACTGCAACTTCAAACAACAACTAGACATCTCACGACGTTCGCTTTCGGAGGCTGTGGCGGCTCCGATTGCTAGGCCGCGGTTCGCAGCGTAATGATTGTGAGGGGGCTGCGAATGACTTCAATGTAGAGCGCGTCGGCGCCCTCCGTTCGCTTGAAAACGGAGGCTTGCGGCGGGGATTTGGGGCATTTCAATTGCCCGTGATACGCCGGTCGATTCCGCCAATTCAGGCGGATATCCGGGCGGGTACGCGCAGGCGCAGCAAAACGAGGCGATGGGCGCGAAATGCCATCGTGCAATCCACCGAGCAAGGACGTCCGCGGGTGCTATCTCCGCGGATTCAATGCCAAGTGAAACGGGCGGTGCAGCCAGCTTGGCCGCACCGCCCGTTGTGGCGTGCTGGAACGATCAGCGGATCAGGCTGAGGAATTCGGCGCGGGTGGACGGGTTGTCATGAAATTCGCCCAGCATCACGGACGTGACCATGGACGAATTCTGCTTTTCAACGCCGCGCATCATCATGCACATGTGCTGCGCTTCGATCACCACGGCCACGCCGGCCGCGCCGGTCACCTTCTGCACGGCCTCGGCCACCTGGCGGCTGAGGTTTTCCTGGATCTGCAAGCGGCGCGCGTACATTTCAACGATGCGGGCCACCTTGGACAGGCCCAGCACCTTGCCCGCCGGCAGATACGCCACGTGCGCCTTGCCGATGAAGGGCAGCATGTGGTGTTCACACAGCGAATACAGTTCGATGTTCTTGACCAGGACAATTTCGCGCGTATCGGACGTGAACAGCGCGCCGTTCACGATTTCGTCCAGGTTCTGCGCGTAGCCCCGGCACAGGTGGCGCATGGCCTTGGCCGCGCGGGCGGGCGTATCGGCCAGCCCTTCGCGGCTTGGGTCTTCCCCTAGCGCTTCGAGAATGGCGGTGTAGTTCTTTTCCAATGACATGGGGGACTCCAGGGGCAACACGTTCATCGTGGCATTGTCGCGTGCCGCGTCGGCGACGCGGGAATGCAGGCAAGTCTACCGCAGCGCGCGCTTGCAATCATGGGTAACCCCACGCCATGGGCGGTTCATAGGTGGGTCAGGGCAGGGTAAAAGCCGCATTCATGCGCCGCCCGGCCCAGCCTTCGGTACGCTCGTCAAACCCCCCGGTTTTCCACCGCGTACTTAATCAGTTCGGCCTGCCCGTCGATACCCAGCTTGCGCTTGATGTTCAAGCGGTGCGTTTCCACCGTGCGCACCGACAGGCCCAGCGCGTGCGCGATCTGCTTGTTGGCCTGGCCGGTGGCGATGTGGCGAAGCACGTCGCGTTCCCGTTGCGTCAGCAAGGTGGCCGGAGCGCTGGCCTGTGACAGGCGCACCGCGACGGACGCGCTGAAATAGCTGCGGCCTTCCATCACGGCGCTGATCGCCGTCACGATTTCCTCGGCCGGCTCATCCTTGAGCAGATAGCCGCGCGCCCCGGCCTTGACCGCCTGCACCATGTATTCCGGGTTGTCGTGCATGGTCAGCACCAGGACGGCAATCTGCGGATAGCGTTCGTGCAGCTGCGCCGTCAGTTCCAGCCCGCCGCCGCCCGGCATGTTCAGGTCCATCAGCGCCAGGTGGGGCAGGGTGTCGCCAAGCGGGGCTTCGGCCTGGCACGCGGCCAGGAATGCCAGCGCGGCGGCGGCGTTGCCGGCTTCGCCCACGACCTGAAGGCGGGGCACGGTTTCCAGCCGCAACCGCAGGCCGTCGCGTACCAGCGGGTGGTCGTCAACCAGCAACAGTCGAATGGCGTCGGGCGTGGAATTCATGCGGGGCTCGTTGAAGGGGGAAGGGCGGTCGGGGGAAGGGCGGCCGGGGGCAGCGGCAGCCAGGCCTGCAAGGTCGTGCCTTGCTGGCTGGAATGAAAACTCAGGTTGCCTGACAGCGCGTTCAGGCGTTCGCGCATGTTGCGCAGCCCGATGCCGCGTCGCGGGTCTTCCTGCACCTGTGCATAGTCAAAACCGCGTCCATCGTCGGTGATGGTCAGGCGCAGATCGTGCGCCGAATAGGCCAGCGTCATGTCGGCGCGCGTGGCGTGGGCATGGCGGATCACGTTGGTCAGCGCTTCCTGCGTCACGCGGAACAGCGCGGTGGCGTAGGCGTCCGGCAGCTTCACAGGCTGGCCGGTGGTGGACAGGCGCACGGCCAGCGGCGGCGCGCCGTCCGTGCTGGGAATGGCGAATTCCCTGCCCAGATGTTCCAGCGCAGCGGGCAGGCCCAGGTCGTCCAGCAGGGTGGGGCGCAGGTTATGCGAAATGCGCCGCACCTCGCCCACCGCCGTGTTCAGCCGGTCCAGCGCGCCGCCCAGCGGCTTGTCGATATGGGCATGGGCCTGGGGTTCGGCCGGCGGCGCCTGCCGTAATCTTTCCCGGGCGGCTTCCACCGATAGCTTGATGGACACGAGCACCTGGCTGATGCCGTCATGCAGCTCGCGCGACAGGCGCGCGCGCTCGTCCTCCTGCGACCGCACCACCTGCTGGGCCATCAGGCGCAGCTTGGCGTCGGACTGCCGGTGGTCGCTGATGTTCAGCGCCAACCCACAGGCCGCCACAAACAGGATCGACACCACGGCAATGCCCGCCACCCAGGCGAACATGCTGCGGATGTTGGCCTGCGCGGCGGCATCGATACGCACCAGCGCCTGCTCCACGTCATCCAGATAGATGCCGGTGCCCAGCATCCAGCCCCAGCGGTCCAGCACGACCACATAGCCCAGCTTTTCCACGGTCTGGTGCGTGGACGGCTTTTCCCACAGGTAATGCACCACTTCGCCTTGCTGCCCGCCCTGGCGCGCGGCCGCCAACAGGTTCTGGATGACGGCTTGCCCGCGCGTGTCGCGCAGGTTCCAGAGGTCTTGCCCCACCAGCTCGGGCTGGCGCGGGTGCATCAGGTTCTTGCCTTGCAGGTCGTAGACGAAGAAATAGCCATCGTGGCCGAACTCCATCTGCGCCAGCAGTTCCAGCGCTTTCTGGCGCGTGGCTTCGTCGTCGCCCGTGGCCTGCAACGGCGCCACGGCGCTGTAGGCAAGGCTGACATAGTGGCGCAACTCGCTTTCCTTGCTGGCCAGCCAGGCGCTTTCCACCACCTGCTTTTCGCGCTGGGCCAGCTGCAAGCCCTGCACGTAGACGGCCACGGTGATGGCGGCCAAGGCCACCAGCAACGGCACCGCTGCCAGCAGCAGGATCTTCAAGCGCAGCTTCATGGGAATTCTGTCTAAGGGGTGATTGGTGCGCCGCCGCATTGGGGCGGCCTGACGGAGGATGTTGATTAAAAGCGAGGATTCACCGGATTCCGCCATTTTATGTTGCGGCGCATTGCGTAGTAATACGTACCCGGATTGCGTAGTTCCGCGCTTGTTGGCGGGGGGGCAAAACGAAATACTAACGCCCGCGTCCAGCAGGACGCAGCGCGGGCGCTTGCGCACCCGCCACCCCACAACAATGAGTCTGCCTTCCGCGAGACGAAAAAAGCGTTTCACGCCACAAGCATGGCGGGAGGCAAGAGGAGCACTTATGCAAACCAGCAGTAAGGGACTGGGTCAGCACCTGGTCTGGCTGGCGGTTGCGGTACTGGGCGCGTTTGCGCTGGGCACCGTGGCGCTGGCCAGAGGAGAGACCATCAACGCGCTTTGGGTGGTAATTGCCGCCGTCTGCGTCTACCTGATCGCATACCGCTACTACAGCCGCTTCATCGCAAAGAACGTGTTCCAGCTGGATGCCTCGCGCATGACGCCGGCCTGGAAGCACAACGACGGCCTGGACTACGTGCCTACTAATAAGCACGTGCTGTTCGGCCACCACTTTGCCGCCATCGCCGGCGCCGGCCCCTTGGTGGGCCCGGTGCTGGCCGCGCAGATGGGTTATCTGCCGGGCATGCTGTGGATTCTGGCGGGCGTGGTGTTCGCCGGCGCCGTGCAGGACTTCACCATCCTGTTCATCTCGACCCGCCGCGACGGCCGTTCACTGGGCGACCTGGTCAAGTCCGAGCTGGGCAAGATCCCCGGCGTGATCGCGCTGTTTGGCGCGTTCATGATCATGGTCATCATCCTGGCCGTGCTGGCGCTGATTGTGGTGAAGGCGTTGACGCATTCGCCGTGGGGCACGTTCACGGTGGCCGCCACCATCCCCATCGCGCTGTTCATGGGCGTGTACCTGCGCTACATTCGCCCGGGCAAGATCGGCGAGGTCTCCATCATCGGCTTTGTGGGCCTGATGGCCGCCATCACCTTCGGCCAGGACGTGGCCGCCCACCCGGTGATCGGCCCCATGTTCGATTTCGACGGCAAGGGCCTGACCTGGATCCTGATCGTCTACGGCTTCATCGCCGCCGTGCTGCCCGTGTGGCTGCTGCTGGCCCCGCGCGACTACCTGTCCACCTTCCTGAAGATCGGCACGATTCTTGGCCTGGCGATCGGCATCGTGGTCGTGGCGCCGGAACTGAAGATGCCCGCGCTGACGCAGTTCGTGGACGGCACCGGCCCGGTCTGGTCGGGCAACCTGTTCCCGTTCCTGTTCATCACCATCGCCTGCGGCGCGGTGTCGGGATTTCATGCGCTGATCGCCTCGGGCACCACGCCCAAGCTCATCGAAAACGAAATGCAGGCCCGCTACATCGGCTACGGCGGCATGCTGATGGAATCGTTCGTGGCCATCATGGCGCTGGTTGCGGCTTGCGTGATCGAGCCGGGCATCTACTACGCCATGAACAGCCCGGCCGCCGTCATCGGCACCACGCCGGACCAGGTTGCACAAGTGGTCTCCAGCTGGGGCTTCGTGGTCACGCCGCAAGACCTCATCCAGACCGCCAAGGACGTCGGCGAAAGCACCATCATTTCGCGCGCGGGCGGGGCGCCCACGCTGGCCGTCGGCATGGCGCACATTCTGCATCAGGCCATTGGCGGCCCGGGCATGATGGCGTTCTGGTATCACTTTGCAATCCTGTTCGAAGCGCTGTTCATCCTGACCGCCGTCGATGCGGGCACGCGAGCCGGCCGCTTCATGCTGCAAGACTTGCTGGGCACTTTCGCGCCTTCGCTCAAGCGCACCGATTCGCTGCCCGCCAACCTGATCGCCACCGGCTTGTGCGTGGCGGCCTGGGGCTACTTCCTGTACCAGGGCGTGGTCGATCCGCTGGGCGGCATCAACACCCTGTGGCCGCTGTTCGGCATCGCCAACCAGATGCTGGCCGCCATTGCGCTGACGCTGGGCACCGTGGTGCTGTTCAAGATGAAGCGCGACCGCTACGCCTGGGTCACGATCCTGCCCACGCTGTGGTTGCTGGCGTGCACGCTGACCGCCGGCTGGCAGAAGCTGTTCCATGCCGATCCGCGCGTCAGCTTCCTGGCCCACGCCAACAAGTACAACGCCGCCATCGCGCAAGGCAATGTGCTGGCGCCCGCGCATTCGCTCAAGGAAATGTCGCGGGTCGTGGTCAACGACTACATCAACGCCGGCCTGTGCGCGATCTTCATGTTCGTGGTGATCAGCATCGTGGTCTTCGGTGTGAAGTCGGTGCGGCGCGCCCGCGCCGAGAACAAGCCGACGTCCCGCGAGACGCCGTACGAAGCGCTGCCGGCCGCCGCCGGCGCCGACTGACCCCCAACGGAGACGCCGCATGCTGTTCAGCAACATGACCTCGGCAGCCGGCGCCGCCGGCCGCTACCTGGGCCAAACGCTACGGTTGATGGTCGGCGTGCCCGACTACGAAACCTATGTCGAGCACATGCGGCGCACCCACCCGGACCAGGAGCCGATGACCTACGAAGCCTTCTTCCGCGAACGCCAGGACGCGCGATACGGCGGCAAGAAGCGAATCGGCTGCTGCTGAGGTTGAGTGAAAACAGAAAACAAGCCCCCGTGTGGGGCTTGTTTATTTTGGGGTGGGGGTGGTGGAAGGCAGGGGATGCCCGACAAGCTGCGGGGTCATTCAACGACCCGAACCTGGGCGCGAATCTCCACCTAGGTACACCGCCAGCCGCGCCTGATAGGCGAAAGAATCGGCGTTCGAACTCATCGTTAACTCCGCACTCTGTTCAGGGTGTAAAGCACGTCGCGCCATTCCGCGGTATCCAGCGCCGCAAAAGAACCCAGTAGCCGAGCCTTGCCGGCCACCGCCTCTTGAATGCACTGCTGAATACGTGGGTGCGTTTCCAGATGCGGGTGCACCGTCAGATGCTTCAAGGCAAAGGTCACGCGGTCCGAGGCGTTGCGCAGCCCCAGCGCATGGGTGCGCCGCAGATGCGACAAGACCTTGGCAGCCGCGTGCGTGGCGGGGCCGGGCTTGTCCTGCATTAAGGGCGCCAGCACGCGCGCGTCGGCTGGCATCGGCTGATCGGCCAGCCGCTTCCACGCGGTCAACACGTTGCCAACCAGCGGCGCCAGGTGCTGCGCGTTCATGTCCGCCGTGTCGAAAATTGGCGTCGGCGTGTTGTTGTGGCTGCGCAGCTGCAACAAGCGGCCCGCGCTGTTCGGCACGATCCACTGCGTGATGGGGTTCAACCACGAGCCCATGCGCTCGCGCAAACTAACGGCCAACAACTCCAGCCGCAACGGTTCGAATAGGGGTATGACGCGCTGGGCATCCTGATCGGGCACCAGGCAGCGCTGCGCCAGGTCCTCGGCCAATACAGCCAAAGGCGAAGGGCTGTTCAGCCAACCGCACACCATGCGCTTGCCGCCGATGGGCTCGGCCAGCGCGGTGTTGACCGTCAGGCGCAGCACGTCCCGATCGAACCGCTGGCCCGCTTCAGCCAACGTGATCAGCTTGGGACAGGCGGACGTGTCGTGTGCCAGATCCGCACGCAAAACGGGCGCGATAGCCTCCGCTGGAAACCGCGCCAGCAGCTTGTCGGGATGCAAGGGGCTATCGTCGGCGCGATCAGCCTGGGGATCGATCAACAAATAAAAGCCCTGGTCGGCGTTTCGGGACCGGGCAAGCAAAGCCGCAAACGATGTCATCGTGGCGGCATCCGGCAAGAAGCCGGACAGCGGCAAAGTGCGTGCGTAGGCATAGCGTTGTCCTGGTTGCGCGGCGCGGCCACAAGGGCAGGGCGCCTTTCAAAAAGAAGTGCTGCCAGGACTAATGCAATATCCATGCCATGCGCGGCGCTGGCATAAAACCCTCAACGCTATCAACGGCTTACGAACGTATCGTGTGTGGCAGCCAGCGTGTTGCACTGTCTGCGATTTGAAATTGACGGGGTTTTTACCGAGAACCGAGCCAGTTTTGGCCCGATAAAAACTAAGCGCCGCCTTATCAACGACTTACGGCAGGTGGTAGTTTTGTTGTCATTCGCCACAAAAACCACCCGAGAGTGCGCTTTAACTCACACCTGCGGAGGACGTCGCTCACTCGCGATCGGCGCCTGTGCAGTCCCCCCTGCGACTCGACATCTGCGCCGC
>NZ_JCBAMR010000064.1:0-20406 GCF_059760425.1 Achromobacter sp. RT286_PF
CCACCCAGCAAGCCGCCGCCGACCGCGCCGCCCGAGGCGCCGCCCGCCGATCCACCCGTGGCGCCGCCGGTCACACCACCCAGCAAGCCGCCGAGCAATCCGCCGTTGGCCGCGCCGCCCGCCGTTCCGCCCGTCGCGCCACCGACCGCACCCTTCACGCCGCCCAGCAAGCTGGTCACCGGTGCCAACAAACCGTTCACGCCGCCCGCCGCGGGCGTTCCGCCCACGCGACCGACCCCGCCGAGGATGCCGGTGATCGGGCTGAGCAGGCCGCTCGTACCGCCACCGGTCACGCCGCCCGTTATGCCGCCTGTTACGCCGCCCAGGCCCAGGGCGCCGGTCACCGACGCCACCGCGCCGGTCGCGTTGGCCAACGTGGAGCCCAGCGGATTCGTATTGCCGGGCGTAGCGTGAACCAGACCGCCCGCGCTGGCGACCGCGCCGCCCAGGCCCTGCAACACGCCGTTCAGGCCGGCCGTGTTACCCGGCAACGTACCGCCCGCGCCGGCCAGCGTGCCGCCCAGGCTGGTCAACAGGCCGGCCACCGGGGCGCCCAGCTGCGTTTTCGCGCCCACTTGCTGCGTCAGGTTGGTCACCGTGCCGGCGATCGGCGCAACGTTCATGTCCAGCGCGGCACCGACGCCGCCCAGCGTCGGTTGCAAGCCCAGGGGCAGCACGTTGTCCACTGTTTTGCCAACATTGGACAGGGCCGGTTGCAGGACAGGGTTGGACGGGCCATCCAACAGGCGCCCCGTCACGCCGCCCGCCAGTTGCATGACCGGATTGAGCAAGCCCCCTTGGCCACCCAGGCCGTCCGTCAGGGCGCCCACGGCGTTGGTGGCGTTGCCCAGCATCGTCGTCAGCGGCATGGGATTGGCGGGGTCCGCGTTCAGCAGATCGCCCGCGCCGCCTACGGTTTTGCCCAAACCGTCCACCAGGCCACCCAGGCCGGAGCTCAAGCCTCCGGGCAGGCCGGCGCCCTTGATCGACGTGCCCAAATCGCTCACTGCGCCGCCTACTTGCGTCGTCACGCCGTCCACCGGAGCGCCCAGCCCGGTCGTGGCGCCCACTTGCTGAGTCAGCCCGACCACGGTGTTGACCACCGGTTCCACCGTGGGATCCAGTGC
The DNA here is from genome assembly GCF_059760425.1 of Achromobacter sp. RT286_PF. Taxonomy (NCBI): domain Bacteria; kingdom Pseudomonadati; phylum Pseudomonadota; class Betaproteobacteria; order Burkholderiales; family Alcaligenaceae; genus Achromobacter; species Achromobacter sp. RT286_PF. The sequence continues at coordinate 1,128 of NZ_JCBAMR010000064.1, forward strand.
CTTGCCCACGCCGCCAAGCGTGGGGCCCAGATTCAGGGGCAACGTGTTGTCCACGGCGTTGCCGGTGTTGCCCAACGTCGTTTGCAGCAGGCCCGCCGTCACCGGATTGACCGGGGGATTGGGGTCGGTGCCGCCGGGAGTGCCCGGGTTGCCAGGGTTGCCGGGGTCCGTGCCACCGGGATTGGTGCCGCCCGGGTTGGTGCCACCGGGGTTCGTGCCGCCTGGGTTGGTCGGGATATCGATGCCGGGCAGGCCGGCGGTTTTCTTGCTACCACCGCTGCTTCCGCACGCCGCTAGCGCGCTGACGACAGCAGCGGCCATGACGGTGGCGGTCAAAATGCGTTGAATGCGGCTGGCTTCAATCTTGGACATCATGGCGAGCTCCTCGGGTTGGTAGGTCAGGCGTGGAAACCGCCCGGTACCGCTCTACATGCATAATCCGTGCCAAGATTTTTCAAACGGACCCATATTGCACGGGCCCACGCATTTGAGGGTTAATAAAATCCTTTGTTTTCAATGGTTTGGTGTGGATTCCAGGGTTTGTACCAGGCTTGGGAATTCGTCACTTTTGCGACCACAAAAAGCCTGCGAATGTTACGAATGGCCGGTTATCCGACGTTACGTTACGGGCGTCGTTACGTAACGCGGTGTTGGGAACCGGCGCAAATAAAGGTCGTTTCAGCCTGCCGCAAGCGCGCAAAAAAAAGCGCCTGTCGGAGCAGGCGCCAAAGGGGTCGGGAATGCGGTGCGTCAGAACGCGTCGTAGAACAACGAATAGTTGGCGTTAAAGCGCACGTCGCGGTCGTTATTGACCGTGGCCGATCCGATCGGCTTGGCCACGTTGAAATCGAACAGATAGTATTTATCGTCCGTGAAGCGCAGCCCCAGCGCCACCGAGGACAGGTGCCGCTGGTTCAGCGCTTGCAAGCCCTTGTTGTTGTACCAAGTGCGCGCATAGTCGATCAGCGCATAAGGCTGGACGGCCGACAGGTATTCCCAGCCTGTGCCGAAGCGCCGGTTGATTTCGGCCGATACGCCCACGCCCTTGTCCCCGCTTTGTTCCCCTTGCGGGTATCCCATTGCGTAGCGCCAGCTGCCAAAAGAGATTTGCTCGGACGAGGGCAATATATTGCTGGAATATTGCGCGGCGCCTGAAAACGTCAGGCCGAACTGGGCCGGCAGGGCGACGGTTTGTTTGGCGTTCAGGTTATAGCGGGCGAAATCCAGGTCCAGAATCGGCGTGGCGGAATAACCGTAATTGCTTGAGATATCCTTCTTCGCGCCCGCCGCATCAAAGCCTTTGGACACGCTGGCGGTTATGTCGGTTGTTTGGATTTCCGACAACTGTATATATCGTAATTCGATATTTGCAGCGCGTACCCGAGCGTCCTGTTGCAACCAGAGGTCGGCATTGCGCGATTCATATCGGTCTTTGGAATTGGCGGCGTACATGCCCACCGTGCCCGTCAGCGACCGCGTATTGCTCAAGAGGATCGGATAGCTGACCCCAATACCGATGCGGTCGTTCTTTACTCGGCGTTCAAACCCCAGATATTCGATCGCGTCGTCTTTGGGCTTGGCGTCATAGTGGTAACCATCCACTTTGATGGCCAACCCGTCAGGGCCGATGGGCACGCTGATTTCGCCCATTACATATTTCACGTCGTCGGTATTGAAGGGCACCGCCGCGGTCAACTTGACCTGTTCGCCCAACGGGGTAAGGCTGCTGGCGCCCACATTGACCAAGGGCTGCATACCGGTGCCCAGGTCGGCCACGCCGCCTGTCAAACTGAAAGGATGCCGGGTCGCGTTCAATACCAGTTCGGTGGCGCCGTCGGCGCGGCGCGGTAAATCCAGGCTGGGCGTGAACTTCACACCTGGCACCGTGCGCATCAGGTTCAGCTGCCGCTCCAGCGTGGCTTGTTTAAGCGGACGTTCCTCTTTCAGCGGGCCAGCCAAGGTATCCAGGCGATCTTGTGCGTTACCGATATCGCCTTCGATGCGCACATTGCTGATAAACCCTTCCACCACGGTCACGACCACCAGCCCATTCGCGAATGTCTGGTTTTGTACTAGTGCAAACGAAAGGGGGTGTCCCTTGTCGCGATATAGCTGCGTGATCTTATCGACCTGCTGGACCAGTTCCCCCAGGCTGATTTCCTTGCCTGACAAGGGGCTGAGTATTGCGGAAACCTCGTCGAAGGGAATGGCGTGCACGCCGCTGACATCGAAATTGCGCGGCACGATGCGTTGGGCCAACCGCGCCTGCAACGCCAGTTGCTCGGGGGTTGCCGTCTGCACGACGGGGGGCGGTTGTGTGGCGCCAGGCGGCCTTTCCAGCTGCGGGACCGCGTCGACGGGGTTGCCTCGCAAAGGGCCGTCGGCGCGCGCGGGAGCGCCAAAGAAAACCGTACAGATCAGGGCGAGGGTAAGCGAACTTGCCGGGTACGTACGTCTCATTGCCTAGTGTGTCTCTGTTTCTACCAACGCCGTCCCGATGAGTATTCGATATTGCGGGAATACTGAATAAAAATGGGGACGCAGTATTGTAAAAGGTGCTTCAGTGCGTCGTAGGCAATATGGTGCCAGCGGACGGAGTTAACAACAAATTATTTCATTGTGACCAGTCGGGAACGGCAGGATTACAACATATTGAGATTCTCATGAAAGAAAATATTTAAGTTTTATAAGGGTTAACTAGGGGATTTTTATTTAGTTCACCCTAGTTTTGCTGTATTGATTACATGTCGGTGGTCGTCGGGATGTGAATATACGTGTAAACCCTGATGTGTATTAAATGTTAATAGATAAGACTATATAAACGTTTCAAAACACATCGGTTATGAGCCACCGGGAGTCCACAAGATGGGCACGCATCACCCTAGTAATCATTGGCGCGATCAACCGATCCCGCTTTGCCTATTGCCGCTGTTTCACCGGGGCCGTTCATGAACCCGGGCGATATTGTTCCGCTCTCGTTCAACGGCGGCCTGGTCGCCCTGTCGTTTCTGACAGCGGTACTGGGCTCTTACGTCGCCTTGCTGGCGGCGGCGGGCATTCGCACAGAAACCCAGGACGGCGACCTGCGCATCGGTTACATCATCATCGGCGCGGTAGCCATGGGCGGCGTGGGCATCTGGAGCATGCACTTCATTGGCATGCAGGCGCAGAACCTGCCGTTTGATGTCGGTTATCAGGTTGGCCTGACCATACTGAGTTTCTTCGTTGCCGCCGGGTTTTCCGGCTGGGCCTTCTGGTATGTCGGCCGCGAACGCTTCACCTTTGGCCGATGCCTGGTGGGTGGCATGGCCGCCGGCCTGGGCGTGGCCGCGATGCACTACCTGGGCATGGGCGCGATGCGCATGCCGGCCGTGCTGCTGTGGAATCTGCCCATTGTCGTTTTATCGGTGCTTATCGCCGTAATTGCCGCTTCGGCCGCGCTCTGGCTGGCGTTCAATACCCAGAACGAGTTTCAACGAGGCGGCGCGGCCATTTTGATGGCAGTGGCCGTTTGCGGCATGCATTACACCGGCGCGGCGGCCGGCACGGTTATCTGCTCAACCCCCCGTGAGGCGTCCAGCCTGCAAATCGGCGGGGTGATGCTGCCGTATATCGCGTTTGTGTTGTCGGCGGTCATGTTGCTGATCATGCGTTGGCAACTGCAACGCGCGTCGACCCGTTTCCGTTCGCGCATGGCGCAGCGTATCGACTCGTTTATTGAATCGGCGCCTGTGGCTGAACCAGGCAAGGCGCCCGGCTCCACATTGGGGCCGGGCTAGCAGGGCCCGGTATGCGTTCGGATGCTCTTCATTCGGACGCGGCAAATACCGGCAATAGGGGGTCGGCACCGCTACGCGGATCGGCTCAATTATCAATCGAGTGTTAGGAGCTCGACATGAAAGCGAAACTTGCGCAGTTCTGGAACGACGAAGACGGCATCACCGCCCTGGAATACGGGTTGATCGCGGGTCTGGTGGCGGTGGCCCTCATCGCTGCCGTGGGGACTTTCACCGACGCCCTGGGCACCATGTTCACGGGACTCGGCACCAAGCTCAATACCGCAGGCGGGGGTTGATGCCCTAGCGCGCTAACGCGTACCGCGATGACCCAATGTGTCGGGGCATCGCGGTACGTGGCAGAAGTCCGAGGTTGTTTGCTTGACACGGGTTGCGCTCTTCTGGACGAGCGGGCCTGCCGTTGAATCTGCTTGATCAGAAGGTCCTGCCTTGTATCCAGGGGAAGTGCTGTGGCTGCTGTTGTTCGCATGCTGGAACGTGGTGCTGATCTACAACGATCTGCGCTATCGCCGCGTACCCAACACGTTGATCGTGGTGGGCTTCGTGGCGCAGCTGCTTTGGCTGCTGGCCGCCGCCTTCGTGCCTGGATGGACGTATCCGCCGCGCTGGACCGGATGGTTGATGTGTGGGGCAGGGTTTTTGGCGGCCCTGCTGTTCTTGCCGCTTTGGGGCCGGCGCCTCATGGGCGCGGGCGACGTCAAGGCAATCGCCATCCTGGGGCTGTGGCTGGGTCTGGCGCCGCTGATCCTGGTGATGGTGCTGGCCAGTCTGCTGGCCGGCGTGCACGCGCTGGCGTATGTGGTGGTGTCGCGCTATTGGGCGGTGTCGCACCGGCTGCGTCAAATTCCGTATGCCATGTATCTGGGTATCGCCGCGCTCAGCGTGGTTCTTATGCCCTTGAATTCGCCCTGGTATTCGTGGTGTTCTTCCTGGTGCTCTACGGCATCCTGACCTACGGGCTGGTGTTTCTTGCGCAGAATTCCGTCACGCTGGCCGCGCAGGACGGCGCCCGCAAAGTCCTGCAATGGCAGGCGGGCACCACGTCGCTGGCCGCGCGCGCCAACGCAGGCCGCGACACCGCACTGAATATCGCATCCTGGATGTCTTCCATGTCGGCCGCGCCGATCAAGGTTGCGGTTTGCGGCAGCGGCGGCGCCTTGAGCAGCAGCGCGGGCGGCACGTGCAGCGGTCAGCCGCTGGCCGCCGACCAGATCGAAGTGACGGTGTCGTATGCCTACGGCGCGCATCCGTTGATCCCCTCGTTTCCGCTGTTGCAGACGATGTTGATGCCGTCCACCAGCGTGCTCAGCGCGCGCGCCACGGTTCATCTTGGCAACACGCTGGGCGTGGGAGGCTGACATGGCACTGCCACGCACCCGTTTTGCGCCAGCGCTGCGCCAACGCGGCATTGCGGCGCTTGAACTGTCGCTGACGCTGACCATGCTGCTGATCTTCATCTGCGCCGTGGTGGGCTACGGCGTGTTGTTCTGGATGCAGCAACAGTTGGCAGCCGCCGCCGGAGAGGGCGCCCGCGCCGCCGTGTACGCGCAGATCAGCGGCAGCGCCAACGTGCAGGGCGATGCCTGCTCGGCCGCCATGAGTGTTTTCTCGACCGGCTCGGCGGTGGCATGCGCGACCACGCGCGCGCCGTGCGCCTGGGCCGGGTCCGGCGGCGAAGTCGCCAATTGCGCCACCGTCGCCATGACCTACAACACCCAGTCCTGGCCGCTGCTGGCCACATTGCAATCGTTCATCGTCTTGCTGCCCGGCACGAACAAGAACTGGGTACCAAGCAGGTTGTCGTCGAAAGCCATCGTGCAGATATCGCAAGGGACACCATGAGCAGTATTAGCAAGATCATTGCGGGCGTGTTGTTGGTGGCGGGCCTGGTGCTGGCCTTCCTGGCGTGGCGCCTGGCGTCGCATTCCGGTCCTCCGCCCGCCAATCCGTCACCGGTCGCCACCGCGCCGGCAGCGACGCCCGCGCCGCAAGTGGCCTTGCACGATGTTGTCGTGGCCAAGGAAGCCATTGCCGCCGGCACGCGCATCGACGCCGCAACAATGCTGACCGTCGCGCAATGGCAGGTGGCGCTTTCCAACAGCTTCAACACCCCGGCACCGCTGGAAGGCGCCGTGGCGCGCGTGGACATCGCAGCGGGTGACCCCATCGTTCCCAGCCTGCTGGCGCAGGGCCTTGCCAAGCAGCTCAAGCCCGGCGAACGGGCTGTCGCCATCGCGGTCGACGAAGTGGTCGGCGGCGGCAACCGCATTGCGCCCGGCGACCTGGTGGATGTGTTCTTCATGGTGGAAAAAGGCCAGGAAATCTCCGGGGGCCAGGCGCGCCTGCTGCAATCGCAGCTGCGCGTGCTGGCCTTTGGCAAAAGCTCGGTGGACGGTCCGGAAGAAAAATCCGTGCTGCAACAAGGCCCCGGGCAGCCGGCGCGGACCGCGGTGCTGGCGGTGCCGGTCGAACAGATCAATGAACTGATCCTGGCCAGCCGTGCCGGCCGTCTGCAACTGGCGTTGCGGCCCGTCGGTGATGACGCCGTGCCAGACGCCACGCTGTTTGCCAAGCGCGGCACGGTGTTGCCCACCCGCGCCGACCTTACCCCCGCGCAGCGTGAAGCCTTGTTGACCGGCCCAAACCGCGCCTTTGCGGGCGACAGCCTGGTGCAGCTTGAAGGCGCCACACCCGCGGCGCGAGCGCCCGCCAACCGAGTGTCGGCGCCCACTGCCGGCAGTGGCGGCGGCGGGGGCCGTACCGTTGAAATCGTGCGGGGAGACAAATCCGAGCGCGTTCGTTATTGAACTTGGCTGCGCGTGGCAGGTGCCGCCGCGGCTGGACCATTAGAAGCAACCAGATCCAGCACATGAAAAGATATCAGCGCACCACCATGATCTGCGTCCTGTCGGCCGCAGCGGCGATGACATACGGTGCCGTAAGCCTGGCCCAGGGCGCCGCGCCCTCGGCGGCGGCGAACGCACCGGTCCGCGATATCGCGGTGGCCGTCAAAGGCCAGCAATCGCTGATGCTTGACGGCGCCGCGCCCAGTCGCATTGCCATCGGCGACCCCGAGGTCGCCGACGTGAAAATCCTGCCGGCCTCCGGCAAGCGCGCGGGCTCCCTGCTGTTGTACGGCAAGAAGGCGGGCACCACGCAGTTGCAGATATGGACGGGCAACAGCCCCACGCCGCAGATCTGGAACGTGCGCGTGGCCACGTCGGTGCAGGCGGCCCTGGCCAGCCGCGGCGTGCAGGGCGGCCCCAACGTGGATATCGCGGGCGACCACGCGGTGGTGTCCGGCCACGCCGATACCCCGCTGGCGCAGATCGCCGCCGCCAAGGCAGCCGCCGCGGCAGTGGGCGACAAGAACGTCGTGGACGTGTCCTCGGCCGGCGCGGGCGGCGTCGTGCAGGTCGAAGTCAAGGTCGTGGAAGTGTCGCGGTCAGTGATGAAGCAGGCAGGCATCAATTTCGCCGCCAGCAATGGCCCCTGGGCCGGCGCCAGCGCCGTATCCCCGACGGGGCTGGCCGCGCCCCTGGGGTTCACGCCGGGCGGCCCGATTGCCGCGGGCTTCTCGCTGTTCTATGACACGAACAATTTCGCGGCGCGCCTGCGCCTCTTGCAAAGCAACGGCATGGCGCGCGTGCTGGCGGAACCCACGCTGGTCGCCCTGACGGGTCAAAGCGCCAGCTTCCTGGCAGGGGGCGAACTGCCGATTCCCGAAGCGGGGGGCCTGGGCACCACCACGGTGACCTTCAAGCCATTCGGTATCGGCCTGACGGTCACCCCGACCGTGCTGTCGCGCGATCGCATCTCGTTGAAGGTGGCGCCAGAGGCCAGTGAACTGGATTACAGCAACGGCATCGCCATCAACACCAGCAACGACGCCGGCACCGTCATCCCCGCGCTGCGCACGCGCCGGGCGGATACCACGGTGGAATTGGGCGACGGCGAGAGCTTCGTGATCAGCGGCCTGGTGTCGCGCCAGACCAAGGCGATGGTCAACAAGGTGCCCATGCTGGGCGACCTGCCGATCATCGGCGCGTTCTTTCGCAGCGTGGACTACTCGCAAGAGGACACGGAACTGGTCATCGTCGTGACGCCGCGCCTGGTGCGCCCGATTGCGCGCGGGGTGACGCTGCCGCTGCCAGGCGGCCGTCAAGAAACAGCAGATTCAACTTTTAATGCCTGGGGCTATTACCTGATGGGCCCGGTGGGCGGGCAGCAAATGCCGGGCTTTTCACGGTGAGCAATATGAAGACACATGCCAGCGAGTGGGTTGGCCTGCAAAACGGCAAGCGGTTCCTGTTTTGCTCAAAAGGCGATGGCGTCGCCGCGCAGCTTGGACAAGCTTTGGGAGACATGGGCATGTTGACCCAGGAATCCCCAAGCATCGAAGAGTTGGCGCGGCGTTTGACCGAGATCGGACCGCAAGTGATTTTCCTGGACTTCACGCTCAGTGAGGACGAACCCGGAAAGCTGTTCAAATCCGCCGAGCTGGCACGCTTGCTGGCGCGTATCGCGCCGACCGTGCCGCGTGTGGCGGTCGGTTTTCTCAGCCAGCCCGAAGGCGCCATCGCGGCGCTGCGTGCGGGCGTCAGCGATTTCGTGGACCCGACGGTCGCACCCGAGGAAGTCAAGGAAGTGGTGTTGCGCCTGCTTGACGTGCCGGCCAGTGGTGGCCGCATGGACGGCTCGCGTCGCAGCGTCCTGTTGCTGGGCGCGCGTCCGGGCGTGGGGACCAGCACGCTGGCCGTGCATCTGGCCGGCATGGTGCAAGACCGCTTGAAGCAGGCGCACCTTGCGCGCGCCAGCGCCAACGGCGCCAAGCCCGTCAAGCCGGCCGAACAATCGGGCGCCATGCTGCCCCTGGCCAGCCGCGTGGCCTTGATGGACCTGGGCTGGCCGGTGGGCGATTGCCAGCTTTACCTGAATATCGGTAGCGACTTTGATTTTGCGGAAGCCGCGCGCAACCTGCGCCGGCTGGATTCCACCTTGTTGGGTTCGGCGATGGCCCACACCAACAACGGTCTGAGCGTGTTGGCGCTACCGCGCGATCTATCCCAGATGCGCGACGTTTCGCAATCCGACTCCCTGCTGGTGTTCGAGCGCTTGCGCCAACACTTCGGCGTGGTCGTAGCGGATGCGGGCGGGTTCTCCAACCCGGAATTCGTGGCGGGCCTGGCTCGCTCGTCTCAACAGAACTGGATTGTGACCGACCAGAGCGTCGGGGCGCTGGTGTCGCTGGCCGGCCTGCTGCAAGAGCTGGAGCAACTGCATGTTGACCGCCGCAGCCTGGGCCTGATCGTCAACCGCTACGACGAACGCTACGGCATGACCGCGCAGCAGATTGCCGACCGCTTCCAACTGGATCTGGTGGGCACGTTGCCGGACCGCACGCTGGCCCTGATGGTCTGCACCAACCAGGGTCACCTGCTGCATGAAGAGGCCGAACGCGACGTGTATGTGCGCGCGGTGCAGACGCTGGCGGAAAAACTCAGCGCGGAAGAGAACACCCCCGGCGGGCGGGCTAGCTGGCTGGCCACATGGCTGCCCGGTGTGCACCGCCGCATGATCGTCGGTTAACGGCAAGCTTCACGGGACGGCGGCGGAATCCGACATGATCATGACAGCGACCATTGAATTCGGCGGTGACGGCGACAAGGACTTTGCCTCGTCGAACCGCTTCCAGGAAGTCAAGACGGCGGCGTACGAGCACCTGCTGTCGCGCATCGAAGAACTGGGCGCGGAGTTCGGCCGCTGGGCGCGATCGGCCATCCAGGAGTTCGTCGATATCGAAGTCGCGAGCTTTGTACGCTTGCGGCGCGTGCCGATCAACGAAGGCGAAATGCGCCTGATCGCCGAGGCGCTGACCAAGGAACTGGCCGGCCTGGGGCCGCTGGAAGACCTGCTTGCCGATCCGGCCGTCGAAGACATCCTGATCAACGGTTACGACAACGTGTTCGTCTCGCGGCGCGGGGTGCTGGCGCGCGAGACGCTGCGCTTTACCGATAACCAGCATGTGTTGCGCATCGTGCGCCGCATTCTTGCGCCCATCGGCCGGCGGCTGGACGAGTCCAGCCCCATGGTGGACGCGCGCTTGCCCGATGGCGGCCGGCTTAACGTGGTGATCGAACCCTTGGCCGTGGATGGCCCGATGGTGTCGATCCGCAAGTTTCGCCAGGACCCGCTCAAGCCCGCCGACCTGCTGACGCTGGGCACCTTTGACGAAGACATCTACCGGCTGCTGCATGAAGCCGTGAAGAACCGTTGCAACGTGCTGGTATCGGGCGGCACCAGCTCGGGCAAGACTTCGCTGTTGAATGCGCTGGCGTTCTTCATTCCGGAGACCGAGCGCGTGGTTACGGTGGAAGACACCGCCGAACTGTCGCTGAACCATCCGCACGTGGTGCGGCTGGAGTCGCGGCAGGGCGGCTTTGACGGCAGCGGCGCGGTCAGCATCCGCGAGTTGATCCGCAACAGCTTGCGCATGCGGCCCGACCGCGTGGTGGTGGGCGAAGTGCGCGGCGCGGAAGTCATGGACATGCTGCAAGCGATGAACACCGGCCATGAAGGGTCGATGGCTACCATTCACGCGAACTCACCGCGCGAATGCCTGTACCGGATCGAAATGCTGGCGGGCTTTGCGGGATTTCAGGGCAGCGAAGACAGCCTGCGCCGGCAGATCGCCAGCGCGCTGGACTTCATCGTGCAGATCGGCCGGCTGTCCAACGGCAAGCGGCGCGTGCTGTCGGTGACCGAAGTCACCGGCATGGGCGACAACGTCATCTCGACCCAGGAACTGTACCGCCACGAAACCTTCACCACGCCCGAGGGCGAAGAGAAAGACCGCTGGAACTGGCTGGGCATACACCCGCACACGCCCAAGCTGGCGAAGCTGCGCAACGAGCAGCGCGTGAGCGACAACCCGCCCGGCGACAACGATGGCGGCGGCGGGGGTTTCTGGAGCCGGAGGCGCTGATGCAAGACGCTTTGATCCTGGGGGCACTGGCGCTGGTGATGGCTTCGGGCGCGGTGCTGCTTTGGCGACATGCCAACAGCGGCGCCCGGCGCGCGGCCAGCTCTGCGTTCCTGGAGAACCAGCTCAAGCGCGGCCGCGAAACGCCGGAAGAAACGCCGTTCGCCGAGGGCGGGCGCGCGATGCGCAGCGGGTTTTCCAGCTGGGACCGGCTGCTGTTGCTGGCCGGCGTGCGCCAAAGTCCGGGCTTCTATTTACGCACGGCGGTGCCCGTGGTGCTGGGGGCGGTGCTGGCCTGGGTGTTCCTGGGGCCGCTGTCGGGCGTTGTGTCCTTCGTGATGCTGGCCGTGCTGATGTACTTCCTGCTGTGGCTGCGCGCCGACAAGCGGCGGCGCCGGATGATTGCGCAGCTGCCCGCCTTCCTGGACAACATCGTGCGCCTGATCACCATCGGCAACAGCATGGGCGCCGCGTTCCAGACGGCCGCCGCCACCACCGACCAACCGCTGCTGGAAGTGGTGGAAACGGCGGCCAGCCTGAGCCGCTCGGCCAAGGAACTGGACGCGGCGCTGGTACAGGTGTCGCGCATGTATGGCTTGAAAGAGTTGTACATGGTGGCCGCCGTGGTGTCGCTGGCGATGCGCTTTGGCGGACGCAGCGACCAGGTGCTGGAGCGCATGGCCGCGTTCATGCGCGACGTGGCGCAGGCGCGTAATGAATTGTCGGCAAGCTCGGCCGAAGTGCGCCTGTCGGCGTGGATCCTGGCGCTGCTGCCGGTGGGAATCGCCGGCTTCATCATCGTGGCGAACAACAAGCTTTTCATGGGCCTGTGGGAAGACCCCTTGGGCTTCAAGATGCTGCTGACCGCCGTGGTGCTGCAAATTGGCGGCTGCTATTGGCTGTATCGCATGGCCAAGTCGATTTAAGGGAAGGCAACGATGCGGATGCTGCAATCCTGGGATGTCTCTACCGTGTTGGCGGCGGCGCTGATGCTGGTGGCCGCCGCGCTGCTGGTGCTGGGCGTCAGCATGGCGCGCCGGCTGCGCGGGCAGGGCCGTAGCCGTCAGGTGATCGATCAGGCGCTGGCCACGCGCCAGGGCGGTGCGGCCGCGGCCGCGGCGGCCGCGACGGCCGACACAAGCCGGGGCCGTTTTTCGTCGGCGGCCCGGGTGGCCGACGCGTTCGGCAAGCGCCTGAGCGAAGGGCGCCTGGCTGACACGTTGCTGGCCGCCGAAGACCGCAAGATGGTCGACATGGCGGGCTATGCCAATACCGGCACGGCCCGCTCGCGCTTTGTCGCGGCGCGCTTCGGATTGGCCATTGCGCTGCCCATCGTGGCGGTGGTGATCGACCTGCGCAAGCACCTGACCGATTCCTCGATGGGCGTCTTCATCGCCGCGTTCTTCGGCTTTGCCATCGGCTATATGCTGCCCAAATGGGTGGTCAGCCGCCGCCTGGCGCGCCGCAAGCGCATGGCCGGCGATGAGCTGCCGCTGCTGATCGATCTGCTGCGCTTGCTGCAAGGGGTGGGCTTGTCCATCGACCAGAGCATGCAGGTGCTGATCAAAGAGTTCGCGCAGGTCTTGCCGGTGCTGTCGTACGAATTGCGCCTGGCCTCTGAACTGTATGTGCGTGGGCGCACGCGCGAGCAATCGCTGGCGCGGCTGGCCACGGGGTTTGATAACGACGACCTGTCGGCCATTTGCCGGCTGATCGCGCAGGTGGATCAGCATGGCGGCGCCGTGCAAGAACCGTTGAACCGGTTCGGCGAACGCCTGCGTGACAAGCGCCGGCTGGAACTGAAAGAAAAAGTGGGCAAGACCACCGTGAAGATGACGGGGGTCATGATCGTGACGCTGTTGCCCGCCCTGTTGATCGTGACGGGCGGCGCGGGGTTTATCGCGGTATTGCGTGGCATGTCACGCATGGGGGGCATGTAATGGCGGGCGTGATCAAGAAGGGTGGGGGCAATACCGGCGGGGGCGCCTTGCGGTGGACCCTGGTGGCGGCGGCCGTGGCGGCCGGTGCGGGCTTGACGGGATGCAAGACCAACAGCGCGGAATCGGCGTGGCAGCTGATCCAGCAGCAACAGCAGGAACAGGCGCTGGCGCGCCAGAAGGAAGATGAAGCGGACGCCAAGCGGCGTCCGAAAGAGCCTGAGATGATGCTGTCGCTGATTGCCGAGGCGCAGCGCCAAGAGCGTTATTTCGCGTCGCTGGCGTATATCGACGCGTATCAGCAGAAGTTCGGCAACGATGCGCGCGTGGCGGTGCTGCGCGCCGAGGCCTTGCGCCAGACCGGCCAGACGGCCATGAGCGAGCAAGCCTATCGCGCCTTGCTGTCCACCGATCAGGCGGCCGATGGCTGGCATGGCCTGGGCTTGATTGCCGGGGCGCGGGGGCAGTTCGATCAGGCCGCCGACGACTTTGCGCGCGCCGCCAAGCTGTCACCCATGGACGCGCGCATTCTGGGCGACCTGGGTTATGCGCGGCTGCGTGCCGGCGACCCGGCGGGCGCGCGCGTGCCCTTGGGGCAGGCGGCCGAGCTTGCGCCCGACAACGCCAAGGTGCTTGCCAATCTGGCGGTGCTGTTGCTGGTGGAAGGCGAGCCGGTGCGCGCGCAACGGCTGATGGACCAGGCCAAGCTTGGTGACGAGGCGCGCGGACAGGTGCTGCGCATGGCCTCGGACATCCGCGTGCAGCGGCCCCCGATGCCGGCATCCACGTCCACGTCTACGTCCACGTCCGCATCGGTCGCCGTGCCCGTGGCGGCCGATGCGTCGACGACTCGCGTGTCCAGCGGCGGCGGCATTGTCCTGCCGGTGATGAGTCCGTTGATGGATGGCCTGGGCAATGGGCCCATCGTGCGCTAACCCGAATCAGGAACGATATCCATGTCCACGACCCGCTATTTCGCATCCCGCGCTTTGCCCTCGGCAGTGGCTTGTGCATCGGCACTTGCCTCGCCTGCTGCATCGCCTTCCGCATTGCCTTCCGCATTGCCTTCCGCGTTGACCATCGCGCTGGCGGCAGCGCTGGCCGTGCTGGCGCCCATGTCGTCTTTGGCGCAGTCGAACGCGCCCTTGACCGGTGGCATGTCGGGCGGCGCAGCCGCCAGTGCACCCGCGCAGCCATTGCCGCAAGCGCAGCTGCCCGCTCGCCCCGTGGTGCAACAGGTGCAAAGCCCCATGCCGCAGCCGGGCACGGCGGCAACGACCCCAGCGACATCCACGACCCAAGGCGCCCAGGCAGCGCAGGCGGCCGCGCCCGAAGAAGCGTTTGGCGACGTCACCCGTGGCCTGCTCGCCGCGCAGGCCGATGGCCGCCGCGCGGGCAATGCCTTGCCCGTGCTGGGGCCCGTCTCCACCGCCGCGTGGAACCGCTATCTGGAGAGCTTCTCGCATCCCATCCCGGAATATTTCCAGAAGCGGGTCGAAACCAAAAACACCAACTGACCCGCGCCCACCCCGTTGCCAGCTGATGGCAACTTCAGGATTGCCCGATCATGCCTGCCCCAGTCCAACCCTTTTGTCGTGTGTCCCTGTCGCGCCAGCGCGGCAGCATGGCCGTCGCCGTGGTATTCGCGGTGTTGGTCGGCTTGGCGATGTTGGGCGTGGCGCAGTTGGGCTACGGCTACTACATGAAGCGCGAGATCCAGAAGGCAGCGGACCTGGCCGCCTTGACGGCCGTGCAGGTGCTGGGCATGGGCTCGGCCGCCGACTGCACCCGCGCCACGTCGGCCGGCAAGGCCTCGGCGCTGGCAAACGTGCCCAACATTTTCGACACCTTCACCGCGGCCGACATCACGGTGCAATGCAAGCTGTGGGATTCCACCCGAGCCGACGCCTCGGGCATGCACGTATTCGATCCGGCCAGCGGCCAGGCGCTGAATGCGGTGCGCCTGACCATCCGCAAGGAATTGGCCAGTTTGTTCGGCACCTTGGGCTTGAGCACCACCGTCTCGGTGAATGCGGTGGCGACCAATACTCAACCCGTTGCGGCCTTCATGGTCGGTTCGCGCCTGTTGCGCTTGCAACGCGGCGGCCTGCTGTCGCAGCTGTTGTCGACGGTAGGCGCCACCCCCACGCAGCTGGACGTGCTGGACGCGGCCGGGTTGGCCAGCGTCAACATCACGCCGTCGGGCTTGCTCAAGGCGCTGGGCCTGCCGCTGTCGGTCGCCACGGGCGTGGGCACGCCGGCTGAACTGGCCGCCGTCAACAACCTGACGCTGGGCCAATTGCTGCAAGCCACCCTTACCGTCGTCAACCAAAGCGGTACCGCGGGCGCCGACGTGGGCCTGGTCAGCAACGCCATCAACACGGTGCTGGCGGTGATGCCGCTGAACCTGCCGGTCAAGCTGTTCGGCAATGGAGGCGTGTTGAACCTGGCGGTGGTGGGCGGGGACGCGACCGGCGCGCTGTCAGCTAACGTCAACGCGCTGAACGTGCTGGAAACCGCGCTGGTGGTGGCCAACGGACAAAACCTGATCAACCTGGGGCTGAGTGTGCCGCTGCTTGGCGTGGATGCGCGCGTGCGCGTAGTCGAACCGCCCACGCTGGCTGTTGGCGGTATCGGCACGCAGGCCACCAGCGCGGGCATCCGCGTCTACCTGCGCGTCAGCACCAGCAATATTCCGCTGGTGGGGCCGTTGCTGGCGAACACGTTGGGTACCAAGGTCGACCTGCCCATCATCATCGATGTGGCGCAGTCCACCGGCACGCTGACCAACCTGTGCCAGGCGCCGCTGACCCAGCATCAGGCCACCATTGCCGTGACCTCGTCGTTGGCGAATATCTGCCTGGGGCGCTTTCCCGGCATGACGTCCAGCACCGACCAGACCGCCGCCAACTTCGTGTCACTGACCAACAGCTGCCAGCCCGGCGCGTTTGCGGCCATCCAACGCCATCAGGTGTTGAACGTGCTGGGCATTCTGCCGTTGACTGCCAAGGTGACCTTGCCCGTGTTCAATTCCACCGCGCCGGTGTCGGTAACGTTGACTGAGCCTCCGGGCACACCGTCCACACAGACCGTCACCGCCACGTCCGTGAACCTGGGTGCGCTGGCCTCGAACCTGTCCGACGCCGTCGTCGGCGGCATTTTGGGCGATCTGTACAGCACGGGAACCCCCCTGTCCGCCGCGGACCGCACGGCGCTGGCCACCAGCCTGGTGGGCGGGGGCGGCAGCAGCGCGGGCAAGTCGATCACGCAGGTCTACAACGACATGCAGTGGTCCACGACCGCGCTTAACCAGCTAAGCACCAGGCTGACCACGGGCGGCCTGACGGGCGTGCTGGGCGGCACGCTGCAACTGGTCGGCAACATCCTGACGTCCCTGCTGGTGGCGCCCCTGAATGACGTGGTGTGCGCGCTGGGGCTTACCCCCAGCGCCATCCGCACGTGCCGGATCAATTCGGTGGCCGCGCAGGCGCTCAGTGGAAGCTCGCAGGTGGGCGGGGTGCTGTCAATAGTGGTGAACCTCTTGCAGCCGGTGCTGGCACCCCTGTCCACCGCGCTGCAACAGTTGCTGGACCTGCTGGGTATCAGCGTGGGCCAGACCGATGTGTCGCTGCTGTCCGTGGATTGCGGGCAGCCCCGCCTGGTGTACTGATGAAGATGCCTTTGATCACCGTTCAATCCTTGCCGGCAGGGTTGCTGCCATGACTCAGAAATTCGCCCGTGACGAGTTCGATCTGTACGTCTGGGAAGGCACGTCCGACATCGCCAGCCGCGCCGAGCGCTGCCTGGCCGGCATGGACGTGACGCTGGTGCGCGCGGACGTGGGCACCGCATTTCCGCCGCCGCGCGACCCAGGCCGCCCGGCCGTCGCCCTGGTGTCGGTGTCGGTCATGGGGGACAACCGGTTCAGCGGCTACGACTGGTTGTCGGCGCAGGCCATGCCGGTGATCTGGGTGTCCGCCGAAACGCGTGGCCGCGATCCTCGCTACTACCCTCCCGAGTATTCCTACACCTTGCCGCTGTCGTTCACCACGGCTGACCTGCGCAAGCTGCTATATGAATTGCTGGGCACGCTGGAGCAGTTCAGCCGGTCCGCGCCCAAGCGCGAGCAACCCCTGATTGCGGTGTCCGAACCCATGCGCGCGCTACTGGCCGAAGCCGAGATGTTTGCCGATTGCCGCAGCAATGCGCTGATCCACGGCGAAACCGGCGTCGGCAAAGAGCGCATCGCGCGCCTGCTGCACGACCGCGCGGCTTGGTCCGACGGCCCCTTCGTGGCGGTCAACTGCGGGGCCATCCCGGAAGGCCTGTTCGAGGCGCATTTCTTCGGACATGCCAAGGGCGCGTTCACCGGCGCCGTGGGCGCGCACAAGGGCTATTTCGAACAGGCCAATGGCGGCACGCTGTTCCTGGATGAAATTGGCGACCTGCCGCTATACCAACAGGTGAAACTGCTGCGCGTGCTGGAGCAAAGCGCAGTGACCCGGCTGGGTTCCACCGTGGAAATTCCGGTGGATTTTCGCCTGGTCGCGGCAACCAACAAAGACCTGCGCGTGCTGGTGGGGCAGGACGAATTCCGGGCCGATCTCTATTACCGGCTGGCGGTGATCGAACTGCGCATTCCGAATCTTGAGCAGCGGGGCGGCGATGAAAAGATCGCCATATTCCGCGCGTTGCTGGCTCGCCTGGGCTGCGACGGCGAGCCCCCGGAATGGCTGCTGGACCGCGTGGCGCGCACGCGCTACGCCGGCAACGTGCGCGAACTGTCCAACGTGGCCGAGCGCGTGGCCATCATGCGCCGGCAATTCGGCGCCTGGGACGAATCGCGCATCGCGCGCATCTTCGATCAGATCGGGGAACCCCTGCGCGCCGCCAGCACGCTGTGCGAGCCACCGGTATTCACCGACGCCGAGCGGGCCGAACGCGCCCGCATCCTGGCGGCGCTGGACGTTAACGGCTGGCGCCGGCAAGACACCGCGAACACGCTCGGTATCAGCCGCAAAGTGCTGTGGGAAAAGATGCGCAAGCTGCATCTGGGCGGCGGGCAGGGCGAAACGGCGGAGGGCGTCGTGGAGGCCTCCTGATCCTGCAATTGGGGAAGCCCCCTAGGGGGCGACAGATCGTTCGCGGCCTATGTAAGCAGATCAACCGTGAGCGAAATAAATTGCTATAGTTCCGCAACGATTTTTTTGGGGAAGGCATGAACGTCCAATTTATCCGTGCCGCCACACGCATGGCGCTGTTAGGCACGGCGTTGTCCGGCCTGGCGGCGTGCGCCAGCGCTCAATCCGAAGCGCCACGGCCCACGGTTAAGCAGGTCGAAGATACCAAGGCGGCTGACGCCCCGGTAACCCCGCCCGTGACCCCGCCCGCAGCGCCCGCCCGGCCTGCGTCCACCGTGGCCGAACTGCAAGGCCTGATCCAGGCGCGCCAGGTGTCCGAGCTGCGCACGGCCTACAACGGCACGTATGGCGCCAGCCTGTTGTTCAAGCCCGACGACCTGACCTATTACGTGGCGCTGTTTCAACAGAAGGATTTTTGGCGCGTGCTGAAGACGCTGTCTGAAAAGCAGGCCGAATCCACCTACCGCGCGTTCGCCGCGCAATCGGCGGACCTGGCTGAAGTGGACATCAAGCGCATCAAGCTGCAAGCCGAATATGCGCATGCCGAAAAGCTGCTGGCCAGCCGTAGCGAGCAACTGAGCACGCTGCAAGCCGACCGTACGCTGCGCATGCAGCAGGAACAGCAAGTGGCCGCGCGCCAGGAACAGTCGCGCCAGGAAGCCACGGCGCTGGCCGACCAGCAAAAGGACGTACGCCAGCAACTGCGTGATTTGCAGCGCCAGATCGATGCGCTTCAGGCCCAGCAAGCCCAGATCGACGGCGGCCCGGGGGCCAAGCGCGGCAAGTAAGCGTGCGCTTTTGCCAAGACGGGCCTGCGGGCCCGTTTTTCTTGGCCGGGCGGTAATGACCCCGCGCATTTCAGGGGATAGTGGGGTGGCTGGCCGGATACTTGTATTCTTGCCGCAGACCCCCATATGGCAACCATGGCTCTTAAAGTTTTTGACCTCCAGTGCGAACACAGCCACGTATTCGAAGGCTGGTTCGGCTCGCACGAAGACTACGACGCGCAACAGGCGCGTGGCCTGGTTACGTGCCCCGTTTGCGGGTCGGCCAGCATCACCAAGCGATTGTCGGCGCCGCGCCTGAACGTGTCGCATCTGCACGCGCCGGCCAGCCCGCCCGCCGTGCCCGCGGGCGCCTCGGACGCCGAGAAAATGGCCGCGGTGCAGGCCATCGTGATGAAACAGGTGCGCGCGTTGCTGCGCAACACTGAAAACGTCGGCCCGCGCTTTGCCGAAGAAGCGCGCCGCATCCACGAGGGCGACGCCGACGAGCGCCCGATACGCGGCACGGCCACGCCGGATGAACGCGCCGCGCTGGTCGAAGACGGCATCGAAGTCATGGCCGTGCCGGACTTTCTGGACGACGAGCGCCTGCAATAACGCTTGCGGTGGTCAACAAAAAAGCCAGGCCCGCGAATTG
>NZ_JCBAMR010000065.1:0-17785 GCF_059760425.1 Achromobacter sp. RT286_PF
CCCATCCCGAACAGGACAGTGAAACGCCTTCGCGCCGATGATAGTGGACGGACGTCTGTGAAAGTAGGTCATCGTCAGGCTTTTATTGCGCAAAACCCCACAGGTAATCCTGTGGGGTTTTGTTTTTTGCGCGTCCCAGACGTTGCAAGTACAGATTAGTTAAACCCCCTCGTAGCTCGCGCTGCGAGGGGGTTTTGTTTTTTATTTTGCGCGAAACAAACGACGACTGTTTATGGCAGTTGGCGGCGCAATGCTTCGAAGAACAATTCTGACTGAAGACGTTCGCTTTGAATCTGCGCGGCGACTTTGGTGGCGATGTCGGCGTTTACCGGTTTGAGCGGACGGCCAGTAGATTGAGCAAGGATCTGCGCTGCGCAAGCGCGTTCCAGGAAAAACAAATCGTCGTAAGCGTAGTCCAGCCGTTCGCCGCAAACCACAACGCCGTGATTGCCAAGGAAGACGATGTCCGCGCCTTGCATGGCATGCGCAATGCGTTCGCCCTCGGTGACGTCCAGGGCCAGGCCGTTGTAGTTTTCGTCGATGGCAAGCCTGCCGTGGAACCGCATTGCGTTTTGCGACAGCGTCGTGTCCAGACCTCGGTCTGCGGTAAGTGTCAGTGCCGTGGCATAAGGCATATGCGTGTGCAGGACACAGGCCTTGCCCGCGATACGGTGGATGGCAGCGTGAATAAACATCGCCGTGGGTTCAACGGCATGTCGACCGGCCAGTTTGTTTCCATGCGCATCGATCAGGACGATGTCGTCGGCTTGAACTTCATTCCACATGAGACCGCGGGGATTCAGCAGAAAGTGGTCGGGGTCACCAGGCAACGCCACGCTGAAGTGATTGCAGACGCCTTCGCCCAGGCCATGAGCCGCAGCCGCCCGCAAGGCCAAGGCCAAGTCGGCGCGAAGCGCAGCCACGGGTTCCGCGTGATATAGGGCGTCTGCGAAATGGGGTTCTTGATTCATGTCTGCCTTAAGGCTTAGGGAGGGGTAAGGGAACGCGCCTGATCCGACTATAGAGGGCCAGGCTGCGGCGTTATAACCAACCGGCGCTGCGGAAAACTCCTGGCACCCGGTCCAATGTCGGTACGGTAGCGTCCGGACGATAGTCAGGCAATAGCTGACGGCCTGTTCCCCGATCGATCCAGACGCATCGGAAGCCGATGTCGCGGGCAGCGGCATGGTCAAGATGTGGACTGGCGCAAATATGCACGATGTCGTCTGGCGTGACGCCAAGGCTCTGGTGAGCATGCGCGAAGATTTTGCGAGACGGTTTGTAGGCGCCCGAGGATTCGGCCGTGATCACCCGGTCGATATGCCCGCCCAGCTGTGCGACGTTGCCGGCAATGATGTCTTCATCGGTATTCGAAATGATGCAAAGTCGGAAACCCGCCTGTTTCAGCGTGGCCAGCGTGTCCACGACTTCCGGAAACGGTGGCATGGCGGATATGCTGCCTATCAGTATGTCGGCATCTTCTGGTCGATATGGCAGGTCAAAGTCCTGCATCGTCAACCGTAGCGACTCGCGCGAGATGTCGGCAAAGCTGCGATGGGGCGGAGTGCGTTCCAGGCGATGCTCGTGTTGGTCGTACGCGTGCAGGAACTCATCGGCTGTGGGCGCTGAATGCGCCGGCGGCTTGCCAGCCAGGATGCGGGCAACCGCCGCCTGTAGCCCTTCGTCCCACTGAATCAGCGTGCCGTAACAGTCAAACGTCAGCCACTCCGGGCGGGGAAGCGAATTCAACGGCATGGTGGATCCCTAAGAAAAATAGAAGAATCCTCAGCGTAGGACGTCCCACATCAAGTCGTAAAATTAATAATCGGACTCCTCTCAGTTGATAAACGAATATCAAGGCCGCCATGCTTGACCTGGAACTCTTGAGAACGCTGGTTTGCGTTGCCGATGAAGGCAGCTTCACCCGCGCTGCCCAGCGCGTGCATCGCACACAATCCACCGTCAGCCAGCAGGTTCGAAAGTTGGAGCAGACGGTGGGCAAGACATTGCTGCTGCGCGACCGCACCGGCAGCAATGTGTCTGCGACCGAGGATGGCGAAGTGATGCTTGCGTACGCCCGCCGCCTGTTAGCCATTGCCGACGAGGCCGAACATGCCTTGATGGCGCCCCAGGCAGCGCGTGTTTTACGCCTGGGCATTCCTGAAGACTTCGACGTGGCGCGGCTGACGTTGCTGTTGGCGCGATTCGCGGCCAGCCATCCCGGCGTCCGGCTGGAAACCGCGAGTGGTATGAGCACCGAGCTACGCGCCAAACTGGGTTCCGGCGACTTGGACCTGGCCCTGATCAAACGCGAGCCCGACGACGGCCCATGCCTGGCGGCATGGCCCGAGCGTCTGGTCTGGATCGGCGCCAAGCGACACGCTGCGCTGGCGCCACATTGCCCCGTGCCGTTGGTGATGTTTCCGCACGGCTGCATCTATCGCAAGCGGATGATTTACGCGTTGGAGAGCGCCGGTCGCGCCTGGTACGGCGCTTATCACAGCCATAGCCTTGCTGGCGTGCAGGCGGCCGTGGCGGCGGGGCTGGGCGTGAGCTTGCTGCCTGCGTTCGCCACCCTGGAATCGCATCAGGTGCTGGTGGCACGCGACGGGTTCGATCCGGTGCCGTCGACCGAGTTGGCCATCGTCAGCAATCGCCGCGTGCCAGGCAGCATCGAGCAACAACTCGTGTACGCGTTGCAGCAGGCCATAGAAGCCGACACGCGCGACCCGGCGATGGCGTGAACGCCGGCGTTCAAGTCACATCGCCGTCCACGTAGTACCACTGGCCGTCTTCACGCACGAAGCGACTGACTTCGTGCATGCGATGCGCGCGGCCTGCTTGGCGACTGCGGGCCACGAATTCCACGGTAGCGTGATCGGCGTCCTGTTCGCGCGCTTGTTTGATGGACAGCCCCAGCCATTTCAAGTCCGGCGGATTCGGGTCCAGCGTTGCGGGCCGCGTCCTGGGATGCCAACTGGCTAGCAGGTAAGGCAGTTTGTCCAGGACGAAAGCGCTGTATCGCGATCGCATCAGCGCCTCGGCGGTGGGCGCCTGCATGGCCAGGGGGCCTTCATGCCAGCGGCCGCAGCAGCGGTCGTAGGCCGCGCCGCCGCAAGGGCACGGAGCGGCCAGGGAAGCAGATTTCTTGGTCACGGTTTGGCAGCGGCGCGTATCAGGCTCGCAGGTCGTTGTATTCGGGATGGCGGCGCATGTAGACCTCGGCATACGAGCACAACGGCCGGACTTTCCAGCCATTGGCGCGCGCGGTATCCAGCGCTGACCGGGTCAGTTCCGCAGCGATGCCGCGCCCGCCGACCTGGCTGGGGACGCCGGTGTGCACGATGGCCATCGTGTCGCCTTGCAACTGGTAGTCCAACACGCAAAGCACGCCGTCGACGGTGGCGGTGAAGCGGGATTGACGGGGGTCCTGGGTGACAACAGTCATTCGAAGGCTCCTTGGATGCACCGGTGGGTCAGCCGGCATTCACCCGATGATCGGTAATCGGTAATCGGTAGTCGTAAGCAAACAGCTTAACGCGTCAGCGCTCGGGGGCAGAGGGCTGCCCCGTCGACTTACCGGTGCAACACCTTGATCAACGCCGTCAGTTGGGCGTCGCGCGTTTGCACCATGTCGGCGATGCTGCGCCGGCCCGCCTCGGCGTTGACGCCTTCGATGAGTTTGCGCTGTAGTTCCGGGGTGACCTCGGGTGTGCCCAGATCGTCCCACCAGGTTTGCACCGGGCCCAGCAGGTGGTCCATGAAATGCGCCAGGCCGCCCGCGCCACCGCCCAGGTTGAACGTCATGTGGGGTCCGAACAATGCCCAGCGCAACCCCGGCCCTTGCGACACCGCGGCGTCGATATCGGCCACGCTGGCGACGTTTTCGGCGGCCAGATGGATGGCCTCGCGCCAAACGGCCGCTTGCAGACGGTTGGCGATATGACCCGGCACTTCCTTGTTCAGTCGGATCGGGTATTTGCCCATGGCCCGGTAGAACGCGATGCTTTGCTCGATGACTTCAACCGACGTCTTGTCGCCCCCCACCACTTCTACAAGCGGAATCAGATGCGGCGGATTGAACGGATGCCCGATGACGAAGCGCTCCGGATGTTGGCAGCGCGATTGCAGACGGCTCATGATCAGGCCCGACGAACTCGAGGCCACGATCACGCGAGGCGGCAGTAGGGCGTCCATCCGCGCAAAGAGTTCGATCTTGAAGTCCTCGCGTTCGGGCGCGTTTTCCTGCACGAAGTCCACATCGACCAAGGCCGTCGCCAAGTCCGGCTCGAACAGCAGGGCGTCCGGCGACGCGCCTTCCACGACGCGGCCCAATTCCTTCAGCACCGGCCAGGCGGCCTGAACGCGCGCGCGCGTTTGTGCTTCGGCGTCGGCGGCGGGGTCGCTGACCACCACCGTCAGCCCATGCGCCAGGAACAGTGCTGCCCAACTGGCCCCGATGGTGCCGGCGCCAACGATGGCGATGCGGCGGATGGCTGGCGTGGGCGTGGCAGGGTGCGGCATAGGGCTCTCCGAGTGGCAGGGATCGGCCCATATTGTGATGCAAACGCCCCGCGCTTGCATGCCCGCCTTATGCGTTATGCGCGCGACGCAAGTGACGCCAGACCAGCCCGACCCCCGCCGCGTAGCTTGCGGCGATCACGCCGTAGGCGACGGGCAGGGTTGCGTTCCAGTCGGGCAGCACGTGCATGATGGTGCCCATCAATGCCACCCCGACCAATGCGCCGGACTGCCGATTCGCGTTCAATGCCGCCGCCGCGCTGTTGGCGTGGTGCTTGCCCGAACTCTGCATCACAATGCCGGTCATCGCTGGCACGGCGATTCCCACGCCCAGATTGCCCAGCGCAACCAGGATGGCGAAGGGCCAGTAGGCGATCGTGGGCGTGAAGGCGACGATCCCCAAGGCGCTCATGGTGGCGGCCAGCGACATGCCCCCCAATAGCGCTGCCGACACATTCCAGCGCGCGGAGACACGCCCCGAAATCAAATTGCCGATTGAAAAAACCGCCAGCATCGGCACCAGCTGGATACCGGTCTGAAGGGCGTCGGCGCCGCGCGCATGTTGCAGGAACAAGCTAAGCAGGAACAACTGCCCGTACGAAGCCAGATTGATCAGGAAGCCCACCGCGTTGGCCGCGGCAAAGTGCGGCGTCTGGAACAGGACGCGGGGCAGTATCGGTTCGGCGTGGCGGCGTTCGCGCCGCACCAGCAATACGATGGCCAGGGCACACAAGCCGGTGACGCCGGCAATGCGCGGCGACGTCCAGCCGTAGGCGTTGCCCTGGATCAGCACGAAGCACAACGACGACAACGCGATTACGCCCAGCAGGTGGCTGATCGGGTTCAGCGCGCGCGGCCGGCGCGGGGCCGCGTGGATGCGGCGGCGGGCAAGCCACAGCCCGGCCACGCCCAACGGCAGGTTGATGAGAAAGATGCCGCGCCAACCGAATTGATGGATCAACACACCGCCCAGCAAGGGGCCGGTGGCGCCCGCCACCGCGACGATCGCCGACCAGGCGGCCAGCATGCGGTTGCGCACGTGGTCGTCGTCGTAGGCGTGCGTCAGCAAGCTTAGCGAGCTGGGCATGAACAGCGCGGCGCCCAGGCCTTGCAGCATGCGGGCCGCGATCAATGTGTTGGCGTCGGGCGCCAAGCCGCACAGCAATGAGGCAAACGTAAACACGGCCAGGCCGGCAAGATAAACCGTTTTCGCCCCATAGCGGTCGGCCAGCGCGCCGGCCACCAACAGCAGCGCGGCAAACGTCAGCGTGTAACCGTCGACGATCCACACCAGATCCGTCAAGGGAACGACAAACTGCACGGCAATGCTGGGCAGCGCCACGTTGACCACGGTCACGTCCAGCATGGCCATGACGAAACCGATGGCCAGGGTGACTAGCGGCAGCCAGGCAGTGGCCGGCTTGGCGTCGAGGGAGGGCACGGGGTGTGATGGGCAGGCGGTGTTCATGAGAGGCAGACGGCGGGATTCCAAGGACTGAAGCTTAGAAGTTTTCAGGTATGCAAAAAAGCCGAAATACTGCTTTATAGTGATGCATAAATGCATCACGGTCCCCTGGGTGGCAGGGCTGAAACGCGTTCGGGATGCCAATGGACTGAAGTGAGGGTCAGCGCTATGGATTGGGACAATGCCAGGATCTTCCTGGCGATTTATCGCGTGGGAACGCTGCGCGGGGCGGCGGCATTGCTGCAGATCGACCAGGCAACGGCGGGCCGGCGCCTGGCCGCGCTGGAGTCATCGCTGGACGCGCGCCTGTTTCTGCGCACCCCTGGCGGGTACGTGCCCACGCCGGCGGGCGAATTGGCGTTCGCCGCGGCGGAGCGCATGGAGTCGGCCGCCGACCAGCTGCAGCGGCAGATGCAGGGGCTGGACCATCGCCTGTCGGGCGTGGTGCGCGTGGCGGCATCCGAAACCGTGGCCAGCTACTTCATCATGGAGGCGGTGCGCCGCGTGCATGTCCAGCATCCGGACATACGCGTGGTGCTGTCGGCGTCGATACAGATTAGCAACTTGACCCGTCGCGAGGCGGATTTGGCCATCCGCAACGTCAAGCCTGACAGTCCCGATTTGATCCAGCGCCACCTGGCCCGCAAGGAAGTTGGTCTGTATGCCTCGCGCGAATATCTTGCCGCGCACGGTGAGCCCAAACCGGGTACGGCCTTCGCCGGGCATACCTTGGTGACGTACCAGCAGGCGGTCTTGCCCGGCTGGTCGGACACGTTTTGCGGCGAGCCGACGGGCAACGGGCGCATCGCGATCGAGCTCAATTCCGGGATGATGATACTTGCCGCCGTGGTGGCCGGCCTGGGCATCGGCGAGCTGCCCACCCACATGGCGCCGGATTATCCCGACCTGGTCCGTATCTGGCCGGGTCGCAGCGAACCGTATGATTTGTGGCTGGTCATGCACGGGGACCTGAACCGCACCGCGCGCGTGCGCGCCGTGGCCGACGCCATCGTCCAGGTGTTCGAAGAAGATAAATAGCCGCGCAACTGCGGTAAGCCGTGGCTTGTCGAGCCGCGCGACAGGCGCTAAGGTTTGCGTGCCCCGCAGGAAAACCACGAATCAGGAGTGACGCGTGTCCGATCTTTGGCGTTTATCCGCAGTTGAGCTTGCCTCTCTAATCCGACAGCGCGACGTATCGGCTGTCCAGGCCGCGCAAAGCGCATTGGACCGGCTCGATGCCGTCAACCCCGCGCTTAATGCCGTGGTCGATCATCGCCCTGACGAGGTCCTGGCCCGGGCACGCGAGGTCGATGCGCAGCTGGCACGCGGCGAAGATCCCGGCGTGCTGGCCGGTGTGCCCGTTACGGTCAAGGTCAACGTCGACCAGGCAGGCTACGCCACGACCAACGGCGTCAGCCTGCAAAAGGACGTGATCGCCGCGCAGAACAGCCCCGTCGTCGACAACCTGCTGCGCGCCGGCGCGGTGATTCTTGGCCGCACGAACACGCCCGCGTTTTCGTTGCGCTGGTTCACGGGTAACGGCCTGCACGGGGACACGCGCAACCCGCGCAACAAGGCATTGACGCCAGGTGGCTCGTCGGGTGGCGCCGCGTCGGCGGTGGCGGCGGGCATCGGCCATCTGGCCCATGGCACCGATATCGCCGGGTCCATCCGCTACCCCGCCTACGCCTGCGGCGTGCACGGGTTGCGGCCATCGCTGGGCCGCGTGCCCGCGTACAACGCGGCCTTGCCGGAACGTTCCATCGGCGGCCAATTGACGGCCGTGTCGGGGCCATTGGGGCGCACCATTGCCGACGTGCGCTTGGGGCTGGCGGCCATGTCCGCGCGTGACCCTCGCGACCCTTGGTGGGTGCCGGCGCCGCTTGTGGGCCCCGACGTTCCCCGCCGCGCCGCGCTGTGCGTGAACCCGGATGGCATGAACCCCGAGCCCGCTGTCGTCAAGGCATTGCAGGAAGCCGCCCGCAGGCTTAGCGACGCAGGCTGGACGGTGGACACACTGGACGCCGTGCCGCCCATGCAAGAGGCGGCCGACTTGCAGATCCGCATGTGGATGGCGGACGGCTATGAGGCCATGTTGGCGGCGGCCGAAAAGGAAGGCGACCCAGGGGCTTTGGTGGCCCTGCGCGGCCAGCGCGACAAGGCCGCCGACGCAAACCTGAACAATTTTTCCGCGGTGCTGACGCGTCGGGCTACGTTGACCCGCTTGTGGGAAATCTTCCTTTCCGAATATCCGGTGCTGTTGCTACCGGTATCCGCGGAATTGCCCTTTCCCGACAATCTGGATTTGCAGGGCGACGCGGCTTACGCGCGCGTGTGGCGTGCGCAGATGACGCAGATCGGCGTGCCCTTCATGGGCTTGCCCGGGTTGTCGGTGGCGATGGGCAACGCCATGAGCAGCGTCGGGCAAAGCCCCGTCGGGGTGCAGATCGTTGCGGGACGCTATCGCGAAGATCTATGCCTGGCCGCTGGCGAAATTATCGAGGCGGGCGATGCCGCCGTCACCATCGCCGAACCGGACTTCAAACCCGCACCGCGTTGACGGCGTGCGGCCTTGCGTTAGCCCGACGCCCTAGCTGCCAAACCGCACGCGCAGCACGCCGAGCTCGCCGTAGACGAGCTCGATGTCTTGATGCGCCGGCACGTCCAGGAACCCGGCATACGAACCGGTAATGACGTGCTGCCCGGCATGCAGCCCCAAGCCTTGTTCGCGCAGGAAATTGGCCAACCAGTACAAGCCGGCCTTTGGGCGATCGTTAGGGTGAAAGCCAGGATGTTGTTCAACTTCGCGTCCGCCGACCGACAAGGTCAGCGTCATGCTTGAAGGAACCGCGTCGGCGCTGGCGATGCGCGCCCCCAGCACCAGGCCTTCGTTGAACATGTGGTCGGCAAGCAGTTCCGGCAGGCTGGCATGTTCGGGCGACGCGTAGCGGCAGCCCAGGACTTCCAGCGCCAGCCGAGCGCCGCCCACGGCCGCGTCAATCTCGGCGTCGGTGTAGGGCGTGTCGCGGGCGGGCAGGTCTTGCGCCAGCTCGAACGCAATTTCCGGCTCAATGCGCACCACTTGCGTGCGCGTGGCAACGGGGCCAGCCTCGGCAAAGACGGTGCCCGATGCGTAAATCGGCGCCACAACCATTTTCTCGGGCGAGGGTAGCGCGCTTTTCCAGGCCGCGATGCGGTCCTGGCGCGTTTCCTGCAATAGTTGTGCGGTGCGCTGTTGAACCGCGAATGCCTGCCCCATTGATTGCGGGCGGCAGTCCGCCGGCAAGCGCGGGCCGGCCACGCCGGATTCGCGCGCGGCGATCAACGTGCGGGCGGCGTCGATGCTGCCGGGATAGTCTTCGATTCGGATCTGCATGGGCTCAGGCTCCCAGGTACAGCATCACCCACAGGACGATCATGGCGATCAGGCCCAGCCAGCACGAGCCCCAAAAGCCAACGATGGGCCATTTCAGCGAAAGCGGCGTTTTCTTGGGGTCGACGTGACCCAGCAAATCGTTGGCATTGCCGATCAACCAGAACCGCGTGCCGGGAAACATCAGGCGGAAAAAATAGTCCAGCATGATGGCCGCCTGGATCGACAGGGGATACTGTTTCCACGGGCGGTGTTGCAAATAGGGGTGCTTGAACGCGGCGTT
The DNA here is from genome assembly GCF_059760425.1 of Achromobacter sp. RT286_PF. Classification (NCBI taxonomy): domain Bacteria; kingdom Pseudomonadati; phylum Pseudomonadota; class Betaproteobacteria; order Burkholderiales; family Alcaligenaceae; genus Achromobacter; species Achromobacter sp. RT286_PF. Next base: position 9,643 of record NZ_JCBAMR010000065.1, read on the forward strand.
GATCTCTTTGTTTTTCAGGAAAAACAGGACAATGCCGCTCAGCGTGCAGGTGATGAAGCAAAGCACGAAAAGGCTGAAGGCCATGGCCATGACAGGTGAATGCATGGGGATCTCAAGATTGCGCGGCGTGCCGCGTTAGATGAAAAAAGGGCAGAACGAAAGCGGGGAAAAAATCTGCCCGTATTGTAGAAGGCTTGGCGCCGCCCCGTGTTCAGGGCAGCGTCAGCGATGTCGGGCGGCCAGGCCGCCCAGGGCTGATGTGGTTCAGCCGCGAACCTGGCCTTCACCGTTCAACACCCACTTCAGCGTGGTCAGGCCTTCCAGGCCGACCGGGCCGCGCGCATGCAGACGGTTCGTCGAGATGCCGATTTCAGCGCCCAGGCCGTATTCGAAACCGTCCGCAAAGCAGGTCGGCAGGTTGACGTAGACCGAGCTGGAATCCACTTCACGCTGAAAGCGCTGCGCCGCCGACAGGTCTTCGGTGACGATGGCGTCGGTGTGGCCCGAGCCCCAGCGCGCGATGTGCTCGATGGCGTCATCCAGCGTGTCAACGATACGAACGGCCAGGATCGGGCCCAGGTATTCCGTGCCCCAGTCTTCTTCCGTGGCAGGGGTGATGTGGGGCAGCAAGGCCATCGTGCGCGGGCAGCCGCGCAGTTCGACGCCATGCTCGATCAGGGCTGCCGCCAGGGTGGGCAGAATGGAAACGGAGGCCACGGCATCGACCAGCAACGTTTCCATGGCGCCGCAGATGCCATAGCGGTAGGTCTTGGCGTTAAAGGCAATGGTGTGCGCCTTGTCCGGATCGGCCGCCGCGTCAATGTAGATGTGGCAGTTGCCGTCCAGGTGCTTGATCAATGGCACGCGGGCTTCTTGCGCCAGCCTCGCAATCAAGCCCTTGCCGCCGCGCGGAACGATGACGTCGATATGTTCCGTCATGGTGATGAGTTTGCCCACGGCGGCCCGGTCCGCGGTGGCGACGACCTGCACGGCGTCCGGCGGCAAGCCGGCCGCGGCCAGACCGGTTTGCACGACCCGGCCTAACGCGATATTGGAGTGCAAAGCTTCGCTGCCGCCCCGCAGGATTGCGGCGTTGCCGGACTTCAAGCACAGCGCGGCCGCGTCGATCGTGACGTTGGGCCGGGACTCGTAAATGATGCCGATGACCCCGAGCGGGACCCGCATTTGCGCCACGCGCATGCCGTTAGGACGCACCGTGGTGGCCGTGATGCTGCCGATAGGATCGGGCAAGGCGGCAATCTGGCGCAAGCCCTCGGCCATGTGCGCCAACGTTTTGTCGGACAGGGTCAGGCGGTCCAGCAGTGCCGGTTCCAGACCGTTGGCGCGGGCGGCGGACACATCCTTTTCGTTGGCGGCCTTGAGCTCATCGTGGCTGGCGGCCAGGGCGTCGGCCATGGCTAGCAACGCCTTGTTCTTGGCAGCGCTGTTGGCGCGCATCATCGCGCGCGAGGCGCGTCGGGCGTTTTCGCCCAAGGTCAGCATGGCGTGTTCAATGGAAGACGAGGACATGGCAGTGTCAATCATGAATGAGTGCAACGGAAGAGACGGCGGAGCCCGTGGGCGTAACCCTAAGCGCCGTCTGAAGATTCAGTTTATATCCGGCCAAAGGACGGCGTGCGCGGGGCGGCCTTCAAGGTCGCCCGCCGGCGGCGGCCACGCGCAGCGCCAGCCGGGTCATTTCTTCCCAGGGGTCCGAAAGCCGTCCGGCGACGGACAAGCCCTTGATCAGGCGATCCACGTCGTGGGCGTGCTGCACGGCTGCGGGCCAGACGGCGGGCTGCACCCGGTTCAGCGCCTGTAATGCCAGGCGCTCGTGCGCGCCGAAGATGCGCAACCGACGCATCAGCCCGTTGGCGTCCTGGCCCAGCGCGCGCGCTTCCGCGATGCGGGCAAGCAGGCGGATTTCTTCGCCGACCGCCCAGAGCACCAGCGGCAGCGCTTCGCCTTCGGCGCGCAGGCCGTCGATCATGCGGATGGTGCGGGCGATGTCGCCCGCCAGCATGGCGTCGCGCAGGCCGAAAACATCGTAGCGCGCAACGTTCAGTACCGCGCGCTCTACGTCCTCGGCCGCCAGTTGGCCTTCGGGATACAGCAAGCCCAGCTTCTGGATTTCCTGGTGCGCAGCCAGCAGGTTGCCTTCGACCTTGTCAGCCATCCATTGCAACGTGGCAGCGTCGGCACGCTGGTTTTGCCGAGCCAGCCGCATGCCCACCCAGGCAGGCAGCCGGCCGCGCTCGATGTTGGCGATGTCGACCATCACGCCGCCCCGGTTCAGCGCCTGCACCCAGCGGCTTTCGCGGGTGGCTTTGTCCAGCCGGGGAAGCGCAATGAGGATCAGCGTGTCGGCATCAGGCTGCTTTTCGGCCTGCTCGGCCAGCTTGGCCAGCGTGTCGGCGCCGGACTTGCCGGGCTTGCCGGTGGGGATCTTGATTTCAAGGATGCGGCGGTCGCCGAACAGCGACACGCTTTGCGTTGCGGCAGTGACGGCGCTCCAGTCGCTGCGGGCGTCCATCACCATCGAAAGCCGGTCGGTGTAGCCGGCGTTGCGCGCCGAGGCGCGCAACGTATCCACGGCTTCGGTGACCAGCAAAGGCTCGTCGCCGGACACCGTGTAAAGCGGCGCGAGCTGATTGCCCGGGCGCTGCAGGTGTTCGGCAAGCCGATCCGCGTCCAAAGGCTGTGCCATGGGCTAGCGCAAGATCGCCGGGTCGGTGGTTTGCGGCGTCTGCCACGGCGTGGGCGTGCTCTTTTGCTGCGGCGCGTTCGGGTCGTACAGCGGAATCTCGCCGGTTTCCCCGCGTTCTTCAGCCTGCTCGAATGCGCGGCGTACGTCCGGTGCGGTCATGCGGCGCAGCAGACGGGACACCAGGTCGCGCTGCATGGCTTTATACAAGGTGTCGATCTGACCTTGCTTGGCCTGCACCACTTGGTCGTCGTACGGCATTTCGCGGTAGATGGACAAGGTGGTGTCGGGGATCAACGCACGGCCCTTGTTGTCGATGAGACGGAACGTGTAGTTGATACCCAGTTCGTATTCCTCGACCCGGCCCTGGGCGTTCAGAGACACCTCGCGCAACGTACGCGTATCGCCAACCTGCTGAAGAATGGCCTGCGCTTCCTTGGGCGAATCCACCAGCTTGGTATTGGGCGAGGCCGCGCGCAGGGCGCGGCGCACGTCCGCGCCGAACTGAGTGGTATCGGGCATGCCGACATAAAGCGTGTCGAACGGCATCGGCGTAACGCCGCGCAGCGCGAAGCCGCAAGCGGACAGCAGCATGAACAGCGCCAGGCAGGCGCCGCGCAGCAGCCACGATTGGCGGGGGGAGTGCGAGAGTTGCCCGGCGAAGTACATGCTTGACCTCATCAGCCTACGACGTTGACCAGTTTGCCCGGCACCACGATGACGCGCTTGGGCGGGCGGCCTTCCAGGAAGCGCGAGACCTCTTCCTGGCTGGCAGCGAGCTTTTCGATGTCTTCCTTGGCGGCGCCGGCGGCCACGCGGATCGAGCCGCGCAGCTTGCCGTTGACCTGGAGCATCAGCTCGATTTCGTCCGCGATCAGCGCGGCTTCGTCCACATGCGGCCACGGCGCGTCCAGCAGGTCGCCCAGCTCTTTCGCGTAGCCCAGGTCTTGCCACAGGTGCCAGGTGATGTGCGGGACCACCGGGTACAGCACGCGCAGCAGCACGCCCAGCGTTTCGGCGTAGGCGGCATCGGCCGCGGCGTCCTCGGGCAGCTTGGCGTCGTCGATGGCGTTCAGCATCTTCATGCAGGCGGACACGACGGTGTTGTACTGGATGCGCTGGTAGTCGTAGTCGGCTTGCTTGAGCAGCGTGTAGACCTCGCGGCGCAGATCCTTGACGGCGGCGGTGGCTTGCGACCAGTCAGCGCCATTGGCCAGGCCACGTGCCACGGCGTCGCGGCGCGCGTAGCTGATGGACCACAGGCGACGCAGGAAGCGGTTGGAACCTTCCACGCCCGAATCCGACCATTCAAGCGTCTGCTCGGGCGGGCTGGCGAACATGACGAACAGGCGTGCCGTGTCGGCGCCCAGCGTGTCGATCAGCGATTGCGGATCGACACCGTTGTTCTTGGACTTGGACATCGTGCCCACGCCGCCGTAGTTGATGGCGGAACCGTCCGACTTGAGCTTGGCGCCGGTGATGGCGCCACGGTCGTCGTAGACGTTTTCAACGTCTTCGGGCCAGAAGTATTCAATGCCGCCCTGGGGCGTCTTGCGCGAATAGATATGGTTCAGCACCATGCCCTGGCACAGCAGCTTGGTGAAGGGCTCGTCGAAATTGAGCAGGCCCATGTCGCGCATGACCTTGGTCCAGAAGCGGGCGTACAGCAAGTGCAGCACGGCGTGCTCGATGCCGCCGATGTACTGGTCCATCGGCATCCAGTAGTCATTGCGCGCGTCGACCATGGCGTTGTCGTTGCCCGGCGAGGTGTAGCGCATGAAGTACCAGGACGAGTCCACAAACGTGTCCATCGTGTCCGTTTCGCGGCGCGCGGGCTTGCCGCAGCTGGGGCAGGCGCAGGACAGGAAGGCTTCGTTCTTGGCCAGCGGGTTGCCGCTGCCGTCCGGGATCAGGTCGTCGGGCAGGACGACGGGCAGGTCTTTTTCGGGAACCGGCACCGGGCCGCAGTCGGCGCAGTGGATGATCGGGATCGGGGTGCCCCAGTAACGCTGGCGCGAGATGCCCCAGTCGCGCAGGCGCCACGTGGTTTGCTTTTCGCCCAGGCCTTGCGCGCCCAGGTCGGCCGCGATGGCGTCCACGGCTTCCTTGTGCGACAGGCCGTCGTACTTGCCGGAATTGATGGTGCGGCCAGACTGCTTGTCGCCATACCATTCCTGCCAGGCAGCGGTGGAGTATTCCTTGCCGGGCACGTCCACGACTTGCACGATGGGCAAGTCGTATTTCTTGGCGAAGGCAAAGTCGCGTTCGTCGTGGGCGGGCACGCCCATGACGGCGCCGTCGCCGTAGGTCATGAGCACGTAGTTGCCGACCCACACTTCGACGTCCGCGCCCGTGACAGGGTGCGTGACGGTCAGGCCCGTGCGCATGCCTTCTTTTTCGCGCGTGGCCATTTCGGCCTCGGTCGTACCGCCCAGCTTGCACTGTTCGATGAACGCGCCCAGCTCGGGGTTGTTTTGCGCGGCATGCGTGGCCAGCGGGTGTTCCGGCGCCACGGCGCAGAAGGTCACGCCCATGATCGTGTCGGCGCGGGTGGTGAAAACGTACAGCTTGCCGTCCTGGATCAGCTGGCCATCCTGGCCGGCGATCTTGTGCGGGAAGGCAAAGCGCAGGCCTTCGGACTTGCCGATCCAGTTTTCCTGCATCAGGCGAACGCGCTCTGGCCAGCCAGGCAGGTCGTTCTGGACAGCGCCCAACAGTTCGTCGGCGTAGTCGGTGATGCGCAGGTAGTAGCCCGGGATCTCGCGCTTTTCAACCAGCGCGCCTGAACGCCAGCCACGGCCGTCGATGACCTGTTCGTTGGCCAGCACGGTCTGGTCGACCGGGTCCCAGTTCACGACCTGGGTCTTGCGGTAGGCCACGCCCTTTTCCAGCATCTTCAGGAACAGCCACTGGTTCCATTTGTAGTATTGCGGATCGCAGGCGCACATTTCGCGCGTCCAGTCGATTGCCAGACCCATCGCCTTCATCTGCTTCTTCATGTAGGCGATGTTGTCGTAGGTCCACTTGGCAGGCGGCACCTTGGACTTGATGGCGGCGTTTTCCGCCGGCATGCCGAAGGCATCCCAGCCCATGGGCATCAGGACGTTATAGCCGCGCATGCGCAACTGACGCGCCATCATGTCGTTGATGGTGTAGTTGCGCACGTGGCCCATATGCAGCTTGCCACTGGGGTAGGGCAGCATCGAGCAGGCGTAGAACTTCGGCTTTTCGGAGCCGTCGGCGTTCTTCGCGTGTTCGTGGACCAGATAGGCGTCGCGGGCCTGCCAGTCTTGATGGGCGGCCGCTTCGACGGTAGTGGGGAGGTAACGTTCCTGCATGGGCTCGGGCACGGTGGCAAAAAAGGGCTAGCCGCCCTGCCGCGTGGACGCGGGGGCGGCCTGACGCGGTGGCGGTCAAAACCCCTGATTATAGGAGGTGCTAGACGCGGCTAGGGGGCGGGGCTGTTTCGGGGATGCGCGCACTGGGCGCCAAGACGCCGTATGCCAATGTAACCACGCCCAGAACAGCGCCCGCGATGACCACGCCGGGCCAGCCGAAATGGGCGTAAAGCCAGGACGATACCAGTGAACCGGAGGCGCCGCCGAGGAAGTAGCTGGTCATGTAGCCCGCGGTAAGGCGGCTGCGTGCTTCGGGACGCAGGCGATAGAGCGAACTGCTATTGGTGACATGAACGCCCTGGATGGCCAGGTCCTGCACCAGAATGCCCGCCAACAGGGCAAATACCGAGACCTGGCCAAAGGCCATCAGGCCCCAGGACCCCAGCAGCAGCAACAGGCCCACGCGCGTGGCCAGGTTGCCCAGGCCCCGGTCCGCCAGACGGCCGAAGCGGTTCGCGGCATAGGCGCCCGCCGCCCCGGCCAGGCCGAACAGGCCGATGGTGGTGTTGCTGTATTGATAGGGCGGGCTGGCCAGCAGGAAGGTCAACGGTGTCCACAGCATGCTGAATGCGGCGAACAGCAAAAAGCCCAGCAGCGACCGCGCGCGAAACAGCGGCTCTTGGACAAACATGCGCAGGATCGAGCCCAACAGGCGCGGATAGCTCATCGTGGTGGGGCTCTGGTAGCGCGGCAGCACACGCCACAGGGCGGCGGACATGCCCAGCATCAGCACGGCGGCCACCCAGTACACGGTGCGCCAACTGCCCACGTCCGCCAGCACGCCTGCCACGGTGCGAGCCAGCAGAATGCCCAGCAGCAGGCCGCTCATGACCGTGCCCACCGCCTTGCCGCGCTCGTGCGGGGCGGCAAGGGTGGCCGCGAACGGCACCAGAATCTGGGCCACCACGGACAACAGCCCCGTCAGCGCCGTGCCCAGCAGCAGCACCGCGATGTGGGTGGCGAAGGAAGAAATCAACAGGCCGCCCGCTGACAGCAAGGTCATCAGCACGATCAGACGGCGGCGTTCAAAGAGATCGCCCAGCGGCACCAGCAGCATCAAACCCAACGCGTAGCTCAACTGGGCCGTGGTGACGATGGCCCCCGCCGCGGCGTTGGACAGCCCGAATTGCTGGCCGATCGTATGCAGCAGCGGTTGCGCGTAGTAGTTGCTGGCGACGGCCAGGCCGGTCGCGATCGACATCAACAGGACGATCGGCGCGGTCAGCGTCGGGGTGGGCGGGGTAGGCGGGGCGGGGGGCGCGGAGGCGGGGGAAGCTGTCATGAAGCGGAGCGAAGGCGGTTCGAAAATGGCGGGAGAAAGCAAAGGGAGAGGGGAGGCGGCAACGGGTGGCAACGAGGGCTATGGCGACATCAACGTCTACGTCTACGGCAACCGCAACCGCAACCGCGCCATGGGCGGCAGCGCGTCAGACGCCGATCCCTCCTGGCGTTTCCTGATCGTGCTTGATCAGCAACTTTTTCAGCAGGCCGGCCAATTGTTTGCGTTCGGCGGCCGAGAGCGGATCCAGCAGTTCGCCCAGATCCTTCAGGTAATCCTTCAGCACCTGCTTGATGACGCGCAGGCCGTCAGGGGTCAGTGACACGATGATGCCGCGCCGGTCGTCGGGGTTCGGATTGCGCACCAGCAGCCCCGCCTGTTCCAGCCGGTCAAGCCGGTTCGTCATCGCCCCTGATGTCAGCAACAAGGCTTCGACCAACTTCTGCGGGTTCAGGGCGTGCGGCGCGCCGGTGCGGTAAAGCGTCGCCAGGACGTCGAATTCGCCCTGGTGCAGGTGATGGCGGCGAAAGCTGCGATTGACGTTTCGGGTCGCAAAGGCGTTCAGGCGGAACACCCGGGTCACAACCGCCATGGCCGCGAAGTCCTGGTTGGGGCATTCGGTGGTCCATTGCGAGATGACGAGATCGACGAGGTCGGACGTGGGCATGATTGAATTTATTTGATGTGAAGTTTCTTCACGTAAAGATAAATTCTAGTCCCCTGAGCCCGGCTCGCGCAAATCGCGCGGCAAAAAGAAAGGCC
>NZ_JCBAMR010000066.1:0-17624 GCF_059760425.1 Achromobacter sp. RT286_PF
GCAATAAATAACAATAATTCTTATTGTTATTTATTGCCTGGCGTTTTTCCATGTCCTCCACCGCGCGGCCCTCGGAGCATTCTCCTACCGAGTTGTATCAAGCGCATCACTCCTGGCTGCAAGAGTGGCTTCGGCGCAGGCTGGGATGCCGCCATGATGCCGCCGATCTGGCGCACGATACTTTCGTGCGAGTGTTGGCTGGCCGGCATACCGACACCATCCGCGAACCTCGCGCCTTCCTGACCACGCTGGCCCAGCGCACGCTATTCAGTTTTTGGCGTCGCCGCGAACTGGAACGCGCGTATCTGGATACCTTAAGCGCCATGCCGCAAGCCAGCGCACCCAGCGAAGAATCCCGCGCCCAGGTGATCGACGCGTTGATGCACATCGACCGCGCATTGCAACGCCTGCCGCCCAAGGCGCGCCAGGCCTTCCTGTACAGCCAGCTTGATGAACTGAGCTATAGCGAGATCGCAGCGCGCATCGGCACGTCGGTGATGACGGTGCGCCGCTATATGAAGCAGGCCATCACGCTGTGCGTGACGGTGCGTCTGTCTGCATGACGTCCCCTATGCAGCAGTTGCCCGCCGACCTGCAATCGGCCGTGGACTGGATGGTGCTGCTGTCCTCCGGTAGCGTGCCGCGCGCCGACCGGGCGCGTTTCGAACAATGGAAGACGTCCGATCCCCGGCACGAGGCGGCCTGGGAAACTGTCAACGCCGCCGTCAAAGACCCCTTTGCCACGCTGGCCGACGTTGAGCAGCGGCAAGCTGCCGGCGCGGCCTTGCTTACCGCGCCGGGCCGGCGCCGGGCGTTGCGTAATGCGTTGGCCGTGGCGCTGGCCGCGGGCGGTATGGCGGCGCTGGTTGACCGCCAGATTCCCCTGCGCACGCTGACCGCCGACTTACGCACGGGCACCCGCGAACGCCGTACCTATACCTTGCCGGACGGCAGTGAGCTGACGTTGAACGCGCGGTCGGCCGTGGACGTGGATTTCAGCGCGGGCGTGCGTCTGGTGCGCTTGGCGGCGGGCGCGGTCTATGCGCGGGTGGCGCCAGATGCGGCGCGCCCCTTCATCGTTGCCACCCGCGATGGCGAAGTGCAGGCGCTGGGCACCGTCTTCAGCGTGGCGCGCGAGGCCGAGGCATGCGTCGCCAGCGTGGTCGAACATAGCGTCGAGGTGCGCGCGGCGGGCCAGCGCAGGATCCTGCAAGCGGGGCAGGGCCTGCGCTTTGATTCGCGTGGCCTGGGCTCCCCGGACCCCGCCCTGCGGGACGCCGCCGCGTGGCACGCAGGCATGCTGGTCGTTCATGACCGGTCCTTGGGCGAAGTGGTCGATGCGCTGCGGCCGTACCGACGCGGCATCATCCGGATAACGCCGGCGGCCGCGCGGCTGCGGGTACTGGGCGCGTTTCCGCTGGACGACACCGACCGCTCGCTGGAATCGTTGCGGCAGACCTTGCCCATCAGTGTCAGTTCGCTGGGCGGCTGGTTCGTCAGTATCGACGTGGTGCCTCGCGCGTCCTGAAAATAAATGAACACTTTTGCCCCCGTCGTGGGACATCCCTCCTGAAACACCACACTGTTGCAGGAGAATCCATGTTTCATCGTCCCCCGCTGCGGCCGCTGGCCGCCGCGCTGTTCATTGCCCTGACCCTTCCCACGGCGTATGCCCAGACAACGCCGGCCGCCGCGTCGGCCCGGGCCGTCCTGCATTTTGATTTGCCGGCGGCCGCGCTGGGCGACACGCTGACCCGCATCGCGCGCCAGAGCGGCCGCGCGGTGTCCGTCGACCCTGCCTTGGTAGCCGGCCGCAATGCGCCGGCTATCGTGGGCGATTTCACGGCGGAAGACGCCGTGCGGCGCGTGCTAGCCGGCAGCGGGTTGGAGTTGGCCGTAACGGCCAACGGCACCCTGAGTGCCCGCCGCGTAGTCGAAGGCACCACGGTGCTTGAGCCCGTGCGGGTCACCGGGTCGCTGGAGTCTCCCACCGGTCACGTTGACGGTTACGTGGCGCAGCGCGCCATGTCCGGCACCAAGACCGATACCGCGCTGATCGAAACACCGCAATCGGTATCGGTCGTTACCAGCGACCAGATCCGCATCATCAAGGCGGCTTCGGTGGCGGACGCCTTGGGCTACACGCCGGGCGTGTCGGCGCAATCGCCCGCGTTCAGCCGCATGGTGGACGACCTGATGCTGCGCGGCTTCAACGTGGCCGCCGGCAACTCGGGGCAGCTGCGCGACGGCCTGAAGCTGCAATCCAGCGTCTACGATGGCGGTCAAGAGCCCTATGGGCTTGAACGTGTTGAAGTGCTGCGCGGCGCATCGTCCGTGCTGTATGGGCAGTTGAGCCCGGGTGGCGTGGTCAACACGGTCAGCAAGCGGCCAACGGCCGACACGCTGCGCGAACTGAACGTAGAGGCCGGCAGCTACGGCCGCCGCCAGGTGTCGGGCGACTTCGCCGGCGAGCTGTCTGAAGACGGTGCATGGACCTACCGCTTGACCGGCCTTGCCCGCAATGCCGACAACTGGGTGGATCATGTGCCCGACGATCGCACGTATCTGGCGCCCGCGCTGACATGGCAGCCTTCGGCGGCCACCTCGCTGACCCTGCTGGCCAGCTATCAGCGCATCCGCACGCGCTTTGCCGCGCCGATGCCCGCGGCCAATACCTTGAACGGCCAGGTGCCGCGCGACCTGTTCATCGGCGAGCCCGATTTCGACCGCTACGACACCGACACCTACACGGTCGGCTATCTGTTCGAACACGCCTTCAACGATCGCGTAAAACTGCGTCAAAGCGCCCGCTACTTCACGGCGGACGGCAAGTGGGACTACCTGAGTTTTGGCGCGTTGCAGGCCAACGGCCAGACCTTGCGCCGCGGCGTCGTCAGCCGCGACGAACATTCTTACGGCGTTGCGACCGATACGTCGCTGGAACTGAAGCTGGACGGAGGAACCCTCCAACACACGGTCCTGGCTGGCCTGGACTACTACCGCAGCGGCTACGATTCGCACCGTCATGCGGGAACGGTGGCCCCGTTGGCGAACATATACAACCCCGTCTACGGCGCGGTTCCCATCATCAACACCGCTGCCGATTACGGGATCAATACGCGCGGCGATTCGCTGGGCCTGTACTTGCAAGACCAGATCAAGATCCAGGACAAATGGGTGCTGGTGCTGGGCGGCCGCCAGGATTGGGCCAATACCGACCAAAAGAGCTACACCACCGGCGCCACCACGCGCTTGCGAGATACCGCCACGACGGGTCGCGTCGGCTTGGTCTATGTGGCCGACAACGGCTTGGCGCCATACGCAAGCGCCAGCCAGTCGTTCGCGCCCACCGTGGGTGTGGACCGGGCGGGCAACGCTTTCAAGCCCACCAAAGGCACGCAATTCGAACTGGGCCTGCGCTATGAACCGCCGGGCGGCAACATGCTTTACAGCGCCGCCGTCTACGACCTGACGCAGACGAATGCACTGACCAGCGATCCGACCGACGCCACGTATTCCGTGCAATGCGGGCGGGCCCGATCACGCGGCCTGGAACTGGAGGCCAAGGCGCGCCTGGGCGCCATGAACCTCACCGCCAGCTACGCTTACACCGATGCGCGCACCACGCGCAGCACCGTGCCCTCGCTGGTGGATCAGCGTATCGCGCTGGTGCCGCTGCACAGCGCTTCGGTCTGGGCCGATTACAACCTGAGCGCCATCGGCGTGACCGGTCTGACCGTCGGCGCGGGCGTGCGCTACGCCAGTTCGACGAACCTGCCCGGCTATCCCGCCAACGTGCCGGGGCAATTCCTGGTCGACGCGATGACGGCTTACGACTTCGGCGCCCTGGATCCGTCCATGTCAGGGTTGTCGTTGACGGTGAACGCGCGCAACCTTTTCAACCGCGGGTACCTGGCGTGCGCCGGCACGACAGGGTGCCGTTATGGTGAGCCGCGCACGCTGTATGCCACCCTGAGCTATCGCTGGTAAACCGTGGAAAACCCCTAGCGCAACGCGGGCCGGCATGCCGGTCAGGCCCGCTCAACGACCCTGTCCCCTGTGCTAATCTCGTCGACGGCCACGCATATTTATCCCTATGCGCGTGCCGACGATGGCTGCGCTTGGGGTCACACGCCCTTGGCAATGCCTTGGTAGGAAGAAAACGCGTGACACGATCAAGCGTGGAGACAATATATGAGCCAGTATGGGCCGTTGAAGTTGCACGTCCCCGAGCCTACAGGGCGTCCGGGTTGCAAGACCGACTTTTCCTATCTGCATCTATCGCCGCCCGGCGAGGTGCCCAAACCCCCCATTGATGTTGCCCCGGTCGATACCGGCGCGCTGGCGTACAGCCTGGTGCGAGTGATCGACGACGACGGCCGCGCGGTCGGGCCATGGGCGCCCGAGATCAGCAACGATCTGATGCGCGCCGGCATGCGGGCCATGCTGAAGACGCGCATCTTCGACGGGCGCATGCTGACGGCCCAGCGCAAGAAGAAAATTTCGTTCTACATGCAAAGCCTGGGCGAGGAAGCCATCGGCTCCGCTCACGCGCTGGCCCTGGAACAGGGCGACATGTGTTTTCCCACCTATCGCCAGCAAAGCATCCTGCTGTCGCGCGATGTGTCGCTGGTGACGATGATGTGCCAGCTGATGTCCAACGAGCGCGATCCGCTCAAGGGTCGCCAGCTGCCGGTCATGTATTCCGACCGACCCAACGGCTTTTTCACGATTTCCGGCAACCTGGCCACGCAGTTCATCCAGGCGGTGGGCTGGGCGATGGCGTCGGCCATCAAGGGCGACACCCGCATCGCCTCGGCCTGGATCGGCGACGGCGCCACCGCCGAAGCCGACTTCCACACCGCGCTGACCTTCGCGCACGTGTATCGCGCGCCGGTCATCCTGAACGTGGTGAACAACCAGTGGGCCATTTCGACGTTCCAGGCGATTGCCGGCGGCGAAGGCGCCACCTTCGCCGGGCGCGGCGTGGGCTGCGGCATTGCGTCGCTGCGCGTGGATGGCAACGATTTCCTGGCGGTGTATTCCGCCTCGCGCTGGGCCGCCGAACGCGCCCGCCGCAACCTGGGCCCAACCCTGATCGAATGGGTGACCTACCGCGCCGGCCCGCACTCGACTTCCGACGACCCTTCCAAATACCGGCCTGGCGATGACTGGGCGCACTTTCCGCTGGGCGACCCGATCGAACGCTTCAAGAAGCACCTGATCGGGCTTGGCATCTGGTCCGACGCAGAACACGACGCCGTGCGCGCCGAGCTCGACGCTGAGATCGTTGCGGCCCAAAAGGAAGCGGAAAGCTACGGCACCCTGGTGGACGGCCACGTCCCCAGCGCCGCCAGCATCTTTGAAGACGTCTACAAGGACATGCCGGAGCATCTGCGCCGGCAGCGCCAGCAGCTCGGAGTCTGACCATGGCAATCGATAACAACGCTGGTCCGGCCTCGGCGCCGATGACCATGATCCAGGCTTTGCGCTCGGCCATGGATGTGATGCTGGAGCGTGACAACAACGTGGTGGTGTTCGGACAAGACGTCGGCTATTTCGGCGGCGTGTTCCGGTGCACCGAAGGCCTGCAAACCAAGTACGGCAGCTCGCGCGTGTTCGACACGCCCATTTCCGAAGGCGGCATCGTGGGCGTGGCCGTCGGCATGGGCGCCTACGGCTTGCGGCCCGTTTGCGAAATCCAGTTCGCGGATTATTTCTACCCCGCCTCGGACCAGATCGTGTCCGAGGCCGCGCGCCTGCGCTATCGCTCGGTGGGCGAATTCATCGCCCCGATGACGATCCGCATGCCCTGCGGCGGCGGCATCTACGGCGGCCAGACCCACAGCCAAAGCCCCGAAGCCATGTTCACGCAGGTCTGCGGGCTGCGCACGGTAATGCCGTCCAACCCCTATGACGCCAAGGGCCTGTTGATTGCGTCCATCGAGAACGATGACCCGGTGATCTTCCTGGAACCCAAGCGGCTGTATAACGGCCCCTTCGACGGCCACCATGATCGCCCCGTGACGCCGTGGACCGGCCGCCCCGGCAGCGTGGTGCCCACCGGTTACTACACCGTGCCGCTGGACACCGCCGCCATCGTGCGCCCCGGCAACGCGCTGACGGTGCTGACCTACGGCACCACGGTCTATGTGTCTCTGACCGCCGCCGAAGAAACCGGCATCGACGCCGAGGTCATCGACCTGCGCAGCCTGTGGCCGCTGGATCTGGAGACCATCGTCAATTCCGTGAAGAAGACCGGCCGCTGCGTCGTGGTGCACGAAGCCACGCGCACCTGCGGGTATGGCGCGGAATTGATTGCGCTGGTCCAAGAGCATTGCTTCCATCACCTGGAGGCGCCCGTCGAGCGCGTGACCGGTTGGGATACTCCCTACCCGCACGCGCAGGAATGGGCGTACTTCCCCGGCCCTCGCCGGGTTGGCGAAGCGTTCAAACGCGCGATGGAGGTGTGACATGGGCATTCATATCATCAAGATGCCCGACATCGGCGAAGGCATTGCCGAGGTCGAACTGGTGGGCTGGCACGTCAAGGTGGGCGACACGGTTGCCGAAGACCAGCCGCTGGCCGATGTGATGACCGACAAGGCCACGGTGGAAATCCCGTCGCCGGTCGTCGGCACAGTGCTCGCGCTGGGTGGTGAGGTGGGCCAGGTGATGGCCGTGGGCGGGGAATTGATTCGCCTGGAAGTGGAAGGCGAGGGCAATGTGCGACCGGGCTCGGGCGCGCCGGGGCAGGGCGCATCGGCACCGGCCAAGCCGGCAGGCGGCGACGCGTCGGCGTCCACGTCCACGCGGGCTGAAGCTGGCGGGAATGCTGGCGCGAATGCTGGCGCGAATGCTGGCGGGGCTGCTGGCGCGAAAGCGGGCGGCATCGCGGGCCAGATCGCCGCGTCCATGGCGCCGGCGTCTGCCTCGGCTGCTGCACCGGCCCAGCCCAAAGGCAATCAACAAGCCAGTGCGCAATCTTCTCGACAACCCGGGCAACACGCCGCGCGGTCGGCATCCGCGGCGTCCACCGCGCCCGCCGTGCCGCGCCAGCCGGGCGATAAACCCTTGGCCTCGCCCGCCGTGCGCAAGCGCGCCTGGGACTTGGGTATCGAACTGCGCTTTGTTGCCGGCAGCGGCCCGGCCGGCCGCGTCATGCATGAAGACCTGGACGCCTATCTGCAATCGCAAGGCACAGGCAACGCGGTGCGCGGCGGGTCGGCGTATGTGGAACGCCATGACCAGGACGTGGTGCCCGTCATCGGTTTGCGCCGCAAGATCGCGCAGAAGATGGCCGAGTCCAAGCGCCGCATTCCGCACTTCAGCTACGTCGAGGAAATCGACGTGACCGAACTGGAAGACCTGCGCGTGCAGCTCAACCAAAAATGGGGCGAGTCGCGCGGCAAGCTGACCTTGCTGCCGTTGTTGGCGCGCGCCATGGTCGTGGCGTTGCGTGATTTTCCGCAGATCAATGCGCGCTATGACGACGAAGGTGGCGTGGTGACGCGTTACGGCGCCGTGCATATCGGCATCGCGACGCAAAGCGATGGCGGCCTGATGGTGCCCGTGATGCGACACGCCGAAGCGCGCGACCTGTGGTCCATGGCGGCCGAGATCGGGCGCCTGGCGCAAGCGGTGCGCAGCGGCACGGCCGGGCGCGACGAGCTGACCGGGTCCACCATCACCATCACCAGCCTGGGGCCCTTGGGCGGCATCGTCACGACGCCGGTCATCAACCACCCCGAGGTCGGCATCGTCGGCGTGAACCGGATCGTTGAACGGCCCGCCTTCCGCAACGGCGCCGTGGTGGCGCGCAAGCTGATGAACCTGTCGTCGTCGTTCGACCACCGCGTGGTGGACGGCATGGACGCGGCGCGCTTCATCCAGGCGGTGCGCGCGCTGCTGGAACAACCCGCGCTGCTTTTCGTGGAGTAAGCATGAGCCAGATCACAAAGACAACGACCTTGCTGGTGATCGGCGGCGGCCCCGGCGGGTACGTGGCCGCCATCCGCGCCGGCCAGCTGGGCGTGCCGACCATCCTGGTCGAAGGCGCGCAGCTGGGCGGCACCTGCCTGAACATCGGCTGCATCCCGTCCAAGGCGCTGATCCACGCGGCCGAGGAATTCGACAAGGCACGTCACTACGCAGGCGAGTCTGCCCTGGGTATCTCGGTATCCCAGCCCGCCATCGACATTACGCGCACGGTGTCCTGGAAGGACGGCATCGTGGGCAAGCTGACGGGCGGCGTGGGCGCGCTGCTGAAGAAAAACGGCGTGCAGGTGGTGCAGGGCTGGGCCAGCCTGCTGGACGGCAAGACGGCCGAAGTGGCCACCGCCGACGGCGGCACCTTGCGCATCCAGTGCGAACACCTGCTGCTGGCGGCCGGGTCCGAACCCACGCCGCTGGTGTCGATGCCGTTTGGCGGCATGGTGGTGTCGTCCACCGAGGCCTTGTCGCCCACGTCCATCCCCAAGCAGTTGGTGGTGGTGGGCGGCGGTTATATCGGCCTGGAACTGGGCACCGTGTACCGCAAACTGGGCGCGCAAGTTGCCGTGGTGGAAGCGCAGGACCGCATCCTGCCCACCTACGACGCCGAACTGACCAAGCCCGTCGCCGCCGCGCTGACCAAGATGGGTGTGTCGCTGCATCTGAGCCGCAAGGTGCTGGGCCTGAACGGCGCGGGCGATGCGGTGCGCATCCAGGATGCGTCAGGCGCTGAAACCCTGTTGCCGGCCGACCGCGTGCTGATCGCCGTGGGCCGTCGGCCGCGCACGCAGGGCTGGGGCCTGGAAAGCCTGCAACTGGACCGCAAGGGCAATGCGCTGCGTATCGACGACCAATGCCGCACGTCGATGCGCGACGTCTGGGCCATTGGCGATATCGCCGGTGAACCGATGCTGGCGCACCGCGCGATGGCGCAGGGCGAGATGGTGGCGGAACTGGTGGCGGGAAAGCGCCGCCACTTTCAGCCGGCCGCCATTCCCGCCGTGTGCTTCACCGACCCGGAAGTCGTGGTGGCGGGCTTGTCTCCCGACGATGCCCAGGCTGCGGGGCTGGACTGCCTGGCCGCGTCCTTCCCGTTTGCCGCCAATGGCCGGGCCATGACGCTGGAGTCCACCGACGGCTTTGTCCGCGTGGTGGCCCGGCGCGACAACCATCTGATTGTGGGCTGGCAGGCGGTGGGGCGCGGCGTGTCGGAATTGTCGACGGCGTTCGGCCAGTCGCTGGAAATGGGCGCCACCCTGGAAGACGTGGCGGGCACCATCCACGCGCATCCGACGCTGGGCGAAGCCGTTCAGGAAGCCGCGTTGAAAGCGCTGGGCCACGCGCTGCACATCTGACGCGGCCTGGTGCGCGGTTAGATGCACGGCCGGTAGGGGCAAATGCCGCTGCCGGTCGTAGTCGTCCTTAACGGCCGTTGCCGGGCGTCATTGTCTTTACCGGCCGCTGCCCGCCGTAATCAATTCAACGGCCGCCGTCGATATACGGCCGGGCTTGCAGCACGATGATGTTGTCGCCTTGCACGGCCCATTCGATATCCTGGTCCACGTTGCCCAAGCGCAGCTTGATCTGGTTGCCCACGGCAGCCAGCCGCGCGACCAGCGCATCGTTCAACACCTGCCTTGACCCTTCGATGGGCACCTCGCGCACGCCGCCTGCCGCGTCCGCGACCAGCTGCGTGTCCTCGGCCGACCGGCTCAGCACCTGCACCGCCTTGGACCACGTCGAATACATCAGCTGTTCAGCCTGGCGCTTGCCTTCCACCACCTTGATGCCCAGGCCGCGCTTGGCCGAGATGTACGTCACGTAGCGGCGCGAGGCATCGAAGGGGTCGCGCGTGATCATCACGCCGGAACTGTCCGAGGCCGCCGCCGACTGCACCAGCACCGCCATCACCACGCCACCCTGGCCGATGCCGGCCGCGCGCCGCGCTTCGTAGGCCTCGAAGTTGTAGACCGACGCCCACACCGTCTGCACCGCTTTCGCCAAGGCATCCGGCTGCGTCACGTTCGGCACCGTGGTGTACAGGCCCGCGCCGCTGAACCCCGGCAAATCCTCGGAATTGGACGAACTACGCACGAAGACGCCGCGCCCCTTCAACTGCGTTCTCCAGCGTTCCCGCCAGGCGTCGGCAAGCGCGGTGTCGGGCGGGGCGTTGACGATGTCCTGGCGCAACGCGGCCAATTCGGCGCGGCGCACATTGGCGTCGCCGATAAAGTCGGGCCGCTGTTCCAGCGCCGCGATGCGTTCGGGTACGCCCAGTCGATCCATGAACCCGGCGTACTGCGCGAAGGGTATGCAAAAGCCGTCCGGCACGCTGGCCAGCGGCGGCAGGGCGGCTTTCAGCGCGCCCAGGTTTGCGGCCTTGACGCCGCAATGCTGGCTGTCGCGCGTGGCCATGCCGGTCAGCGGCTTGATGGCGCGCACCGACAGGTCGGGCTTGGGCAGCGCCACGGCGGCGCGCGGCGGCGGGGGCATCGAGGCCGCGTCCGGCCGCGCAATGCGCTCGACGTGATAGCCGTTGCTGTTCACCGTCAATTGCACCCATTGGCCATCATGCTCGCGCAGCACGGCCACGGCGTCGCGCACATACGCATTGGGAATGCGCCACCCCTTGGCCAGCAGATTCACGTGCGACAACAATGTGGACGGACGTTGCGTGACCAGCCCGGCGACAGGCGGCAGCGCAACCGGCACTTCGTCCAGCACCACGATGTCGGTCGGCGCCAGGTCGGGGGTATCCTCCACCGACTTCACAATACGCAGACGCCCCTGTGCGCGGCCGATATTGAGCGGCAGAAAGGTCTGCTCGCGCAGCAGCGCCTCTTGCGTCACGAAAGCCAGTCCGGCCGATTGCGCCGTCTGCTCATGCATCGTTGAATTCGCCTTGAAGCGCACCGGCTCGTAAAAGGTGCTGTGCAACTTGTCCTGGGTCAGGCGCAGCAGCGTGGGCGTGACCCGGTCGCCTTCCCAAAATTCATAGGTGTAGCCCGGCAGGTCCCGCTGCCAGCTCAGCGTGCCGAACAGCAGGCGCCGGTCGGGGTCCTTGTACTGCGCAATCAACGTGGCCTTGTCCATGCCGGGCAGCAGCTGGCGTTCACGCGCAAAGTTCTCGTGCAAGGTGTAGCGCGGCGTGTCCAGGTAGTAGATGCGGTCGCCGCGCTGCCGATCAATCACGAACAACACATGGGGAATCTCCAGCGGCGTCCCGGCGTTGTAGACGCGCGCCAACTGCCGGAATTCGGCCTCTGTGCGGATCTGGCCCAGAAACCCTGGCCCGCCACGCTTGGCGCTTTCCGCCAGCCTGGCTTCGCGTTCATCCGGGCGCAACGGGCGCTGGTTTTCGTAGGGCGACGGCTTGCGCGCCGTCTGCGCCTGGGCAGCCAGCCCCCAGCCGGCGGCCAGCAGCCCGGCCAGGGCAAGCACAAGCAGTTTCGGCCGGCGCGGCGGGCCAGGACGACGTAAGGCGGCAGTGGGGCGCATCAAGGAGCAGGGCGCATCAAAAAAGGAGGCGGATCGCAAGAGGTTGCGATCATATCGGAGCCGCCAGGCCGGCCCGTAGTGGGATGTTTCCAGGTGTGGCCAAGCGTGTGAGCCGGGGGGTGATCGGTCCCACGCTGACTCCCGACACGAACGGTACGTTGTTGGAGCTCTTTCCCGATTTTCCCGAGGCTGCCAGTGTCGCAACCGATGAACGGGCAGCACCCTGTCACCTTGCCCGCCGTGGTTACCAGCAAAGTGTTCCTGTCCAACGAAATGATTCGCCAAGGGGTCCGCAAAGCCGAGATGGCTCGACGTCTGGGCGTTCATACGCCCCAGGTTGATCGCCTGTTGAATCTGCGGCATTCGTCGCGCATCGAACAGGTAGAAGCGGCGCTGGAAACCCTGGGCCGCAGGCTGGAGGTGTCCATCGCGTAGCCGATACGCCTGCATGCCTTGAACGCAACAAGGCCCCAACCGGGGGCCTTGTCTTTACCGCAACCCGCTGGGCGGTGGAATCAGCCTTGGGCCGTTTCCGCCAGCACGCGGCGGGCTTCTTCGGCTACGCGTTCGGGGGCGGTGCCGCCGATGTGTTTGCGGGCGGCAACCGAGCCTTCCAGTGTCAGCACGTGGTGGACGTCGTCGCCGATCTGGGCGTGATACGCCTTGAGCTCGTCGGTGGACAGGTCGGCCAGGTCGCAGTTGCGTTGTTCGCAGTCGCGCACGGCGTGGGCAACCACTTCGTGGGCGTCGCGGAACGGCACGCCGCGCTTGACCAGGTAGTCGGCCAGGTCGGTGGCGGTGGCGAAGCCTTGCAGGGCGGCGGCGCGCATGTTGTCGGCCTTGACCTTGATGCCGGCAGCCATGTCCGCGAAGATGGTCAGCGTGTCGCGCACGGTGTCCACGGTGTCGAACAGACCTTCCTTGTCTTCCTGGTTGTCCTTGTTGTAGGCCAGGGGTTGGCCCTTCATCAGGGTCAGCAGGGCGACCAGGTTGCCGTTGACGCGGCCGGTCTTGCCCCGGGCCAGCTCGGGCACGTCGGGGTTTTTCTTTTGCGGCATGATCGAGCTGCCGGTGCAGAAACGGTCGGCCAGGTCGATGAAGCCCACGCGCGGGCTCATCCACAGCACGAGCTCTTCGGACAGGCGCGACACGTGCGTCATGATCAGCGCGCCGGCGGCGCAGAATTCGATGGCGAAGTCGCGGTCGGACACGGCGTCCAGCGAATTGCGGCACACGCCGTCAAAGCCCAGCGTCTTGGCGACACGTTCGCGGTCGATGGGGAACGACGTGCCAGCCAGCGCGGCGGCGCCCAGCGGCAGGCGGTTCACGCGGCGGCGGCAGTCGGCCAGGCGCTCGGCGTCGCGGCCGAACATTTCGGCGTAGGCCAGCAGGTGGTGGCCGAAGGTGACCGGCTGGGCAACTTGCAGGTGGGTGAAGCCGGGCATGATGGTGCCGGCGTTATCCAGCGCGACGGCGGCCAGCGCATGACGCAGCTGGCGCAGCAGGTCTTGCAGGTTGTCGATTTCGTCGCGCAGCCACAAGCGGATGTCGGTGGCGACCTGGTCGTTGCGTGACCGGCCGGTGTGCAGGCGCTTGCCCGCATCGCCCACCAGTTCCACCAGGCGCTTTTCAATATTCAGATGCACGTCTTCCAGATTCAGCAGCCATTGGAAGCTGCCGGCGTCGATTTCAGACAGGATCTGCGTCATGCCGCGCTGGATGTCGGCCAGGTCCTGGGCGCCAATAATGCCCTGGGCGGCCAGCATGTCCGCATGCGCGAGCGAGCCCTGGATGTCGTGTCGCGCCAGGCGCTTGTCGAAATCCACGGACGCCGTATAGCGTTTGACGAGTTCGGATACCGGTTCCGAGAACCGGGCGGACCAGGCCTGCGCCTTGTTGGCGAACTGGTTTTGATCGGGGGAGGGAGTGTTTGCCATGATGGGCGGAATTATAGGGCCTGCCGACAAGCCGGCGCACGCACGGGCGGCGGGGCCGCGATTTTTGGGGACGGGAACGCGCGTCGCACGCCACTTGTCGGATAATCCCCCGTTGGTTTCAAGAACGTAGAGCGAGTACAAGACATATGCCCATGGAATGGGAAGAACTGGTGACCCAGCTGGACGCCCACATGCCGCACGAAGCGTGGGCGCAGACGCTGGTCGGCGCCGGCGTGCTGGTCCTGACGGCGCTGTTCGTGCAGTGGGTGGTGGCGCGCGTGGTGCTGCTGCTGGCGCACCGGGTGCTGGTCCTGAGCGGCCGGGGCGACTGGGACAAGGCCCTGCAACGCCGCCGCGCGTATCAGAACCTGTGGTACGCCGTGCCGTTTGCCGTGGTGTCGATGGGCATCGGCCTGGTGCCGCATGCCGAGCGGGCGGTGTCGGTGGTGGGCCGGCTGGCGCATGCGGGCGCGTGGATCTGCGTGTTCGTGGCGTTCTCGGGCGTGTTGAGCGCCTGGCAGGACACGTATTCGGCGACCACCCGGGCGCAGACGCGGTCCATCAAGGGCTATATCCAGATCGGCAAGCTGGTCCTGATGGCCGTGTGCACCGTGCTGGTGCTTTCCATCCTGATCGACCGCTCGCCGCTGTGGATGATTTCGGGCCTGGGCGCGCTGTCGGCCGTGCTGTTGCTGGTATTCAAGGACACGCTGCTGTCCCTGGTGGCCAGCACGCAGTTGACCAGCAACGACATGCTGCGTATCGGCGACTGGATCGAAATGCCGCAGTCCAACGCGGACGGCTTCGTCAAGGACATTGCGCTGCATACCGTCAAGGTTCAGAACTGGGACAACACGGTCACCACGGTGCCGACCTACAAACTGTTCTCGGAAAGCTATCGCAACTACCGTCACATGTTTGAATCGGGCGGCCGTCGCATCAAGCGCACGCTGCGCATCGATGCGGCCAGCGTGCGCTTTCTGACCGACGAAGAAGCCCGGCAACTGATGCGGTTTCGCCTGTTGCACGACTATCTGCAAGCCAAGACGCTGGACATCGCCCAAGCCAACCAGACCATGGGTGAACTGGCCAGCGTGCCGGCCAACCGCCGTCGGCTGACCAACATCGGTACGTTCCGCGCCTACGGCCTGGCCTATCTGAAACAGAACCCCGAAGTGCGCCAGGACATGGCCATGATGGTGCGCATGATGGAACCGGCGTCCGATGGCATTCCCGTCGAGGTCTATTGCTTTACCGCCGTGACCGCCTGGGTGGAATACGAGCGCATCCAGGGCGATATCTTCGACCATCTGCTGGCCATCCTGCCCGAACTGGGCCTGCGCCTGTACCAGCAGCCGTCGGGCGCGGACTTTGGCGCCATGGGCAGCCAGCTGCGCGAAAGCGCGATCCAGGCCGCGCTGGCGGCCGAACGCGAGCGCCCCGGGCTGGTCTTGCCCGACGGGCACGGCGCGGCGTCGGCGCAGCGTGGCCCCAGCGACGGCAAGGTGCCCGGCCAGCCGTAGCCGGCCCAGTCGCCATGAGATAATCCGCGCGTTGGAATTTAGTCTTCATTGACCCCAGGCGAACCCCCGATGTCGAACCCGTTCTTCAACCTGTATTCCCACGGCTTCGCCCGGGTGGCGGTCGGCGTGCCCGAATGCCGCATCGCCGATCCGGCCTTCAACGCCACGCAAACCATAGAACTGGCCCAGCAGGCCGCCCAGGGCGGCGCGGTGCTGGTGGCGTTTCCCGAGCTGGGCCTGTCGGCCTACACCTGCGACGACCTGTTCCACCAGAAAGCCTTGCTGGATGAATGCGAAGAGGCGTTGGCGCGGGTGGTGGCGGCCACGGCCGAACTGGATATCGCCGTGATCGTGGGCGCGCCGCTGCGCGTGTCCCACCAGCTGTTCAACTGCGCCGTGGTGGCCGCGGGCGGGCGCGTGCTGGGCGTGGTGCCCAAGAGCTACCTGCCCAACTACGGCGAGTTTTATGAAGCCCGCCAGTTCAGCGCCGCCGACTGCGCGGCCGTCACCGACATCGTCTTGCTGGGTCAGACCGTGCCCTTCGGGCCCGAGCTGCTGTTCCAGATGGAAAAGCTGCCGCTGTTCCAGTTTCACGTCGAAATCTGCGAAGACGTCTGGGTGCCGATCCCGCCGTCCTCGTTCGCCGCGCTGGCCGGCGCCACCGTGCTGGTGAATTTGTCTGCGTCCAACATCGTCGTCGGCAAATCGCAATACCGCCATCAGCTGGTGGCGCAGCAGTCCGCGCGCTGCCTGTCGGCCTATATGTACACGTCGGCCGGCCGGGGCGAATCGTCCACCGACCTGGCCTGGGACGGCCAGGCAATCATCTATGAAAACGGCGAACTGCTGGGCGAATCCGAACGCTTCCTGAACCATTCGCACCTGCTGTTTTCCGATGTGGACCTGGACCGCCTGTCGCGCGAACGCATGCGCCAGACGACGTTCGGCCAGTCCGTGCGCCGCCATCAGGACGAAGTGCGCAAGTTCCGTTCGGTGCCGGTGCCGGTAAACCCGCCGCTGGACGATGCCGAACTGCCGCTTGAGCGCCGCGTGGCGCGCTTTCCGTATGTGCCGGCCGACCCGCAACAGCGCGACGCCCGCTGCAAAGAGGTCTATAGCATCCAGGTGCAGGCCCTGGCCCAGCGCCTGTCGGCCAGCAAGATGTCCAAGGTGGTCATCGGCATTTCCGGCGGGCTCGATTCCACCCACGCGCTGCTGGTGTGCGCGCAGGCCATGGACACGCTGGGCCTGCCCCGGTCCAACATCCTGGCCGTGACGATGCCCGGCTTTGCCACCAGCACCCGCACGCTGCAACAGGCGCGCCGCCTGATGGCGGTGGTGGGCTGCACGGCGTCCGAAGTCGATATCCGCCCCAGCTGCCTGCAAATGCTCAAAGACCTGGGCCACCCGTACGCGGAAGGCAAACCGGTCTACGACATCACCTTTGAAAACGTGCAGGCCGGCGAACGCACCAATCACCTGTTCCGCATCGCCAACTTCAGCAACGCCATCGTCATCGGCACCGGGGACCTCAGCGAACTTGCACTGGGTTGGTGCACGTACGGCGTGGGCGATCACATGTCGCACTACAGCGTCAACGCCAGCGTGCCCAAGACCCTGATCACGCACCTGGTGCGCTGGGTGGCGGAATCCGGCCGGCTGGGCGATGACGGCGCCGGCGTGCTGCTGGACGTGCTGGGCACCGACGTCAGCCCGGAATTGGTGCCGGGTGGCGCCGACGACAAGCCCGTGCAGAAAAGCGAAGACTCCATCGGCCCGTACGAGCTTCAGGACTTCAACCTGTACTACACGCTGCGCTATGGGTTTGCGCCCACCAAGGTGGCCTTCCTGTCGCTGGCCGCCTGGCGTGACCGCGAAGCGGGCGCCTGGCCGGACGCCGGCCACGTGGCGCGCAACCAGTACGACCTGGCCGCCATCAAGCGCAACCTGAAGATTTTCCTGGACCGGTTTTTCCGTACAACTCAGTTCAAGCGCACCTGCGTGCCCAACGCGCCCAAGGTTGGTTCGGGCGGCTCGTTGTCGCCGCGCGGCGACTGGCGCGCGCCCAGCGATTCGGAATCGGTGGTGTGGATGCGCGACGCCGAACGCATCCCGGATGCCGCGCCCGACGCCTGATCGGGGTTCTCCCGCAATGACGCCGGCCGCCCGTTTGCAGGGCGGGCCCCGGTGGTATTCTCTTATTCATCGCGCCCTGGCTGCCTCGCAAGCGGTGGGCAGGGCGCCGCAACACATCAAAAACCCAGGACGCCCAACGTGAAACAAGTCACCGCCATCATCAAACCCTTCAAGCTCGACGAAGTCCGCGAGGCGCTGGCCGAAGTCGGCGTCAGCGGCCTGACCGTCACCGAAGTCAAGGGTTTCGGCCGCCAGAAGGGCCATACCGAACTGTACCGGGGCGCGGAATACGTGGTGGACTTCCTGCCCAAGATCCGTGTTGAAGTCGTGCTGCCCGACGACCAGGTCGAAGCCGCCATCGAAGCCGTGGTCAAGGCCGCGCGCACCGGCAAGATCGGCGACGGCAAGATCTTCGTGTCGCCCGTCGAGCAAGCCATCCGCATCCGCACCGGCGAAGCCGACGAAGAGGCATTGTGATCCGCGCCGCCGGTTGACCGCCATCGGCTGAATGTCCAAGGCGCCCGCCCCGTCACCGGGG
>NZ_JCBAMR010000067.1:0-16984 GCF_059760425.1 Achromobacter sp. RT286_PF
CCGCCGGCCCGTTCTTGCCGCGGTTGCATTGAGCGGACTGGGCGTCTTACCCGGCCACAGACGCGAAAAAAGCGGCCACCTCCCTAGCTCCACTCTCAGTCCGCTCACCCGAACCTCGGCCTGCAAAAGGCCTTGCGCCGCGCTGAGCACGCATCCTTGACCGGCATTGGGCCATGGGCCCGTTGCCGGTCTTGGCATTGGCCTACGACCTGGGCAACAGCTCCGGCTTCAGGATGCCGCGTAGGTCGGCATAAGGAATGCTTAGTTCCGGTTCGCCGTGCGAGTAGGGCGCAATCGAATAGGCGTCGTATTTGACGACGATGCCGTCGCGCGTCAACGCAAAGTTGTCGCTTTCCTGGAAGGGCCACATCTTGTTGTAGGCGGCGGGATCGCGCTTGGCGTCGGGGTTGCCCGTCAGCCATTTGGCATGCGCGCGCTGCAAGGCCGCAACGTATTCCGCGCGCCGGCCTGGGATCAACGCTTCATCCAGGCTCATGACGCGGCCGCGCGAACGCTCCCAGTTCAAATACTGCGTGGCCGGAATGCCGTGCGCGGCGCCCGTCAAAAATTGCTCGGTGTGCAATTCAATTGCCACGATGTCGCCCACGGTGTCTTTCACCGACGCCTTGAAATACGTGGCGTCGCGTGCGCGCGCGGTCGACCAGAAGTATTGGGTGTATTCCGACAGCGTGTTGTAGGGGCCACGCCGATTGGCGTCGGTGCCGGTCATGTAGGCCAGCACGTGGTCCACCAGCGCGCTTAATTTGGGAATGCCGGGAAACGCCACGCTGTCGATTTCAATGCGCGGGCAGTCGCCTTCGCAGCCCGGTTTGTTCGACGCCCATTTGATCCGCTCGGTGGACAGGTCGCCCACTTTTTCCGGGGTGGTCGAAGCGGGCGCGGCCAGGGTGATGTTGGCAGGCGGCGTGCTGCCGCAGCCGGCCAGCGCCAACAAGGCAGCGCCCAGGATCAGACCGCTTATCCCGCCTGGCGGCGTGAATGTGCGACGCATTGAACTACCTCCACAAAATCAAGATCTTGCCGTCAAGGCACCACGCCCGTCCACTCGGGCGTCGAGAACTTTTCATCGGCTTGCTGCTGGGCGCGCGCCAGCGTGTCGCTGCCGATTTGCCCCGGAGTCAGACGATGCAGGCCGGCAAAAGTTTCCAGCATGCGCTCGATGATGACTTCGCGCGCCAGACCGGTCTGCGTGCGCAGCGGGTCCACGCGTTTCTTCGCGCTGGTGGTGCCTTTGTCGGACAGTTTCTCGCGGCCAATGCGCAAGACCTCGACCATTTTATCGGCGTCGATGTCGTACGACATGGTCACGTGGTGCAGCACCGCGCCCGCACGTCGGGCTTGCGCCGCGCCGCCAATCTTGCCGATGTCGGACGCGATGTCGTTCAGGGGTTGGTACCAGGCCTTGATGCCCAGGCCCTGCAACGCCGTCAAGACCCAGGCGTCCAGAAATGCGTAGGATTCCTGGAAGCTCATGCCGTGCACCAGGGCTTGCGGCGCGCTTAGCGAATACGTAATGGAGTTGCCCGGTTCGATGAACATCGCACCGCCACCGCTGACGCGGCGCACGACTTCAATGCCGTGGCGCTTGGCGCCGTCGGGGTCCACTTCGTTTTTCAGGGATTGGAAACGGCCGATAACGACGGCGGGCGCCGCCCATTCCCAGATGCGCAGCGTGGGCGGGCGCTGGCCCGCGCCCACTTCATCGGTAATGACGGCGTCCAGCGCCATGTGCAGCGACGGCGCCTGCGGGCCTTCGTGGATCAATTGCCAGTCGTAATCGTTCCAGTCGGTGCGCGTCATGCAAGCGCCCTCCGCAGCACCACGGCCACGGCTTCGGCCGAAAAGCCGAACAGTTCGGCATCGGCGGGCAGGGCCGATTGCACCGCCACCGCCAATTCCAGTTCGCCGGCATCGGCCGGCATGCCGTTCAAGCCGCTGTTGATGGCTTCCAGCGCTTCGGGCGGCTCTAGAAAGAAGTCGCCGCTGATGCGTACGTTGGCCAGGCGGCCGTCGCGCACTTCCAGATCCGCGACAACCAATTTGCCGCCGGGGACTTTGTATTCGCCATGCATGGGCGCTCCTTGCGAAATCAATGAACAAAAACTACAGGTTCAGCTTCATGCCGTCGTGGCTGGCCGTAAAGCCCAGGCTTTCGTAGAACCGGCGCGCATCGGGGCGCGCCCGGTCAGTCGTCAGCTGGACCAGGCCGCAGCCTTGGGCGCGGCACTGGTCGATGGCCCATTCGAACATGGCCCGGCCCAGACCCTGGCCGCGCGCCGACGAGGCGATGCGCACGCTTTCGATCTGGCCGCGCCACAGGCCCAACCGCGACAAGCCGGGTATGAACGATAACTGCAAACAGCCGACCAGGTGTGGACCTTGCTCAACCACGGCAAGGAACTGGTTGGAATCCTGCGCGATGGCGGCGAAGGCAGCCGTGTAGCGCGGGTTCAGCGGCACCGAGGCGTCTTCGCGCTTGGCGCCCAGCTCATCGTCGGCCAACAGGGCCACGATGTGCGGCAGGTCTTCCTGGCGCGCGCGGCGAAAGACCAATTGCGGATCGGACATCGCAGGGCTCCTGGCTAGCGGGCAAGGTTCTGCGCGGTCTGGCCGAACAGAATGCGGCGCGATTCCTCATCGCTGATGGACGGCGCGGTGTTGACGCTGTCGGCCAACGCGTACGCGCGCTGCGTGGCGGGGCGTTGCGCGATGGCGTTGAACCAGCGTTGCAGATGCGGGAAGTCGTTCAGGTCCTGACCCTGCTTGGCATGCGGCACGATCCACGGGTAGGCCGCCATATCGGCGATGGAGTAGTCGCCCGCCACGAATTCGCGGTCGGCCAGACGCTTGTTCAGCACGCCGTACAAGCGGTTGGTTTCCTTGACGTAGCGGTCGATGGCGTAGGGGATGCGCTCTTGCGCGTAGCCCGAGAAGTGATGATTCTGGCCGGCCATGGGGCCAAGGCCGCCCATTTGCCAGAACAGCCATTGCGACACTTCCGCGCGGCCGCGCAGGTCGGCCGGCAGGAACTGCCCGGTCTTTTCGGCCAGATACAGCAGGATGGCGCCCGACTCGAACAGCGACAAGGGCGCGCCGCCGTCGGCCGGTTGCTGGTCGACGATGGCAGGGATGCGGTTGTTGGGCGCGATGGCCAAAAATTCGGGTTTGAACTGATCGCCGCGGCTGATGTTCACCGGGTGGATCTTGTAGGGCAGGCCGGTTTCTTCAAGGAACAGCGTGATCTTGTGGCCGTTGGGGGTGGTCCAGTAATAGAGATCGATCATGGGGTGCGTCCTGGGAATCAAGGCGCCGCCGGCCGTGCCGGCGGGTGGAAGGCCATGATAGCGGCAGGCATTGTCGCCGGCCCCGAATAACCGGGGCCGGGGGCGGGTTTCTTGGCCGCCACCAACCCCCGCGCCTTACACCACCCGGTGGGAGCCGCCCGGCAGCCGCCACGTCCAGTTCAGGCTGACGCCGGCGGCGGCCACGAAGATCATCGCCACGCCCACCACCTGCATGGGTTCCATGCGTTGGCCGTAGACGACGAGGTCCAGCAGGATGGCCACTGCGGGGTAGATGAAGCTGAGCGCGGCGGTGGACGTGGTCGGCAGCTTCTGGATGGCCGAATACATCAGGATGTACATCAGGCAGGTATGCACCAGCCCCAGCGCCACCAGATAGCCCCATTGCAGCGGCGCGGTCGGGACGGCGCTGAAATCCGCCATCGGCAGCAGCATCACGGCGCCCAGCGTCACCTGAACCAGCGCCAGCACCTGCGGCGGCA
The DNA here is from genome assembly GCF_059760425.1 of Achromobacter sp. RT286_PF. Classification (NCBI taxonomy): domain Bacteria; kingdom Pseudomonadati; phylum Pseudomonadota; class Betaproteobacteria; order Burkholderiales; family Alcaligenaceae; genus Achromobacter; species Achromobacter sp. RT286_PF. The sequence goes on from NZ_JCBAMR010000067.1 coordinate 3,806, forward strand.
CGCCCTTCAAGCGCTTGACGATGACCGCCGTCACGCCATACAGCGCGGCCGCGCCCAGGCCCAGCAGCAGGCCCGACAGATAGGCCTGGCCGCCGGCGTGCGTGTCCGTCAGGCGCAGCACCAGCAGCAGGCCGGCAAACGCCACTACGGACCACGCCAGCTTGCCGCGTGACGGGCGTTCGCCCAGGAACAGCACGCCCAGCCCGATCAAAAAGAAGGGCTGCACGTTGTAGACCGCGGTGGCCAGGGAAATGGACGCCAGCCGGTAGGCCGAGAACAGCAAGACCCAATTCATGACCAGCGCGGCGCCGGCCACCAGCGCCAAGAACAGCGTCTTGCGCGTGAACAGGCCGGGCTTGAGCAGGCCGCGCGACCAGCAATAGATGAACAGCGCCATGGCCCCGAACAGGCAGCGAAAGAAAACGACATTCCAGGCGCTTTGACCGGATTCCAGGACAAACACGCCCAGGGTGCCGGATAAGGTCATGGCGGCGGCCATTTGCGCCAGGCCAAGGCGTTCTGATGCGGGGGTCATGAGGGGGTCTCCATCGGCCGTCTGGCCACGTTCTTGATGGAGAAATTATCCCAGGCGCATCGATGCGGTTATATGATTAATGCGTGGCGCTTTCATCCGCTAACCTTCATTTAGGTGAAATTTATGCAGAACGACCTAAAAAACGAAAACCCGGTACTGGATGGTATTGATCGCCGGCTGGTGCAGACCCTGGCGGCCAACGCGCGGACCACCACGGCCGACCTGGCTCGGCAGGTAGGCATGTCGCCGCCTAGCGTGGCGGACCGGCTGCGGCGCCTGGAGGAATCCGGCGTCATCCGCGCCTACACGCTGGATGTGGACCCGGTGGCGCTGGGCTACACGCTGGAAGCCATCGTGCGCATCCGGCCGCTGCCGGGCCAGCTGCGTCACGTCGAAGGCTTGATCGAGGAAATCCCGGAATTCGTCGAGTGTGACAAGGTCACGGGCGACGACTGCTTTATCGCCCGTGTGGTGCTGCGGTCGATCTCGCACCTGGACGGCATCCTGGAACGCGTGACGGAGTTCGCTGAAACCAACACCGCCATCGTCAAGGCGCATACGGTGCGCCGCCGCCTGCCGCCGTTGCGCTAAGGGCGTCGTCCCAGCCGCGTCGTCCCAGCCCCGTAGTCCCAACCCTTACACCGGGGCCGACAACGCCCGCGCCACGTCGTCCTTCAAACCCGCCGGCGTGTCGGTGGGCGCGTAGCGCTTGATGACCTGGCCATCGCGGCCCACCAGGAATTTGGTGAAATTCCACTTGATGCCTTCGGTGCCGAAGACGCCCGGCTTTTCGCCCTTGAGCCAGCGGTACAGCGGATGGGCGTCGGCCCCATTGACGTCGATCTTGGCAAACAGCGGAAAGCTGATGTCGTACTGCGTGGCGCAGAAATTACGGATCTCGGCTTCGTCGCCCGGTTCCTGGTGGCCGAATTGGTCGCACGGGAAACCTAATACCGTGAAGCCGTCGTCACGGAACGAACGGTACAGCTCTTCCAGCCCCGCGTATTGCGGCGTGAAACCGCACTTGGATGCCACATTGACGACCAGCAGCACGCGGCCGCGATACGTGTCCAGGGATTGATCCACCCCGTGAATATCGCGGGCGGTGAAATCGAAAATCGTGCTCATGCGGGCTCCTGTGTCGGGCGTTGCGACGCGGGCGCGTCGGTGCGCCAATTGGCTCGTGGAGTGTAGCGCCGCGTGCGCACGCCGGGGTATCAGACCAATCCGATATCCACGGGGGCCACACCCGGGAATACCTGCGCCAGGCGGGCTTTGTCCAGCCCGTACAAGCGCGCGAACAGGCCCGCGAAAACGGCGCGGTATTCGTTCAGAACAGGGTAGTCGCGGTCCTGGAACAGGGTGTCGTGGCGGACAGGGACCTGGCGTCCGGCAATCCGGCCACCGCGCACGTTGCCGCCCATCACCCAATACACGGTGCCGTGACCGTGATCCGTGCCCTTGTTGCCGTTTTCGCGAAAGGTGCGGCCAAACTCGCTGATGACCACGACGGTGGTCTGGCCCCAGGCCGGCCCCATCGCGTTGGCATAGGCCGCCAGCGCGCGCCCCAACTGTCCCAGCCGGCCGGCCAAGGCACCCGTGGCGGCGCCCTGGCCGACGTGCGTGTCCCAGCCGCCCACATCCACAAATCCGACGTTGTAGCGGTCGGTCATGAAGCGGGCGATGCGGCGGATTTCCTTTTCCAGCTTGTCGGTCGACACCGCGTTGCCGTTCGCGGCCTGCATTTCGGCGTCCAGTTCCTGCCGGGTGGCGCCCATGACGCGCTGGCCTTCGTCCACGGCCGCGTGCAGGTCCGTGTCGCGGTACATCGCGGCAATGGCGCGGTTGTCGGCGTCGCTCAAGCGGGATTTTCTGTTCGCTCCGCCCAGGTCCACGTTGGGCACGCGGGCATCGCCACGCAAAATTTGCGGCACATCGGAGGTGAACGCGGCGGGGTGCGAACCGTTGGCGCCCAGGGCCAACGTCAAGCGGTTCAGAAACCCGGATCGGTAGTTGCCATCCTTGCGGGCGCCTTGGCCCAGCTCGATGCTGTTCTGCGTTTCGAAGTGGCTGCGGGTCAGGTCCTCGGTGCCGGCAAACGGGACAAAAGCCAGCTGCTTGTTGCGGTAGAACGGCAGCAGGCTATCAGCCAGCGCCGGGTGCAGGCCCCAGCCATCGGCCAGCGGCAGGGCGGCGCCATCGCCCGACCCGGGTCGGGCGATGGCAATGCTGGGGCGCGACTCGTAATAGAAGTCGCTGGACGTGGGCACCAGCAGGCTGGCGGCGTCGTACGCGCCGCGCATGAAGACGACCAGCAGGCGGTTGCCCGACGCGGCGGGCGCCGCATACAAGCGGCTGCCGCCCAGCAGCAGCGGGGCGGTGGCCATCATTTGAAGCAAGCGGCGGCGGTCCATCGCGTTCTCCTAGCGGCGCATGAATTCTGGCGAGGCCAGCAGGTAGGTATTGGCATCCACGGGTTTTCGGGCCTGGCCCATGGCCTGGCGCGTTGCGGGCGACAGGACGCGCAACAGATCCGGGTTGGCATCCAGCAGCGGCGTCGCCTTGGGCAGCGCGACCGGCTCCGGGGCCTCTGTCGTGCGATAAAGCGGCTGCGGTGCGGCGGCAATGGCGCGCGCAATTTCAAACCGTTGTGTCATCTGCCCCGAACCCGCCCAGTCAGATTGCGACGTCGGATAGCCGTCGGGCGTGGGGCGTTGGTACATGCCCTGGCCCATCTGTTGCAGCATCGACAACACCGCCTTGGGATTGCGGATGGGCGGCATGTCCGCATAGGTCAATCGCAAAGCAGAAAACACGTAATGCACCGGGTCCTTGAACACGCCGGTCTTCAAGGACTTGGCGAATTCCGGCGAGGCGATCATCGTTTGCAGCGTGGCCGCGATGTCGCCATCTTGGGCCTGAAAGGTTTTGGCCATGCGCGCCACCAGCGCGGGCGGCGGCGATTCCCCCACGAAGTACGCGGCCAGTTTGGTACTGACAAAGCGCGCGGTGGACGGGTGGCGCGCCAGCAGGTCGATGGCCTGATCGACTTCGTCCAGGCCGCCGCCGCGAATGGTGTGGCCCAGGAACACCTTGTCCCCGCTATCGTGGCGCGCGGGGTTGAACAAAAACAGCCCCTGCTGGACCAGCCCGGCGCGCAATTCGGGTTTGACCTTGGGCGGCTTGTCGCTGTTATGCACGCCCAGGCCGGTCAGGATGCGCGCCAGTTCCTGCACGTCTTTTTGCGTATAGCCGCCACCCACGCCCAGCGTGTGCAGCTCCATGATTTCGCGCGCATAGTTCTCGTTGATGTGCCCCGCCACATTGCGCGTGTTGTCCAGGTACACCAGCATGGCGGGCGACCTGACGGTGGCGCGCAGCATGTCGCGGAATTTGCCCAGCGCGTGTGGGCGAATGGCTTGCTCTTCGTATTGCGGCAGATACGTGCCCACGTCGCCTTTGCCCGCGAACACATTGAAGTGGTTCATCCAGAACCACGTCATCTGTTCCTGCAAGGGGGCGGGCGAATACAGCGCGCGCCACACGGCGCGGCTGGCGGCGTCCTGGGCGCGCTGCCGCGATATCGCGCGTGCTTCGCGTTGCGCTTGCAGCTTGGCCTGGGGATCCAGATCGCGCGCGTCTTGTCGCAGCTTGCGCTGCCGCGCCTGGGCGTCCTGTTCCGATTCCCGGTTGATGGGCAGTGCATCGATGGCCGACTGCACCTCGGCGGGTAACCGCGCGTGCGCGTCCGGGTGCAACTGCGCATGCAGGTAGCGCTGCGCGCCTATCTCGCGGATGCGAGCCAGCTCGGCGGGCGTGGCGCCCCAGGTGATGCGGTTGACCAGGGCGGCTTCATACGCGCGGGTGTCTTCTTGCGGGGCAGTGGCCGCGGCAGGGGAAGCAGCCGCCGCTGCCACGCTCGCCAGCGCCAGGCACAGCATTGGCACGGCGTTGGTCAGCAGCATTCGTGATCGCATCATGGCGCAAGACCCTGAAAGGGCAATAAGCGGTGTGACAGGATAATCCTCCGAACATTCCCGCGCCGGGCGGTCCTGAAACGCGCGGAAACCGCAATTTTCAGTTCGCTGCCGACCCGGCGCGGGCTGGGGCCATTGCGGCGCTTGGCGGCACGTCGTCCTATCATGGCCGCTTGCAGTCAATAACGCTGCACAAGACGATGCACAAGACGAAAGCAGGAGCACGCCGATGGAAGGAATGATCGAACGGCTGGAGGCGATGTTGGCCAAGGGCACCGACAATATGTTGCTGCGATTTTCGCTGGGCAAGGCCTATGCCGAGCAAGACAGCTTTGAAAAAGCCGAAACCCATTTGCGCGCGGCGTTGGAGTTCGACCCCGCGTATTCCGTCGCGTGGAAATGGCTGGGCAAGGCTTGCCTGGGGCGGGGCGACGTAGAGCAGGCGCGCGCAGCGTGGGACCGGGGCGTGGCGGCCGCCCAGGCGCGCGGCGACAAGCAGGTCGAAAAGGAATTGCAGGTGTTCATCAAGCGCCTGGACAAGCAGGCGGCGGCGGGTTCGTGATCGGCCGCGCGCCGCGCTTGATCGCATTCACCCCACCGCCGGCAAATTCCCAAACGCTTCCAACGCACGCAAGCGGCTTTGCGCCAGGTCGACGATCGGCATCGGGTAGCCCGCCGCCGCACGCTCCATCGGGCTGGGGTCGTGGATGGCCTTGTCGTCCAGGTCGGCCAGTTCGGGTAGCCATTCGCGCAGGAACACGCCGCGCGGATCGAAGCGGCGCGATTGCGATAGCGGGTTGAAGACGCGGAAGTACGGCACGGCGTCGGCGCCCGTTGACGCGCTCCATTGCCAGCCGCCGTTGTTGGCGGCCAGGTCGCCATCCACCAGCTGCGACATGAACCACGCTTCGCCCAGCCGCCAGTCGATCAACAGGTTTTTCGACAGGAACATGGCGGTGACCATGCGCAGCCGGTTGTGCATCCAGCCCAGCGCCAGCAATTGGCGCATGGCCGCGTCCACGATCGGAATACCGGTCCGGCCTTGCTGCCACGCGTGCAGGTCATCCGGCGCGTCGCGCCACGGCACGGCGGCAGTTTCCGGCTTCATCGGCTGATGCATGGACAGCGAGGGGTAGGCGGCCAGCAGATGCTGATAGAACTCGCGCCACAGCAGTTCGTTGATCCATGTGGCCGCGCCCGCCTTGCCGCTATCGATCTCGCCGTGATTGGACGCCAACGCCGCGCGCAGCGCCTGGCCGGGCGACAGTACGCCTGCCGCCAGATAGGGCGACAAGCAACTGGTGGCGGGCAAGGACGGAAAATCGCGTTCGTCCTTATAGGCGTCGATGATGCCGTCGGTGAAGGCGTCCAGCCGGTCTCCCGCGGCAGTTTCGCCGGCGGGCCATAGCGTGCGGACCGCGTCGCCGGGCGCGGCGAAGCCGTCGAAGGCGTCCGGCAGCGGGTCGGCCGCCCAATTGGGCGGGGTTTGCGGGCGTGGGGCGGGCACCGCTACCACCGGCGCCGTGCGCAGCCGTTCGCGGCAGGTGCGCGCATACGGCGTGTACACGCGATAACAGTCGCCCTTGCCCGTGGTAACCGTGCCGGGCCGCAGCAGGGTCGCGCCGTGATGCAGCGTCCAATCCACGCCGATGCCGTCCAGCGCGGCGGCCACGGCGGCGTCGCGGCGGCGCTCGTTGATCGCCCATTCGGTGTTGGCGTGCACTTGGAAAATGCCGTGCGCCCGGCAGAAATCAGCAATCGCCTGGGGCGCGTCGCTCCAGTCCGACACCGTCAGCAGCTTCAGCGGGATGCCGCGTTCGCCCAGATCGCGCGACAGTTCACGCAGGTTGCGCAACCAGAAATCCACCTTGGCCGGCGCGTCGCCGTGCTGGCGCCATTGTTCGGGCGCGGCCAGGAACAGCGCAGTCACCGTTCCGTTTTCACGGGCAGCCGCCAGCGCGGGGTTGTCGTGCATGCGCAGGTCGGTGCGCAGCCAGAGCAGCGTATTCATGGAGGGCGATCCCAGGCAAAAAGTGGGCGAAGGGCGATGCCCTGCGTCGAGGCTGGCATTCTATATTGGCCCGCCGCATGGAAGACGATGTAAAAACTACGAGTAGATGTGACGGCGCGGCGTGACGGAATCCGGCGTCGCCAGCCGGCATTGCACACGGCATGCGGGATGCGCCGTTCGCCCGGGCAGCGGGGGAGGCCGGGCGGCGTCCGGGCACAGGCGGCAAACCGGTTCAGACGACGTGTAGCGGTCAAACCATGAAACACGCTGGCGCGAGGTTTGTATTGACGCGCCTGGGCCGCCGCCATGTAATCGATTCAACGACTGAAAAAAAGTTGAACGCTATGGGAAATCTGATGGACCTTCGCCCGTCCTTTCTACGGGGACGCACATCCGCCGCCACGACATCGCGCGACGTCCTGCAAAAGTTGTGGCGTTCTTTCGATTTACCCGACGAATCCCTCGACCACGTGATGCTGACGGGCGCCGAACCGGTGTTGCCGTCTTCGTTCGCTGTGGGGACGGCCGCGCAAACCAGCATGGCCGCCGCAGCGCTGGCAGCGGCTGAACTCTGGTATCTGCGAGGCGGCTCGCGCCAGCAGGTCAGCGTGGACATGCTGCACGCGGCGCAGGAATGCCGCAGCCACTTCACCATCAACGGCGTCACGCCCAATATCTGGGACCCGATCAGCGGCGTCTACCAGTGCGGTGACGGGGGCTGGGTGCGCATCCATGCCAACTTTGCGCACCATCGAGACGGCGCGTTGGCCCTGTTGGGCTGTCCCGTCGGAGAGGGCACTACGCGCGACGCGGTCCAGGCGGCGTTGAGCCGCTGGAAAGCGCTGGACTTTGAACAGGTGGCCGCCGACGCGGGCCTGGTGGTTGCCGCGATGCGCAGCTTTGACGAATGGGACCGCCATCCGCAGGGCCAGGCCGTGGCGGCGCAACCCTTGATGACCATTGAGCGCATCGGCGATGCCGACCCGCGTCCCTTGCCCAAGTATGGGCACGACGCCCGGCCGCTGAAAGACATTCGCGTGCTGGACCTGACGCGCATCATCGCCGGCCCCGTGTGTGGCCGGGCGCTGGCGGCTTATGGCGCCGACGTGATGCTGGTGAACTCGCCGCAGTTGCCCAACATCGACAACATCATCGACACCAGCCGGGGCAAGCTCTCGGTGCTGGCTGACCTGGACACGGCCGACGGCCGCATCGCGCTGGGCAACCTGCTGCGCAGCGCCCACGTGTTTGTACAGGGCTATCGGCCGGGCGGGATGGCGGCGCTGGGCTTCGGGCCGGAAGACGCCGCACGTATCCGCCCGGGCATCGTGTATGTGTCGCTATCGGCCTATGGCAACGTGGGCCCGTGGGCCAACCGCCGGGGTTTCGATTCGCTGGTGCAGACCGCCACGGGCTTGAACCACGCCGAAGCGCAGGCAGCTGGCCAGGAAGCGCCCAAACCCTTGCCGATGCAGATTCTTGACCATGCCTCGGGCTACCTGATGGCGTTTGGCGCGCAGGTGGCGTTGGCGCGGCAAGCAACGGAAGGCGGCAGTTGGCATGTGCGCGTGTCGCTGGCGCAGACGGCGCATTGGTTGCGCGGGATGGGCAGGGTGGAAGGCGGGCTGGACTGCCGCATGCCGGACTTTGACGGTTTGCTGGAAACGGAGGCGTCGGGGTTTGGCGAGCTGGTAGCCGTGCGTCACGGCGCGCGCTTTTCGGAAACGCCGGCCCGTTGGACCCGCCCGTCAAGTCCGCCGGGCACGCATCCGACCGTGTGGCCGTTTAACACGTAGGACGTTCCGCGCTCGTGGCCGGAAAATAACGAAGGCGCCGTTCGGCGCCTTTTTTTCTGGCTTGCGGAAGTCGCCTCTTACTTGGTTTTTTCCTGCTTGGCCTTCCAGTCGCGCAGCGCGCGCATGGTGTTCGTCACGTGCGACTCGGGGTTCATGTCGGTGAATTCGTACAGGATTTTGCCCTGCGGCGAAATCACGTAGGAAATCCGCTGTGCGTATTCCGGGCGCTTGTCGTGCACGGCGTCATACGACTTCATGATCTTGCCATCGGCATCCGCCGCCACGGCGAACTTGCCACGGCATTCACTGACCGAGAATTTGTTCAGCGTGTCGATGTTGTCCGTCGATACGCCAATGACGGTGGCGCCCAGCGACTTGTATTCGTCGGTGGCTTCGGCAAAGTTGTGCGCTTCGATGGTGCAGCCCTGCGTGAAGGCGGCGGGAAAGAAATACAGCACGACCGGGCCTTGCTTTAGCGCGTCGTTCAACTTGAACGTGAAGACCTTGCCGCCCAGCGAGGCGTCGGTGCTGAAGTCGGGCGCGGGCGCCCCGACGTTCAAGGCGGCGTGGGCGGATGCGGCGGCCAGCAGGCCGCAGAGCATCAGGCTAGAAACAAGGCGCTTCATGGAAGTCTCCAATAATCAATCGTTGGGCGCGCGGCGGTGGGCGGCAAGTGGCCTACTGTAGTCCGCGCGCGGCCCAGGGTCCAGTTCAGTCACGGTTAGGGCCACCGCCTCGGCCGCCGCCATCGCCGCCACCGCCCGGCTGCCGCTGCGGCTGTTCACGCGCCTGCTGCTGGCGGGCTTGTTGCTGCTGTTGGTCGCGGGCCTGCTGCTGGCGGGCCTGTTGTTGCTGCTGCTGTTCGCGCGCCTGTTGCTGGCGCACTTGTTGTTGTTCGCGATCTTGCTGCTGCTGGCGCTGCTGTTGATCGCGCTGCTGCTGATCGCGCTGTTGAATCTGCTGCTGGACCCGCTCCACATCCCGCTGCTGCACGTCTCGCTGCTGACGGTCGCGTTGCTGTTGGTCCCGCTGCTGCTGATCCCGCTGCTGCTGATCCCCTTGCGGATTTCGCTGCTGAATCTGCTGCTGAACCCGCTCTACATCCCGCTGCTGCACGTCTCGCTGCTGGCGATCGCGTTGCTGCTGGTCCCGCTGCTGCTGATCCCGTTGCGAATTTCGCTGTTGAATCTGTTGCTGGACCCGCTCTACATCCCGCTGCTGCACATCCCGTTGCGCCTGCGTCCCGACCACGGTCTGGCCCGGGCCTCGGCCTTGGTCCGGCCGATTCGGATTCCCGCGATTCGGGTCGGGGCGGTTGTTGTCGCCGCCCGGTCGCCCACCCTGTGGCCCGCGACCGTTATCGGGGTGATCCACAAACGCCTGCGGCGGGCGGCCCTTGTTGTGGTCGTAGAACTGTGCGCGGTTATTGCCCGCTTCGCGCACGTAGTTGCGCTGTATGTCGGTCGGCGGCGCATGGCGGTCGTTGCGGGCGGCCAGCTCGCGCGGGTCCGCTGCGCGCCGGATGCCGTTCGGCCCGCCGTGATAACTGACGCGGCGGTTGTCGATGTTGTTGACGACCACGGTGTGGTTGTAGACGTTGGTGACCCGCGTGACGTTTACGTTCGTCACCGAGCGGTTGTAGTAGAAGCGGTCGCGCTTCCAGTAACCGCCCACATAGCCCAGCCCGACATAGCCGAAGCCATAGTTGATGCCGCCATAGAATCCCACGTGGGGGCCCCAGTAACCGGGGCTCCATACGTACAGCCCATTGGAGAACCCCCAGTATCCGGGCGTCCACAAGGCGCCGTTATAGGGCGCCAGCACCCAGGCGCCGGGCACCCAGAAAAATCCGTAGCGGTTGCGGCTCCAGTAGCCGGGCACCCACAGATAGCCGTCGGCCGGGGCAGGCGGCTGCACATACTGGGGCAAGGGCGGCGGCGGTTCCGGGCTGCGGTCCACCAGCGCAAGATTCGCGGATGCCGGGTCGCCGCCATCGTAGTCAGGGGCGGCGGGCGCTCCCGGCGGGGGCGGCGGGGCGTCGTAGGTTTGCGCCACGGCGGCGCTGCCCGTCGCCAGCAAGGACACGGCAAGAGCGATATGGGCGGCGGCAGGCCGCAGGCGGGAAATCCGGGCTAGGGGCGTCATGGCAGTTCCTTCAGGACGCGTCGACGGCGACGGTCAATAACCGCGGTAGTAGTAATGCGGCGCGGGATACGCCGGGTAGTAATAGTGCGGCGTGTAATACACCGGCGCGGGGCGATAGTACGCCGGGCGGGCCGGCACCACGACGCATCCGGTCAGCGTGCTGGCTATCACCATCATCAACAAAAGGCGCTTCTTCATGTTCTTGACTCCCTACCTGCGCCAGGCGTGTCATACGCCCTTGGTGCGCTGGTAAGGATTAGGCCATACCGGATGGCAGTCGTTCGCCTCTTGTAATCGATCCGAAACAGCTTTCGCGTGACCGATGTTTGCGCCTGCGTGACGGCGCATGTCGTTGGTATCAAACGTTGCGGAAAAAAGAACGGGGCCGCCATGGCGACCCCGTTTTGCGTCACGCCGCGTCACGCCGCGTAACGGCGATGGCGGCAGTGGAGGCGATCAGTTCCAGCGTCCGCCGTTGCCGGCCAGGCTGAAACGGCCGGCGCCCATGAAGGCCAGCGCCAGCGCGGTGAACAGGAACATGCCTTGCAGTTCCAGTGCCCAGCCGCCATTGTTGGTCATGCTGCTGAGCTGCCCGGTGTGCGCCAGCAAGATGGCAACCACCATATTGATGGCGATGATCAGGCCACCCAGGCGCGTGTACACGCCAACGATGAGCAGAACGGGCGCGATGATCTCGCCCACGTAGACGCCATAGGCCAGAAAGCCCGGCAGGCCGTGCGAAGACAGCATGCCGCTGATGCCGGTAACGCCATTGCCCATCAGTTTGGACAAGCCGTGCAGCAGAATCAGGATGCCCAAAGCCAGGCGCAGGATCAGCTTGCCGGTATCGTCGGACTTGATCATGGTGAATTTCTCTTGTGATGGTTAAAGGAGGACAAGGCTACGTTGGAACCCACCGCGAACCATTGGTTCCAAGCCCACACCGCCGCGCATCCGACGGGGCGGCTGCGTCAAGCGGCGCCATTATGGCAAATGCCCTGCAAAATCATCAAGCTTTCGTCACGTCCTGGCGGTAAATGCTGGCGGTACCACCGGGCGTATCGAACCCTGCCAATAATCAGAATTCCTCAAGAAAGCGCATACGGAAGCGCCGGCCCTTGATGTTGCTGTTGGACACGCGCGAAAACGCCTGCTTGGCAATCTGGCGGTCCAGCGCCACGTAGGCGTTGAATTCCGTGATGTTGATCTTGCCCACCTGTTCAAACGTCAGCCCGCCGTCGCCCGTCAGGGCGCCCAGCAGGTCGCCCGGGCGCAGCTTGTCTTTCTTGCCGCCCTGGATGCACAGCGTGACCATGGGCGCGCGCAAGGGGCGGTCGGCCTTGGGTTTCAGCGATTTGATGTCGCCCCACTTCAAGGGCGAGCCCTGGTATTGCTCAACCAGGTTGGCCCAGCGCATCTCGTCGGGCGAACACAGGCTTAGCGCCAAACCCTTCTGATCGCCCCGGCCGCTGCGGCCGATGCGGTGCACGTGCACTTCGGTGTCCTTGGTGACGTCCACGTTGATGACGGCGCCCAGATTCTGGATGTCCAGGCCACGGGCCGCCACGTCGGTCGCCACCAGCACGGCGCAGCTCTGGTTGGCGAACTGGATCAGGATCTCGTCGCGTTCGCGCTGTTCCAGGTCGCCATTGAGCGCCTGTGCGCTGATGCCGTCGGCTTGCAGGCGTTCCACCAGGTCGTGGCTGCGGACCTTGGTGTTGCAGAACGCCAGCGTGGACACAGGGCGGTAATGCGCCAACAGGCGGGCCACGGCGTCCAGGCGGTCTTTTTCGTCGATTTCAAAGAAGATCTGTTCGATGCGGCTGGCGTCGTGCTGCGCCTCGACCTTGACCTCGGCGGGGTTGCGCAGAAACCGCGCGCTGAGCTTGCGGATGTTGTCGGGGTACGTGGCCGAGAACAGCAGCGTCTGGCGCTTGGTGGGGCAGTGCGAGGCAATGGCCACGATGTCGTCGTAGAAGCCCATGTCGACCATGCGGTCGGCTTCGTCCAGCACCAGCGTGGTCAGGCCGGCCAGGTCCAGGCTGCCGCGTTCCAGATGGTCCTGGATACGGCCGGGCGTGCCCACCACCAGATGCGCGCCGCGCGCCAGCGATTCGGCTTGGGGGCGGGCAGGGGCGCCGCCGCACAGCGTCAAGATCTTCACGTTGGGAATCAGGCGCGCCAGGCGGCGCAGTTCCTGCGCAACCTGGTCGGCCAATTCGCGGGTGGGGCACACCAGCAACGCTTGCGGCGCCAGGCGGGTGGGGTCCAGCTTTTGCAGCACGCCCAGGCCAAACGCCGCGGTCTTGCCGCTGCCGGTCTTGGCTTGCGCGATGATGTCGCGGCCTTCCAGGATCAGCGGCAGGCTTTGCGCCTGGATAGGCGTCATTTGCTCAAACCCCAGGCTTTGCAGGTTATCAAGCAGGGCGGGCAGAAGGGGAAGGGTAGAAAAGGGCGTGTTGGTCACAATAGGGCGGTTCGCAAAAACCGCGAAAAAACGGAGTCGACCGACAGTGTAAGCCCTGGAGTGGGCGGACCCTAGCCCGCAGCCCTGGCCCTGGCCACAGCCACAGCCCCAGCCCCAGCCCCCCACCCCGCCCCCAACCCCACCCCCCGCCCCCCCCCCCCTCCTTTTTCAACACCCCTCCCCCCCCCCACCCCCCGACAAAAATCCCCCTCCCTCGTCTACTGTTAAAAAAAACAACACCCAGTGCA
>NZ_JCBAMR010000068.1:0-15762 GCF_059760425.1 Achromobacter sp. RT286_PF
ATGCAGCAGCCGCGCCGGGGCTGCATCCCGCTCTAAGAGGTTGCACCATGGATATCTTCATTCAACTGGTCATCAACGGCCTGTTGCTGGGCGGCGCATACACCATCATCAGCCTGGGGCTGACACTGATTTTCGGCGTCGTGCGTGTCGTGAACTTCGCGCATGGCGAGTTCCTGATGATCGGCATGTATCTGGTTTATCTGATTGCCGCGCAATTCGGCGTCCACCCGTATGTGGGGCTGGTTCCCGTTGCGGTGATCCTGTTCGCGCTGGGTGCGCTGACGCAAAAAGGCATCATCCAGCCGTTGCTCAATGCCGACCAGCACATTCAGATTTTCGCCACGGTGGGCGTGTCCACCATCTTGCTGAACCTGGCGCTGGTGATCTTCGGCGCCAACGTGTATCGCGCGCCGGTGGAGCTGGGCACGAACGCCATCGACGTGGGCAACTTCTCGATGGTGACCGGGCAGTTGATCACCTTCGTGATCGGCATCAGCCTGGCCGTGTTGCTGCACCTGTTCATGCATCGCACCTACCTGGGCCGCGCGCTGCGCGCCGTGGCCCAGCATCGCTATGCCGCCACACTGATGGGCGTGAACGTGAACAACGTCTACGCCATCGCCTTCGGCCTGGGCACCGCGTTCGTCGGCATCGCGGCCGGCCTGCTGGCGCCGCAGTATCCGGTGTTTCCGACGGTGGGCACGTACTTCGTGCTGACCGCCTTCGTGATCGTGGTGCTGGGCGGACTGGGCAGCCTGTATGGCGCCGTGGCCGGCTCCATGATCATCGGCATCGTCGATACGCTGGCCGGTTATTACATCGCCCCCGACCTGAAAGAGGTCGTGTATTTCGGGATCTTCCTCTTGATCCTTGTCCTGCGACCGAACGGCCTGTTCGGCGTCGGCACAGAGTGATCAGAGCCACAAGGAGCGAGACGTGTTTCCCGACTTTCGAAGCCCCAAAGCCTACGTCAGCCTGATTTTGCTGATCGTGATGTTCCTCGTGCCCGCCGTCATGGGCACGCCTTTCTGGACCAACCTTTTTGTCTTGCTGTTCGTCTTTGCCTCGCTGTCCGTGGCGTGGAATATCGTCGGCGGCTACGCCGGCCAGTTGTCGCTGGGCCATGCCGTGTTCTACGGCATCGGCGGCTACACCGCCACGCTGCTGACGCAGAACTTCGGCATTTCGCCGTGGATCGGCATGCTGGCGGGCGCGGCCATCTCGGCCGCCGTCGCCATCCTGATCAGCTATCCCACGTTGCGGCTGCGCGGGCCCTTCTTCGCGCTGGCCACCATCGCCATCCTGGAGGTGGTGCGGCTGCTGGTCATCCACGAGGAAAGCTGGACGGGCGGTTCCAGCGGCATCAGCCTGCCGCTCAATATCGGCTGGGCGTGGATCGTGTTCCGCGAAAAGATGAACTACGTGATCATCGCGTTCGGCCTGTTCCTGTTCGTGACGTGGGTGTCGTGGGCGATACGCAAGTCGCGCATCGGCCATTACCTGATCGCGATCCGCGAACGCGAGGACGCCGCGCTGGCGGTGGGCATCCATACCGTGCGGGTCAAGATCATCGCGGCCGTCGTCTCGGCCATGCTGACCAGCATCATCGGCACCTTCCACATCACCTACCTGACCTTCGTGGATCCCAGTTCCGCGTTCTCGCTGGAGCTGTCGATCCAGGTGGCCATGTTTGCGCTGATCGGCGGACTGGGCACGGTGGCCGGGCCGATTGCCGGCACGTTCCTGGTGCTGCCCATCGCCGAGCTGGCGCGCGGCTGGCTGTCCAGCGTGGGCAACGGCATGCACGGGCTGATCTACGGCCTGATCCTGGTGGCCGTGGTGCTGACGATTCCGCGTGGGCTGGCGGGCGCCTTCGGCCCCGCCATTGAACGCGGGCTGGCGCGCTTGCCGTATCTGGGCACGCCGCGCAAGAAGCCGAAGCTGGCCGACGAACTGCGGCTGCGCGCCGCGACCCGATCCGACCAGCCTGTCTTGAAGGCGGACAAGCTGTTCAAGAGTTTCGGCGGGCTGCGCGCCACCAACGACGTATCGCTAACGCTGAACCAGAACGAAATCCTGGGCATGATCGGGCCGAACGGCGCGGGCAAGACCACGGTGTTCAATCTGCTGTCGGGCTTTTTGTCGCCGGACAAGGGCGATATTTCGATGCTGGACGCCGACGGCAACTGGGTCACCTGCAAGACGCCGGACGAGTTCGCGCACAAGGGCCTGGGCCGCACGTTCCAGATCGCCAAGCCGTTCACCGGCCTGACGGTGCTTGAGAACATCATGCTGGGTGCGTTCATCCGCACGTCCAACCGTGACGAAGCGGAGCAGATCGCCCTGAAAGTGGCGGAACAGACGGACCTGCTCAAGTACCTGAACACCGAGGCGCGCAGTCTGACGGTGGGCGGCATGAAGCGGCTGGAAATCGCCCGCGCGCTGGCGATCAAGCCGCGCATCCTGCTGCTGGATGAGGTGATGGCGGGGTTGAACCCGACCGACATCGAGAAGTCGATCCAGATGATCCGGCGCATCCGCGATTCGGGCGTGTCGGTGCTGCTGATCGAACACATGATGCAAGCCACGATGGCGCTGTCCGACCGCATCATCGTCCTGAACGAAGGCGCCGTGCTGGTCAGCGGCGCACCGAAGGACGTGGTCGAGAACCCCGCCGTCATCGAGGCGTATTTGGGCAAGGAGTACCAGGATGCTTAAGGTGTCGAATCTGTCGTCGGGCTATGGCAAGAGCCAGGTGCTCAACGGCCTGAACTTCGAAGTGAATGCCGGCGAAATCGTGACGCTTATCGGCGCGAACGGCGCGGGCAAGACCACCACGCTCAAGACGCTGTGCGGCGTCATTCCGGCCATGCAGGGCAAGGTTGAATTCGAAGGGCAGGACCTGACCAACCGCAACCCGTACGACATCGTGGATGCGGGCATCACGATGATTCCCGAAGGCCGCCAGCTGTTTCCGCACTTCACGGTCAAAGACAATCTGCTGATGGGTTCGTACAAGCGCGCGGCGCGCCCCATCGTGGCCCGCAAGCTGGACGAAGTGCTGCGCATTTTCCCGCGCGTCAAAGAACGCCTGTCGCAGTATGCCGGGTCGCTGTCGGGCGGTGAACAGCAGATGGTGGCAATTGCGCGCGGCATGATGGCGGACCCCAAGCTGCTGGTGTTCGACGAGCCTTCGCTGGGCTTGTCGCCGCTGCTGGTGCAGCAGATGTTCGACATCATCCGCAACGTGACGTCGCATGGCGTGACGGTGCTGCTGGTCGAGCAAAACGTGTTCCGCACGCTGCGGCTTGCGGATCGGGGCTATGTGCTGGAAAACGGCGCCATCGTGCGCACCGGCACCGGCGCCGAACTGCTTAGCGACCCCCATGTCAAAAAGGCCTATCTGGGCCACTGAACTCCAGGATTCCCCTATGTCCCTACGCTGCACATTCATCGACCATGGCAAGGGCGGCGCGCCCGATTGCATGCAGGTCGCCCAACGCGACATGGAAGAGCCCACCGGCCGCCAGGTGCTGATTGAAGTGGCCTACGCCGGGGTCAACCGCCCCGACGTGCTGCAACGCTCGGGCTCGTATCCGCCGCCACCGGGCGCATCCCCCTACCTGGGGCTGGAAGTGTCCGGCACGATCATCGGCATCGGCCCCGACGTCACGGCCTGGAAGGTGGGCGACGCCGTCTGCGCGCTGACGCCCGGCGGCGGCTATGCCCAGTATTGCCTGGCCGACGAGCGCCACTGCCTGCCCGTGCCGCGCGGGCTGGACATGCTGACCGCCGCCGCCATTCCCGAAAACTACTTCACCGTCTGGACCAATGTGTTTGACCGCGCCCGCCTGTCCGCCGGCGAGAAGTTCCTGGTGCACGGCGGCTCCAGCGGCATCGGGCTGACGGCCATTCAGCTGGCCCGCGCGTTCGGCGCGCAGGTCTGGACCACCGTGGGCAACCGGGCCAAGGCGGACGCCTGCGTGAAGGCCGGCGCGCATCACGCGCTGCTGTACCGCGACACCGACTTCGAAACCGCCGTGCGCGACGCCACCCAGGGCACGGGCGTGGACGTCATCCTGGACATGGTGGGCGGGTCGTACATCAACAAGAACATCAGGCTGCTGGCGGTGAACGGCCGACTGGTGCAGATCGCCTTCCTGGAAGGCAGCAAGGCCGAGATCGACGCCCTGCCCATCATGACCAAGCGCCTGCAATTCACCGGGTCGACGCTGCGCCCGCGTTCCGACGAGGACAAGGGCGCCATTGCCCGGTCCCTGGCGGAAAAGGTGGTGCCGTTGATGGAACAAGGGCAATGCCTGCCGCTGATCCATGAGGTCTTCCCGCTGGCCGACGCCCACCGCGCGCATGCCTTGATGGAAAGCAGCCGGCACATCGGCAAGATCATGCTGAAGGTGCAGGCATGAGCGGACGCTTTGATGGCCAGGTCGCCATCGTGACAGGCGCGGTGGGCGGCATCGGTTCGGCCATCGTCGAAGGTTTTGTGGCCGAAGGCGGCCGCGTCGGGCTGATCGATTTCAATGCCCAGGCTGGACAGGCCTATGAAAAGGTCCTGCAAAAACGCGGCCACGACGTCGCCTTCGTGCCCGCCGACGTCGCGCACTTCGACCAGTGCCAGGCGGCCTACGATCGCATCACCGCCGAACTGGGCGCGGCAACCATCCTGGTGAACAACGTCGGCATTTCGCCCAAGACGGACGGGCGCGCGTTGAAGGTCTGGGAAATGCCGCCCGGCGAATGGGACAAGGTGGTGTCCGTCAACCTGAACAGCGTGTTCTACATGACGCGCCTGGCCAGCCCGCACATGGTCCAGCAGCGCCAGGGGCGCGTGATCAACATGTCGTCGGTGGCGGGCAAGGCGTATTGCGACATCGTGGCGGCGCACTACGCGGCCACCAAGGCAGGGCTGCTTGGGCTCACCCGGCATTGGGCTGCCGAGCTGGGTGAATTCAACGTGACGGTGAACGGGCTGGCGCCGGGGCGCATCAGCACGCCGCTGCTGAAAAGCGTGCCGCAGGAAATCAACGACGCCGTGGCGCGGGTGACGGCGCTGCGGCGTCTGGGCACCCCCGAGGAAGTGGCCGACGCCTGCCTGTTTTTTGCGTCCGACCAAGCGCGGTTCGTGACCGGCCAAGTGCTGGATGTGGCGGGCGGCTGGCTGATGACCTGAGCCTGTAAGCCTGTAGGCACGTCGCGCCGCCGCCCGCACTGCGGATCAGGCGCCTTGCACGCCCAGTCGGTACACCACCGTGTCAAGCCGGCTGACGCCCGCCCCTTGGAACTTGGGTTCTTTGTCGAGGATGTCGCGGCGGTCGATGATGACCGCCGGCGCCACGCCCGCGAAGAGGGCTTGCACTTCACTGTCGAGCACCGCGAACGGCGGCCCCGCCATTTCTTCTTGCGGATAGTCCAGCGTAATCAGCAAGCCCCGGGCAATGGGCGATAGCTGCCCGTATACGTGGCGCACGTAGTCGCCGCGCATGTCCTCGGGCAAGGCGACCAGCGCCGCGCGGTCGTAAGCGCCCACGCAGTGCGACAGCAGCTGGGAATCCAGCTTGAAGATGTCGCCGCGGATGATTTCAATGTTGCCCGCCACGTAGTGCGTGCCGTAGACGGATTCATGCGTGACCGGGCGCAACTCGTTTTCGCTGAAGAACTGTTCCACCGCCAGCTGCGACAGTTCCACGCCCAGCACGGTGTGCCCCTGCGCCGCCAGCCAGACCATGTCCAGCGACTTGCCGCATAGCGGCACCAAAACCCGACCCCCCTTCGGTACGGCCAACGTGGGCCAATACTTCTGCAAGAGCGGCGTAATCCGGGTTTGATGAAAGTGCGTGCGCCCTTCGCGCCAGCGTTCCAACCAGAATTCTGCGTCCATGTCCTGTCTGCTCCTCCTGTGTTTCGATTGCAAGCTATACGCTTTTTGCCGGGCCGGCCGGGGCCCGGGACGGCGGCGCGCCCGGCGTACCGGGCCACCTGCGGCGCGCGCACTGACGCGCGATCCGGTGCCGGGCATTGTAGTGCCGGGATAAATAAGTGACGCCAACACAGTGACGCCGGCGTCACGGGCCGGTATGCTCTGCACCAGCATGCCCTTCCCCCTTAGGAACCGATGCCCGACGCTCAACACCTTCAGACCCTGCTTGGCCAGTGCGCGGAAAAACGCGAATCCGCCCTGGCGGAGGTCTATCGCCTTGCGTCCCCGCATCTGTTTGCGCTGGCCAGACGTATGTTGAGAGACCAGGCCGCCGCGGAAGACGTGCTGCAAGAGTGTTTCGTATCGATCTGGCGCCAGGCCGGGCAGTATCAGGCCACGCAAAGCCAGCCGATGACGTGGATGACTCGCATCGTTCGCAATCGCTGCATCGACCGCCTTCGTCGGCCCGATGTGGTGGTGCCGGACCCGGACGACACGTTGACCCTGGCCATGGCCGATGACAGTCCGGGTCCGCTGGCGCGTCTGCAAAGCAACCAGGAAGGCCGTCGGCTGGCTGATTGCATGGGCGAACTGGAAGGGCCGCAACGCGTTGCCATCGCCATGGCGTTTTTTGACGACCTGGCGCATCCCGACATCGCGGCGCGCCTGGACACGCCGCTGGGAACGATAAAGAGCTGGATACGCCGGGGCTTGCAACGGCTGAAAAGGTGCTTGGAATGAACTACCGCCACCCCGAATTGCAGGATCGCCTGGCCGCCGATTACGTGCTGGGCGGTTTGCGCGCGGGTGCGCGGCAACGCTTCATCACGCTGATGCGAGACGACGCCGGCCTGCGCCGCGCCGTGGCCGAATGGGAAGACCGCCTGCTGCCCTTGGCATTGGCCTTGCCGCCCGAAACCCCGCCCGCGCATGTCTGGAAAGCCATTGCCGCGCGCATCGCGCCGGCCCCCGCCGCCGCCCGCACATCGGCGCCCCCGCGTGCCCTGTCCTGGTGGCGCGCCGTGTCCGCGGGCCTGGCCACCGCCGTGGTGGTACTGGCCTTCCTGATGCTCAAGCCGCCCACCGAGCCCGTCCAGGTCCGCACCGTTGCCGTGTTGTCGAACGACAAGGTGCCCGGCGCCATGGTCGTGAACACCCTGCCGGACAACCGTCTGGCCGTGCAGCCCATGCAGGACTTGGTCGCGCTGGCGGATGGCCGCGCGCTGGAGCTGTGGGCCATTTCGCCGGGGCAGGCGCCGCGCTCGCTGGGCGTGGTGCTACCCGGCCAGACCACGGTGCTGGCTCCCAGCCAGCTGCCGCAACAGGGTGACACCGTTGCCATTACGCTGGAACCGGACGGCGGCGCCCCCAATGGCATCCCGACCGGCCCGGTCGTGCTTAGCGGCAAGGTCATCTGATCAGGGTTTGTCCCAGGAAGAATTCGCGCATCCAATCGAAGGCCAGCCCCGTATCTCCTCATGACGGCCACACAAAAGGAGATCGTCATGAAATTGCTAGCCCAGATTGCCATCGCTACCTCTGCCCTGACCATGTCGCCCACTTTCGCGGCTGACATCATGGTGGGCGGCCAGGCGATGATGCCCACCAAGAA
Organism: Achromobacter sp. RT286_PF; assembly: GCF_059760425.1. NCBI lineage: Bacteria > Pseudomonadati > Pseudomonadota > Betaproteobacteria > Burkholderiales > Alcaligenaceae > Achromobacter > Achromobacter sp. RT286_PF. The sequence goes on from NZ_JCBAMR010000068.1 coordinate 7,551, forward strand.
CATCGTCGCCAACGCGGTCAATTCCGCGGACCACACGACGCTGGTGGCTGCGGTGAAGGCGGCGGGTTTGGTCGATACGTTGCAGGGCAAGGGCCCGTTCACGGTGTTCGCGCCCACCAACGCCGCCTTCGGCAAGCTGCCCGCCGGTACGGTTGACACGCTGGTCAAGCCTGAAAACAAGGCCACGCTGACCAAAATCCTGACTTACCACGTGGTGCCCGGCAAGCTGGACTTCGACGCGCTGGCGGCCAAGATCAAGAAGGGCGGCGGCAAGACGGAACTGACAACGGCCAGCGGCGGCAAACTCTGGGTGATGATGAACGGCAAGCACAACCTGACCTTGAAGGACGAAAAGGGCGGTATGTCGACCATCAGCACGTACGACGTCTATCAGTCCAACGGCGTCATCCATGTCGTGGACACGGTACTGATGCCCAACTGATTGGGAGCCGGCCCTGCGGGGCCGTGGTTCCAGGCCCGGCCCAAGCGCCGGGCTTTTTTGCGTTCGGCTTTTTTGCGTTCGGCTTTTTTGCGTTCGGCTTTTTTGCGTTCGGCTTTTTTGCGTTCGGCTTGCCCGTGGCGCGTTTTGCAGCGCGATGTGGGCGTGCTGTTGGCTTGCTCTTGGCTTACTGTTGCTTGCTGTTGGCGCGATGCTGACTTTTTCAGCCTCTCTTTTTTTACCGCGCGCCGCGCTTCCGGTATCGTAGGCGTCCAACACCCCGCCCGCTTGCCCAACCGCTTCAGGAACCGCCGACCGCCATGCTTGCGTCCCTACGCCGCCGTTTGCTTGCCTGCTTACTGGGATCGGCGCTTGCCTCCCTGGCCTTGCCCCCCGCCCACGCACAAGGCGCCGCACAGCTGGACCACGCGTACCAAGCCGAGCTGCGCGCCGAAAACGAAGCGTTGCATGCGCGCGTCCAGCAATTGCCGCCCGCCATGCAGACGCTGAACTCGCGGATATCCGCCGCGCTGCGAGCCAACGACCCGCAAGAGGCGCAGCGCGTGGCCGAAGAGATGGCCAAGCAAGATCCGCGCAACGCCGACGTCAGGCTGTTCCTGGGAAAGCTGCAAGCGCAGCAAGGCAACCTGCCCGCCGCCCAGGACCTGTTTGACGAAGCCATCAAGCTGAATCCGGACGACAAATGGGCGTACGTCAACAAAGCCGGCGCCCAGGCACAACGCAAAGACCTGCCCAACGCCCTGGCTACCGCGCAAGCGCTGACCAGCCGTTTCCCGGACTGGAGCATCGGCTACAACCTTCAGGCCGCGTTGCTGGACAGCATGGACCGCCAGGCCGACGCGCTGGAAGCCTACCAAAAGGCCGTGCGCGCCAAACCCGCCAGCGCGCTGATTCTGACCAACCAGGGTAATTTGATGCGGCGCCTGGGCCGGCAGACCGACGCGCGCTTGTCTTATGAAGACGCCTTGCGAATCCAGCCCGGTTACCCACTGGCCCAGTCCGCGCTGGACGAGTTGCGCAAATGAGCGGACGCAGCAAGATGACGCGTCGCCAGCTGCTGGCGGGGCCGGGCCGGGGTCTGAGTCTGGGTTTGGGTCTGGGTCTGGGGCTGGGTTTAAGGCTAAGTTTGGGTCTAAGGCTGGGCCTGGGCGGGCTGCTGCTGGCGCCGCTACGCGCACTGGCCGCCATCGACCGCAAGCCCATCATTCGGCAAGTCTTCGCCACGCCGATCGAAGCCATTCCGATCACGGCCCAGCACGCAGCGCTGATACGTTTGCTGCGCGTGCAATGGATGCCGATCGAATCCGGCGCGCCGGGCATCGATTTTGAACAGCCGCTGCTCGGTGGCCCGGACACGCTGGCGGCCGCTCGCCGCGCACTGAAAACGTCGGACGATGCGCTGGTCATCCAACGCCTGGCCGAAGTGTGCCGCGTGGTGCCGGGCTTTGTGACGTCGGCGGGCAAACTCGCCCCGGGCCGTTACACGGTGCCGGCCGAGATGAAAGACACATTCGACTTCCCGCAAAGCGGCGTGGACGCGCAAGGCGGCTTCAGGCTGCGCGCCGAACATCTGACAGTGTTGCGCGCTGCGGTGTGGCGCGAGGCCGGCCCGCAAGAGCTGCAAGCCGTGCTGCGCGAGGGCGATCGTTTCTGGCCGATGCCCATGATCGACGGCAAGCGGCCCTATGGCGACGCCAGTTTTTACCAGATCGACATGGCGCGCCTGCTGGATGAGCCGTATCCCCTGAACGCCCGGGGCACCGCCATCACCGAAGCGGCCAAAGACGCCCGTCTGAAGAACCTGCATTACGAAACCCTGGCCGCGCTGCAAGTGTTTCTGGGCCACGCCGTCGTGCGCAAGGCCACGCGGTGATGCGCTAGACGCGCCGCATCAGGCTGCGCAGGTCGTCCCCGATCGGCACGGCGGCCAACAAGGTCAGCAGCAGCGCCAGGGGCCAGGTCGACCCGAAGCCAAAGTGGAAGAACGAGTACGCGCCCGTCACGCCGCCTACAAAAAACAGCGTGACCATCAGGCTCAGCACGATCAGCTTGCCGCGGTCTGCGCGCACCGGCGGCGTGTGCTGGGCATCGCTTTTCGCCACGTTCCAGTAAAACAGCTTGCCCAGTTCGATACCGATGTCGGTCACCATGCCCGTGACGTGCGTGGTGCGGATTTCAGAGCGCGACACCTTGGTGATCATCGCGTTTTGCAGGCCCATGATGTAGCACAGCAGCATCACGGTGCCCGGTACATAGAACCAGCGCAGCGTTTCCAGGTTGGCGCCCAGCAAGCCGAACAGCAGCAGCAACACCGCTTCCACCAGCAGCGGCAAGGCGTATTCGCTAGCCAGATGGGACCGCCGCCCGAAGTTGATCAGGAACGCGGAACTGGCCGCGCCCGCCAGAAACGACAGCAACGCCGCCATGCCCTGCAACACCACCACGATGCCGCCCAGCGCCATGTGGTCCGCCATCATCGAGACAATGCCGGACATGTGCGAGGTGTACTGCTGGACGGCCAGAAACCCGCCCGCGTTTACCGCGCCGGCGGTAAAGGTCAGGAAATAGGCAAGGTGCCTGTTGGCTTGCGGACTGCGGCTGACCGCCGTCAGCCGGCGCAAATACGGAATGGCCACGCGATTCCCTTCAAACGAAGAGCGTGCCTACGGCAACGCGACACACATTCTAGTCGGCGTCCACGGGCCGGCCTAGGGTTGGCGCACGGGGAAGTAGACGCCACCCAACGCGCCGTTCATGCCGCAATACGGCGGGCCGCCCGCCGCCTTGTCCTTGGCCGGCGGGGTATCGACCACGACAAGCGCCGCGCCCTTGCGCGACAGTGTCAGCGTCCAGCCACCGGGGTCGTCCGCCTCGACCACCAGCGTGTCTCCCTTGACCGTCGCCACGCCGCTGGCGTCGCACAACCAGCGCGCATTCTGCGGCTGCGCGGCCTGGGCCTCGACCATCAGCTTGCCATCGGCCTGCCGGACGATCGTGATGCCACCGGCCAAGTTGTCCCAGCTGCCTTCAAAACCCTGGCGTGGCGTCAGCACCAGCGACGCAAGAAAAGCGTCGCGGTATTTCAGGCGGTCGGACAAGCTTTCGACGCGCTCGGCGGCGCTGCCGGGCACGGCATAGTCTTCGTTGCGCACGCCGACAAAGTAGCGCTGGTCTTGCGTCAGCGCGCGGGCGGTGTCGGCGTCGAATGCCTTCTTGGCCTCGGCAAAGCGGCGCGCGATGCTGGCGTCTTGCGTGGCCAGGGCATCGCTGGCGCAGATGGCGCGGTCTACGTCGGCCGTGGCCTTGGCGCAGTCAAACGAGGGCTGCGGCGCGGCGCCGGCGGGCGCGGCCATTGCCAGGGCGACGACGGCCAGCGCAGCCAACCACGGCTTGACCGTTGGGGAAGGCACGCTGGCGGGAAAGCGATGTGTCATGGGAGATCTTCAAGGCGGGGACGGAACGCGAAGATTCTACTCGCGCCGCCCCCGTTTCGCGCAGCTCTCGGTCGCACTCCGAACCGCCCAATGACCTGGGCGCGCCTGCGCCGCGGGTGGCCCCGCGCCGTTTACACCGCGCCCGATTCCGCCAATTGCTTGCGGCGGAACTCGCCCTGGCGCACGTGCATCCAGCCGGGATACTCGGGCGGCAGCGCGCTGACCTTGTCCAGCGCCGCCAGCTCATCCTGCGTCAGCTTGATGGCGGTTGCCGCCAGGTTGTCGTCCAGCTGGTCTACCCGCTTGGCGCCGATGATGACGCTGGTCACCACCTGCTGGTGCAGCAACCACGCCAGCGCCACCTGCGCCACCGACACGCCGCGCGCATCGGCCACGGATTTCAGGACGTCAATGCTGTCATAAGCGCGGTCGCGGTCCACCGGCGGGAAGTCGAAGGCGGCGCGGCGGCTGCCGGCTTCGGCAGATCCGTCACGGCTGTATTTACCACTGAGCAAGCCGCCTGCCAGCGGGCTCCACACCATCAGGCCGACGCCTTCGCTTTGCAGCATCGGAACCAGCTCGCGCTCCAGGTCGCGCCCGGCAATTGTGTAGTACGCCTGTAGCGATTCAAAGCGCGCCAGCCCCAGGCGTTCGGCGATGCCCAGCGCCTTCATGATCTGCCAGGCCGCCCAGTTGGACACGCCCACGTAACGCACGTGGCCATGCTGGACCAGCGTGTCCAGCGCGCGCACGGTTTCTTCAATGGGCGTGGCCGGGTCAAAGCCGTGGATCTGGTAGAGGTCGATATGATCCAGCTGCAAGCGCGACAGGCTTTTCTTCACGCCATCCAGGATGTGCACACGCGAATTGCCACGCGCATTCACGCCCGCGCCAGTCTGGCCGAACACCTTTGTGGCAATGACGACGTCGTCTCGCGCGACCTTCAAATCGCGCAGCGCCTGGCCGGTGATGATTTCCGAGCGCCCCTCGGAATAGACGTCGGCCGTGTCGATAAAGTTGACGCCCGCTTCCAGGGCGCGACCGACCAGACGGTTGGCGTCTTCCTGTTGCAGGTTGCCGATCTTGCTCCACAACTCTCCTTCGCCGCCGAAGGTCATGGTGCCCAGGCAGAGTTCCGAAACGAATAGGCCGGTGCTGCCAAATTTCTTGTATCGCATGGTGGTGCTCCTTCTGCGGCGCGGCGGATCCGTGCGCCCCGGGATGGGACGCCGAACGCAACTGGCCGGGGTGCGAACAGTATGCGTCGCAAGCGGCCGCCACGCGCTGCTTGATCCTGCCCGTTTTTTGCCTGATTCTCTGGCGGGTGTGTCGGAGAATCAGGCATACGCCCGATCCTCCTGATTTTTTGCCCATTTCTCCATAGCCTATCTGGCCCCGGTTCGGCGCGCCCACAGCGGGCATACACTGGAGCCCGCCCCCTATTCCGCCGCGCCTGTGCCGCCGCCAGGCCCGCGCCCCTCTCGGAGCCTCCATGCCTATTACTACCGAGCAAACCGAAGCTTCCGTCAATATTCCTGGCTTGGACGGTGCTTACGAGCCCGCCCGCCGCGAGCTGCTTTGCACCTTGGACCGCATGACGGGCACGCTGGAGGGCTCGTTGGATACACCCATCGAAGGCTTGTATCTGCATCGCCTGTCGCAACCGACCGGCGCCAAGCCCGGTTTGCAAAAAGCCGCGCTGGCCGTCATCGCGCAAGGCTCCAAGCGCTTGTTGATCGGCGACGAGAGCTTTGAATACGACCCCTTTCATTACCTGATCTCGTCGGTGGACCTGCCTGTGGTGGCCAAGGTGTCGGTGGCCAGCCCCACCCTGCCCTACCTGGGCTTGCGGCTGGACCTGAACCCCGAGGAAATCGCCGAGCTGATCAGCGACGAAAACCTGCCGCCGCTGGTGCCCGCCGAGGCCTCGCGCGCGCTGTGCGTCAATCCCTTGGGCGGCTCGCTGCTGGACGTGGTGCTGCGGCTGCTGCGGCTGTTGGACACCCCGCGCGACATCCCCATCCTCGCGCCCATGGTCAAGCGCGAGCTGCTGTACCGGCTGCTGATGAACGGTCAGGGCGTCGTGCTGCGCCAAACGGTGCTGCAAGACAGCCAGCTCAACCGCGTGGCCAAGGCCATCCGTATCCTGCGCGACAACTACGCGCAACCGCTGCGCGTGGAAGAAATTGCGCGCGACGTGCACATGAGCGTGTCGTCCTTGCACCACCATTTCAAGCAGGCCACCGCCATGAGCCCGCTGCAATACCAGAAGCACCTGCGCTTGCAGGAAGCGCGCCGGCTGATGTTGAGCGATGACGCCGGCGTAGCCTTGGCCGCGCACGCCGTGGGCTACGAAAGTTCGTCGCAATTCAGTCGCGAATACAGCCGCTTGTTCGGCACCCCGCCGCTGCGCGACAAACAGCGCTGGAAAGAAGAATCGGTGGGCGCGGCCGCCTGAGTTCGGCTTAGGGCCCGCGCGGCCGTCATCGCGTTATATGCTCCCGCTACCTCTTAATTCCGAAAGCGCGGGAAGTCATGCACGATTTGAATGATCTTTACTACTTTGTCCAGGTCGTGAAACACGGCGGCTTCGCGCCCGCGGGCCGTGCGCTGGACATCCCCAAATCCCGCCTCAGCCGCCGCATTGCCCTGCTGGAAGAACGGCTGGGCGTGCGGCTGATCCAGCGTTCCACCCGCACCTTTGCCGTGACCGAATTGGGGCAGGAATATTACGACCAGTGCCTGTCGATGCTGGCCGGCGCCGAGGCCGCGCAAGACGTCATCGACCGCACCCATGCCGAGCCGCAAGGCACGATACGCATGAGCGCGCCGCCCGCTTTGATCTATTACTTTCTGGGCGATGTGGTGGCGCGGTTCATGCAGAAGTGCCCCAAGGTGCACGTGTATTTGAAGAGCTTCTCGCGTTCCGTGGACGTGCTGCGCGAAGGCTTTGACCTGGCCGTGCGCGTGCGCTTTGGTCCCCTGGAAAACAGCGATCTGGTCATGAAGCCGCTGGGCATGAGCTGCCAGAGCCTGGTCGCCAGCCCCGCGCTGGCCCGCAGGCTGCCGCCGGACGCCGACATTGCCAGGATTGCCGAACTGCCCACGTTGGCGCTGGGCACGGAACAGCGCGAATGCCAGTGGCGGCTGGACGGGCCCGATGGCGTGCGTCAGAACGTAGCGTTCACCCCGCGCCTGGTCACCGACGACATGCTGGCGCTGAAGCAGGCCACGATGCGCGGCGTGGGAGTGGCCGCACTGCCCCTGATGATGATTCGCGAAGAATTGGACGCGGGCACGCTGGTGCCGGTGGGCGCGCCCTGGGTGCCGGAGCCGGGCGCCGTCCATGCGGTGTTCCCCTCACGGCGGGGGCTGCTGCCCGCCGTGCGCGAGCTACTGGATTTCATGGCGACGGAGTATCGTGAAAACGCCCAACGCGAATGCGATACGCAGCAGCGCCACGGCATCCCTGGCCCGAAAGCCCCGCGCCCATCGTCCGATAAATAGAACGCTGAGGCGCAATTTGCCCTACTACCGGGGTTATTGGTTGATATTTAGAATTCTGTTCATGCACTCACCGCGCAACACCGCGCACCAAACCTGAAGACATAACGGAGCAAACCATGACCAAGCCCTACGTGAAACTGGACAAGAACGAAGCCGCCGTCCTGCTGGTTGACCACCAAGCCGGCCTGCTTTCCCTGGTGCGCGATTTCCAACCGGACCAATTCAAGAACAACGTGCTGGCATTGGCCGACCTGGCCGAATACTTCAAGCTGCCCACCATCCTGACCACCAGTTTTGAAGACGGCCCCAACGGCCCGCTGGTCCAGGAACTGAAAGACAAGTTCCCCACCGCCCCCTACATCGCCCGCCCCGGCAACATCAACGCCTGGGACAACGAAGACTTCGTCAAGGCCGTCAAGGCCACCGGCAAGAAGCAGCTGATCATCGCCGGCGTGGTCACCGAAGTGTGCGTCGCCTTCCCCGCCCTGTCGGCCCTGGAAGAAGGCTTTGATGTGTTCGTCGTGACCGACGCCTCGGGCACCTTCAACGAAGTCACCCGCAACGCCGCCTGGAGCCGCATGGAACAAGCCGGCGCGCAGCTGATGTCTTGGTTCGGCGTGGCATGCGAACTGCATCGCGACTGGCGCAACGACGTGGAAGGCCTGGGCACCCTGTTCGCCAACCACATCCCCGACTACCGCAACCTGATGGCGTCGTACTCGGCCAACCGCAAGGCCAAGTAAACCCCCGCCCGTTTTGCCAATGCAGGCCGGATGCAAAAATATTTGCATCCGGCCTGCATCCGTTTGGG
>NZ_JCBAMR010000069.1:0-15659 GCF_059760425.1 Achromobacter sp. RT286_PF
CCTTCATGGCGCGCCGATTTCTATTTGGGCGCATCGTCTTGGGCGACATGACCACGTTCAGACGACCGCGCGGCGCGTCTACGCCCGGGGGGCCGGGATTCTGGTATAGTTGCCACCCTTCGGGGCGTAGCGCAGCCTGGTAGCGCATCTGCTTTGGGAGCAGAGGGTCGTGAGTTCGAATCCCACCGCCCCGACCAAAAAAATCAAGGGCTTACGCTTTTACGGCGTAAGCCCTTGTGCTTTTGTGGCGAGCTATTCGCTGATGTGGTTGAACTGCACCGATTCCGGGGCAATGCCGCCTTGTTTCAGGCGGATGTCCACCTGTTGTTCTTCGGTGCTGGCGCTGCTGCCTTCAGGCAGTTCCAGCCAGTTCGCCAATTCACGCTTGGCTTGCAGTGTCTCTGAGATACCGCCGTTGACCAGGGCGACGCCGTGGTCGCCGTCGAGTTTGCGATAGCTGATCTGCGTTTTCATTGTTTTCTCCTGACGTGAAGCATCCAAGGACCGCCCGTGCTTGTCGGGCGGTGCCAGTGCCGCTCAGCAAGTCCCGTTCCAAGCTGGCCCCCCTTACCCGAACCAGGCGGCGCCAAGCGGCAGCAAGCGGCAGCAAGCGACGCCACGGGGACGGATGGAAACGCGCAGATGCCCTCCACGGCCCCCTTCTACGCCGGCTTGAACACCATCAGCCAGAAAATCCCCAGGAACGCGCCCAGCGCCGGAAAGCCCAGCACGAACCATGCGCGAAAGTAGCGCATGAAACGGGGCGATAGCGGTTCGCCGGCAGTGGCCGAGGCCGTCGCGCTGTCGCGCATCAGCATTTGCAGCCTCACGACCGGCAACCAGCAAGCGATCGCCACCGCATACAGCATCAACGAGGCGGACAGCCACGGCGTGTTCAAGGGCAGCTGCATCAGGTGGGCCAGATACCAGCCTGTCAGCGGTTGAATGACGGCGGTGGTGGCGGTGAACAGCCAGTCGGCCACGACCACCACGCGCGCCACCGAGGCCACCACCTTGACGTCGCGGCGCAGGACCACGCACAGCAGGTAGAACGCCGACCCGATGCCCGTGCCGAACAGCAGCGTGGAAGACAGAATGTGCAGCAGCTTGAACCAAAGATATTCCATCACGGCCTCCGCGCGCGGCTATCGCATAGATACAGCAGCGCCAGCACCGCCAGCATCGGCACATTTTTCGAAATGGGGCCGAAGGGGTGCAGCCACTGCTCGGGCAATTGCACGGTGATGATGGCGGTGTAGCCCAGTATCAAGGCCATCTGCGCCAGCCACACCCAGCGCTTGCGCCCCCCCAGGTTCATCAACGTCAACACGCCCAGCACCAGGTCCAGGCCCGCCGCGCCCGCCAGCATGATCGGGGCCAGGGCGTGGGGCACGCCGGCGTCGGCAAGCAGCGCCAGGCTGTCCTGGATGGGGTACAAGCCCATGGACACCGCCGCCGTCCATAGCCAGACGGCGGCGATGCACAGCCGCATCACGGGCAGCATCGTGCGCAGGATGCTGTCGGCGCGCAGCGGTGCCTGTTCATGCGGCGCTATGAACGAAGCGGGGCCGACGGGGCTGCGGCCCAGCAGCGCGGCGAAGGCGATCGGGTTGCCGGTATTACCGCGGTTCAACATGGCCAGGCTGTCCGCGTCGATCAAGGAGCCTGGCATCCAGCTGCCGGCCCTGGCCGCGGCGCTCGCCATACGCGACGGCACCGGAATGATCCACTGCCTTCCCGCCACGCCCAGCCCGCTGCGCAGCATCGACAGGTAGGTCCGCACGGTGACGGGTTCGGGGCCGCAGAACGCCACGGTGACCGCACCGGGCGCCGGCTGCGCCAGCATCGCGCGCACGCCCGCAACCACGTCATTGATGTGCACGGGCTGAACGCGCTGCCAGCCGCCCGCAGGCAAAGCGACGACAGGCATGACGGCAAGCTGGTTGAACAGCGCGGCGCTGGTGCCGCCGACGCCATAGACCAACGACGGCTGCACGATGTAAGCCGGTGCGCCGGCCGCGCGCAACGCGTCGTCCGCTGCGCGCTTGCTGATATGAAAGCCCGATGCGGCCTCGGCATCCGCCCCCAGCGCCGAAAAGTGGATGACCTGCGCGCCGTATTGCCGGGCCGCCGCGAACAGCGCCTTGGCCGCCTTGTCGTGCACATTGGCAAAGCTGGCCGAACCCGACTCCCGAAAAATTCCGACGGTATTGATAACGGCATCCACGCCCGACAACAGCGGCGCCCAGTCTTCCACCCGCGTCAGCCGAGAAAAGTCCGCGGGCACGTATCTTGCTCGCGGCACGTTCAAGTCGCGGGGGCGTGGCGCGCGCACCAGGCATACCAGCTGATGGTCGTCTTCGCGCAGGGCGTCGACCAGCCGGCTGCCGATAAATCCATGCGCACCGGTCAGCAGAATTTTCATGCCTGTTCCTTTTTTGTCGCGGCGCCAGATCGGTTCAGCGAGTTCAGCAAACTGCATACCTGGCGGGGTCGGGGCAACAAGCCCCGGGCTGCCACCACATCAACCAGGGGATCACCATGCATGAATGGCGGCAAGCTTTTGTAGAAGGCGTACGTAGCGGTAGCGCGGCTAGCGCGTTGTCCACGTTGGCATTGATTGCGTTGGCTAAGCACCAGACCGGGCATGCCGCCGCCGCGACCAATGCGACCAGCCAGTGGCTGTGGGGCGAGCGCGCGCTGCACCAGGATGACCCCAGCTGGAAGCACACGGCGACCGGGCTGCTGATCCACCATGCGGCGTCTGTCTTCTGGGCCACGCTGCACGCCCGGGCCAGCGCACGCGCACAGCAGACGCGCTGGGGCAAGCGGCCGTGGATGGAAGGGGCGCTGGTGGCCGCCACATCGTGTTTTGCCGATTACCAATTAACGCCCAAGCGCTTGCAACCCGGCTTTGAGCAGCGACTGACGCGCGGCGCCTTGCTGTTGGTGTATATCGCTTTCGGCGTCGGCATTGCGTTGGCAACGGGCGGGGCATCGCCAGGCAGGCGGAACGATGCAGGCGGCAGCGGCCGTCGTGCCCGGCGGCCTTCACGCATAGGTGATTGATGCGGGTTCGATTCCGGTTTGACCCGGCTGCGGCACCGTTCGGACCCGCGCATCAAGAAAACACCCCGAGATCCGAAGACGCCCCCACGCGTCGGACCTCGGGGTGTGGGCGGCTCAGGCCGCTTGCCTGGCCTTACTTGGCTTTACCGGCCTGCGCGGCTTCCGCGTTGGTCTGCTGTAGCGCCAGCATGCTGAGCTTTTCGTCGGTGGCCTTTTCCTCGGCCAACGTTTCCTTCAACAGCGTCAACGCCTCGGTCAGGCCCAACTGCTTGGCGAAGGTGCACAACGTGCCGTAGCCGGCAATTTCGTAGTGCTCGACCTTCTGCGCGGCGGCAATCAACGCAGCATCGCGCACCGGCCCTTTTTCAACGTCTTCAATCACGTCGCGGCCTTCCTCCACCAAGCCTTCCATCGCCGCGCACTTGATGCGCTTGAGGCGGAAGTCGGCGGATTCGATGATCTTGTCGATGCGTTCCACCTGGCCGCGCGTTTCTTCCAGATGCTGCGTGAACGCTTCAGCAAGCGCTGGGTCTGAAGCGGCGCGGGCCATCTTCGGCAACGCCCGCGTCAGTTGCTTCTCGGCGCTGTAGATGTCCGACAGTTCATGCACGAATAGATCCTGCAAAGTCTTCTGGGTCATTGTCTGCTCCCGTGTGTTGATGGGTGTGATGGGTGTGAAGGTGGCCATGATTGGCGCAGCGCCATTCAGCAAACACCATGCCTGGCGCGCCGTGCTATTTCGCCTGGCCCTGGCCCTTAATGGCCTTTTGCAGTGCGCGCGCTTCTTGCAGATGGCGCTTCAGCGCGGGTAGCGTGTCGGCGGCAAAGCGCTTCAGGTCGGGATCGTTGGACTCTTTGGTGGCCTTGTCGAAGAGTTCGACGGCGTCTTCGTGCGCGGCCACCCCGATCTCGTCGCTGTACGCCTCATCAAAGCCGTCGCTGCGCAGGTCCAGCGCCTTGAGCTTGGCGCTTTGCACCAGCGAGGGCTCCTTCGGCGTCTCGAAGCCTTTCTGTTTTGCCAGCGCTTGCAATTGCTGCCCTACGCGGGTGTGGTCGTCGACCATCTTTTGCGCGAACTGTTTGACCTTTGCGTTCTGCGATTTCTTCAACGCCAGTTTGCTGCCGTCCACTTCCAGATAACCCGATTCCGCCGCCCGGGTCAGGAAGCCGCGGTCTTCGCTATTGAGCTTGGTGATCGACGCGGCGGAGTCGGCGGGGTCCGGCTTAGGCGCGGATTGCGCGGATTGCGCGGCGGCCACGCCATGTGCGCCCAACATGATGGCGCCGCAAAGCGCTGCGACATAGACGTGCTTGGTCATGCGTGTCTCCTGGGTGAGGCCCGCCAGCGCGATGCCGCCCGGCGGGGCCATGCAACCTAGCAATCCGCATGCCCACGCACGCACGCGGTAGCGCCCGGAAAACCCGCTGCGAAGGCACGATAGTTGCTGCCCCCACCGCGCGATTCGCAACGCTGCGGTTGCATGTCTAAGGGGACACACATGAAAGCACTTTGCTGGCACGGAAAGCACGACATCCGGTACGACACGGTTCCGGATCCGATTCTGGAACATCCCGGCGACGCCATCATCAAGGTCAGCGCCTGCGCCATCTGCGGGTCGGACCTGCACTTGTTCGACGGCTTCATGCCGGAAATGAAATCGGGCGATGTGATGGGGCACGAATTCATGGGCGAGGTTGTCGAAGTGGGCAGCGAGACCAAGCGCTTGAAAGTAGGGGACCGCGTGGTGATTCCATTCACCATCACCTGCGGTCAGTGCGACCAATGCCGACGCGGCAATTTTTCGGTCTGCGAACGCACCAACCGCAATGCCGACGATGCGGCCAAGATGTTCGGTCACACCACGGCCGGGCTGTTCGGCTACACGCACCTGACGGGCGGCTACGCGGGCGGACAAGCGGAGTTCGTCCGCGTGCCGTGGGCCGACACCACGCATATTCCCGTACCGCCCGAACTCACCGACGACCAGGTCCTGTTCCTGGGCGACATCCTGCCCACGGGATGGCAGGCCGCGATGCAATGCGAGATCGAGCCCACCGATACCGTTGCGGTGTGGGGCGCGGGGCCGGTGGGCCAGATGGCGGTGCGCAGCGCCGTGCTGCTCAACGCCCGTCAGGTGATCTGCATCGACGATGTGCCCGAGCGGTTGAAGATGGCCAGGGACGGCGGCGCCATTACGATCAACTTCGAGGAAGAAAGCGTGGTGGAACGGCTGAACGCGCTGACGCAGGGCAAGGGGCCGGACAAGTGCATCGACGCGGTGGGCATGGAGTCGCATTCAGCCAGCGCCATGGGCGGCATGTACGACCGCGTGAAGCAGGCGGTGGGCGCCGAGACCGACCGGCCGCACGTGCTGCGTGAAATGATCTACGTATGCCGGCCGGGGGGCGTGTTGTCCGTGCCTGGCGTATACGGCGGCATGATCGACAAGATTCCGTTTGGCGCGTCGATGAACAAGGGGCTGACCTGGCGCATGGGCCAGACGCACGTGCAACGCTGGACGGATGAGTTGCTGGACATGATCGTCAAAGGCCGCATCGATCCGTCATTCGTCATCACGCACCACGAACATCTGCAAGCCGGCCCGGACATGTACAAGACCTTCCGCGACAAGCAGGACGGCTGCATCAAGGTGGTGTTGAAGCCGTAATCGTTGCGACCCCGCGCACGGCTGCCGTCGGCTAGCCGCCCGACGGCAGCAGCTGGATGCCGGTGCGGCGCACGAATTCGTCGTAGCTGATGGGCGCGCCTTCCCTGGCGCTGGCGGCGTTGGCCTGCCAGTGCACCCACGAGCGGCCCGTCGTGGCGTCGTACACGACTTTATAGACGTGGCTGGGCACGGCGACGCCGGCGCCGATCGTCGCCGGTTTGCCGCTGTAGTAGGGGCCGGTATAGACGTACACGTCGCCCGCCGCGCGCATGACGTATTTGCGCGTGTCCTGCTCAATGCGGCTCCAGGAGCCCGCGTTCTGTGTCTGATCTTGGGGCACCATGTTCGCCAGCGAGAAGCTTTGCGCCATGGTTTCCTTGGAATACATGTCGCCGGCCGGCGCCATGTGACCGCGCGAATAGCCCGACCCCTTGTAGTCATCCAGCGCGGCGCGTTCGGCGCCGGGCAGCCGCGCTTCCGCGTAGAACTTGTCAGTGCGCTGCATGCCCTGCGCCTGCGCGAGCAGCTTGCGGTTCAGGCGTTCAACAACGAAAACGGGGGTTTTGGTTTGACCGTTATGCAAGACGGCAAAGCCGGTAAAGCACAGTTCGCGCAGCGCCGCGCCGGATGGCACGACAGGCATCTGGCCTTTCGGAAAGAACTGCGGACAGTCGGCAAATCGCGTGTGGGTCAGCGCGCCTGATGGAATCACGGCCGGGGCAATTTTTTCCTGCGCGGGCCAACCCAGGCGAGCCAGAATGGCGTCGGGCGTCAGTTGCGCGGGCCATTGCGGTTTCAGCACATAGGTGGCGGCGCCGAAGCTGGCCAACGACGACACCAGCAGCGCCCTGATGAACCGGTAGGCTCGGCCGGCGGATTTTGTATTGCCCCGGGCGGAGGGGCGTTTCTTTCTTGCTGCTGGTTTCTTCGCGCGCGTCATGCTACCTGTGTGTTGCGGGCCGGCCCTTGATGCGGCCGGCGTCAACGGATTGTAGATGACTGCGGCCAGCCGCAAGTCGGCGCGTTTACAGCACCAATTTCAAGCCGATTGCCAGCATGGCCACGCCCACGCAGGCATCGAGCACGCGCCAGGCGCGCGGGCTGGCGAACAGCGGTCGAAGCAGGCGGGCGCCGTAACCCAGCGTGAAGAAAAACGCGAATGAAGCCGACATGGCGCCCAGCGCGAAAGCGACTTTCTGCCCTTCGTATTGGCTGGATATGGACCCCAGCAGCACCACGGTGTCCAGGTAGACATGTGGGTTCAGCCAGGTGAACGCCAGGCAGGTGGCCAGCGTGGCGCCAAGCCCGGCTGTCTGCGTGGCCGACGGCGCCAGGCTGTCGTGCTGCGTGCGCCACGCCGACCGCAGGCTGCGCAGCGCGTACACAAACAGGAACAGCGCGCCGCCATAGCGCATGGCCGGCTCCAACCAGGGTAGCGTGTTCACCGCCAGCCCGAAGCCGGCCACGCCCGTCGCAATCAGGATGGCGTCGGACACGGCGCAGGCCAGGCACACGGCAAACACATATTCCTGGCGCAGGCCTTGTCGCAGGACGAAAGCGTTTTGCGCCCCGATGGCAACGATCAGGCCCAGGCTGAGCAAAAATCCAGGAACGAACGCGGTCGTCATTGCAACCCCCATGAAAAGGGCGACAGACTAGCTGCTGGGGTCAGATTAGAAAAACTAATTAATCTAAACCGAGTTCAGTTGGGCTTAAGGCGACACCCGGGGTCCACGCCACGTGCACACTCATGTACATGCACGGCCCGGCGCGCCCCGTGCCTTGCCGGGCCGTGGCGGCGTTCAAGCAGAGGCATGTCCGGCTGCCACCAGGTGGTCCAGCAACAGGCTGGCGGCCGCCGACAGCGCTTGCGCGTCGCGCAGGCAGATGGCAAAGCGGCGATGGCTCCAGGGATCCAGCAGTGGCAGCACGCGCAGCCCATGGGCCAGCGCATAGGGCGTGGCGACCTCGATGGGCGCGACGCTGATGGCCAGGCCGGCCAACACCACACGAAACGCCGAATCGAAATTGCTGACGGTGACGCGGTGGCGCAGGGTCTTGCCGCTATGGCTGGCCGCCGTCTGCAACATGCGCAAGACCGCGCCGGCGGCGGGCATGTTGACGTGTTCGAAGTCCAGCGCTTCATCGAACCATACCGCCTCGCGCTGCGCCAGTGGATGGCCGGGCGCGGTCACGACAGCCAGGCGGTCGCCCCGGTAGGGCCGGGTTTGCAGGCCGTGGAAGTCGGCCGCGTCCCAGCAGATGCCCAGGCTGGCAATGCCGCCCTTTACTTCGCGCACGACCTCCTGGCTGACGCGTTCTTCCATGTCGACCCGGATGTTGCGATGGGGCGCCATTTGCAGAAACGCCGCGATGTCGTCGGCCAGGGATTCCGCCAGCACGGACGCCGTTGCCAGGATGCGGACCTGCCCCTTGACGCCGCTGGCATAGGCCGACATGTCGCGTTCGATGCGGTCCGAGCTGGCCAATATGGCGCGCGCGTGTTCCAGCAGGGTCTCGCCAGCCTCGGTGGGCTCGACGCCCCGGCGTTTGCGGGTCAGCAGCTTGGCGCCCACCGTGTCTTCCAGTTGCGCCAGCCGCTTGCTGATGGCCGATCCCACGATGCTGGCGCGTTCGCCGGCGCGCGCGATATTGCCGGTCTCGCATACCGAGATGAACAGGCGCAGGGTGGTGATGTCCAGGTCGCGCATGGCGGGCTGCCTTGATATGAAATTCCGATCAGGAATATTAAACGTTCCAAAATACCGCTGGTGCGCGAATAGAGAATATCTAAACTGGCTTCACCTTCATCTTCATCTTCATCGGTCTTCCCACCCTTGCCGAATCCGCCGCCATGCCGACTGCCCCGTCTTCTGTGATTTCCCCCACCGCCGTCGTGCGCGAAGTGGGGCTGCGCGATGGGCTGCAAAGCCTGCCCGTGGTGCTGCCAACCCACACCAAATGCGAATGGATCGACGCCGCCTACGCCGCCGGTCAACGCGAGATCGAGGTCGGCTCTTTTGTGCCCGCCCGTCTGCTGCCGCAGTTGGCGGACACGGAGGCGCTGGTGGCTCACGCGAAAAAACTGCCCGGTCTGTCGGTGTCGGTCCTGGTGCCCAACGTAAAGGGCGCCGAACGCGCGCTGGATAGCGGCGCCGACCTGATGCTGGTGCCCTTGTCGGCCAGCCATGCACACAGCGTGGCAAACCTGCGCAAAACGCCCGACGAGGTCGTCGCGATGGTGGGCCAGATGCGCGCGGCGCGCGACGCGGCGGGCTCGTCGATGTTGATTGAAGGCGGCGTCGGCACGGCCTTTGGCTGCACCTTGCAGGGTCAGGTACCGCCGCACGACGTGTTGCGCTTGATGCAGGCGCTGCTGGACGCCGGCGCGGACCGCGTCAGCCTGGCCGATACGGTGGGCTATGCGGACCCCGCGGCGGTGCAGCGTCTGTTTACCGACGCGCGCCGCATTGCCGGCGAGCGCCTGTGCTGTGCGCACTTTCACGACACGCGAGGGCTGGGCCTGGCCAATGTGCTGGCCGCGTTGCAGAGCGGTGTGTCGCGCTTTGACGCCTGCCTGGGCGGCATCGGCGGGTGCCCACATGCGCCCGGCGCCAGCGGCAACGTCAGTACGGAAGACCTGGTGTTCATGCTGGAAAGCATGGGCATCGCCACCGGCGTGGACATCGATCGCCTGCTGGCGCTGCGCGCTGCCGTGGATGGATGGCTGCCCGGGCAGCCATTGCATGGGGCGTTGTGGCGCGCCGGCGTGCCCAAGACGTTCCGCGCTGCATCGCATTCGCTTGCGCAGCCCCACACCCAGGGTCCCCGCGGCGCGCGCCTTTAAGCGCCCGCGCACTTCACACGAGCTTTGTCATGTCACAACCACATCAAGAACCGACTTTGCCGCAGACTTCGCGCGCGTTGCCGCTTGCCGGCCTGCGCGTGGTCGAATTCACGCACATGGTGATGGGCCCGACCTGCGGCATGGTGCTGGCCGACCTGGGGGCGGAAGTCATCAAGGTCGAGCCCGTACAGGGTGACCGCACGCGGCATCTGCTGGGCGTGGGCGCGGGGTTTTTTCCCATGTTCAACCGCAACAAGAAGAGCATTGCGCTGGACATCCAAAGCGCCGCCGGCGCCGAGGCCGCGCGCAAGCTGGCCGCCGGCGCCGACGTGGTTGCCGAGAATTTCCGGCCGGGCACCATGGCCAAGTACGGGCTGGATTACGCGTCGCTGGCACGTGACAACCCCCGGCTGATCTACGTCAGCCACAAGGGTTTCCTGCCCGGGCCCTACGCCATGCGCACCGCGTTGGATGAAGTTGTGCAGATGATGGGCGGCCTGGCCTATATGACCGGGCGGCCCGGCGACCCGGTGCGCGCCGGCACCAGCGTGAACGACATCATGGGCGGCATGTTCGGCGCCATCGGCGCGATGGCCGCGCTGATCCAGCGGGGCATCACCGGACGCGGCCAGGAAGTGCAATCGGCGCTGTTCGAGAACAATGTCTTCCTGGTGGGGCAGCACATGCTGCAATACGCGATCACCGGCCAGCCGTCCGCACCGATGCCCGAACGCGTATCCGCCTGGGCGCTGTACGACGTTTTCACCGTGAAGGACGGCGAGCAGATCTTCCTGGCGGCCGTCAGCGATGCGCAGTGGATCACGTTTTGCGACGCTTTCGGCTTTGATGATTTGAAGCGCGACCCCGCCATGGCGACCAACAACGACCGCGTGCGCTTGCGCCCCACCTTGCTGGCGGACCTGCGCGCGCGTCTGGCGGGGTATAGCGCGGCGGAACTGGCGGCGGTGTTCGAACGCATCGGCCTGCCGTTCGCGCCCATCGTCAAACCCGAAGCGCTTTACGACGACCCCCATTTGCGCGCGACGGGCGGGCTGGCCGACATCCGGCTGCCCGACGGCGAACGCGCCGGCCAGATGGCGGGCGCGGCGCTATTCCCCTTGATGATGGACGGCCATCGGCTTGGGGTTCGACAGCATCCCCCCACCTTGGGCGCGGATACCGACGCACTGCTGGCAGACCTGGGGTATGACGCGACGCAGATCGCGGCGCTTCGGGAGCAGGGCGCGGTGGCCTGATGAACGGCAATAAAAAACAACCAGGAGACAGACATGAACGATCAACGCGCGGGTTGGAGCCGCCGACAACTATTGGGGGCGCTGGGCGCCGCGATGCTGGCCGTGCCGGGCCTGGGGCGCGCGCAATCGGATCGGCCCGTGAAGTTCATCCTGCCGGTCGGCGTGGGCTCGGGCGTGGACACGATCACGCGATCGGCCGGCCCGGCCTTGTCGTCGGCGCTGGGCCACACGGTCGTGGTGGAAAACCAGCCGGGCGCGGGCGGCATCGTCGGTACGTCGGCGTTGGTGCGGTCGGCGCCCGACGGCTACACGCTGAGCATGGTGTCGAACAACCACGTGATTTTTCCCAGCGTCTATAAGTCCTTGCCGTTCGATCCGCTGGCGGACATCACCCCGATCAGCATGGTGGGCATGACGCCGTTCCTGTTGGTGGCCAACCCGAAGAACATCACGGCCAACCACCTGAAGGATCTGACGGCATTGTTGTCGCGGGAACCGGGCCGCTACAACTACGCCTCGTCGGGCAATGGCACGATCCTGCATCTGGCGGCGGAAATGTACGTGCAGCAGGCGGGCGTCAAGGCGCGCCATATTCCGTACAAGGGCGTGGGGCCCATGATGGCGGACCTGATCGGCGGGCAGGTGGATTTCGGGGTGTTGTCGCTGCCGTCGGTACTGCCGCAGATCAAAAGCGGGGCGCTCAAGGCGCTGGCTGCCTGTGGGGGCGAACGGATGGAGGCATTGCCGGATCTTGCCACCGCGCGCGAGCAGGGCCTGGTTGACTACGAGATAGGCGGCTGGTTCGCGGCAGCGGGGCCGGCAAAGCTGCCGGCGGCCGATGTGCGGCGCGTCTACGACGCATTGGGGCGGGCGTTCAACGCGCCCGAGGTCAAACAGGCCATGGCCACCCAGAACAACAAGATCTTGCTGATGCCCCCCGAGCAGACGGCGGCGTACTTCCGTTCTGAAATGGCCAAGTACGCGGTCATCGTGCGGGGGGCGGGGCTTGAGCTGATGTAGCGCCCAAAGCTGGGGTGTCAGCCGGCCTTCTGGTCGGCGGCCCGCAGCAGGCCGTAGAGCTTGTCCTTGAGCTGTAGTTTTTCTTTTTTCAGCACTTCAATGTTGACGCCCGAGCTTGGCACGACGCCGTCCTCCATATTTTGAATCTCCTGGTCCAGGTCGTTGTGACGCTGGAACAAGGCCGAGAAATGCGCATTCTCGGATTTCATCTGCGTAATGAGTTGGCGATATTCAGGGAACATTAGGGCCTCTCTCTTGGGAACCCGTTGACGGGAACCGGCGACGCACCGGGACGCGGCACGCGTCGGCTCGTCCATGACACGCCAACCCCCGCGCCTTGTCAACCACGCGGCCCCCGCCGCCCTTGGTGTGAATTGACCGCCCGCAAAGCCGGCAGATACGCGGCGTGAAAATGTCGTTGATGCTCACTTTTGATTACATGAAAGGGTTTGCCCGGAGATACACTCGGCACCCCGTGGTCCGTCATCTTTTAGACATGAAACAACGCGCGTCCAATGTTCGACAGGTTTTTGCTCTTTTCAGCAAGGACGGGCGTATCCACCCGGGCACCGGCATGATGAGCGGCGTGATCGCGCTGTTCCTGGCCATTCTGGCCGTGCTGGGCGTATTGGCGTTCCACTTTCCCGCTTACCTGACCACGCCGGAACTGCGCGCCTTCTATTCCGTGGAGGCGATGCGCACGCTGCTGTTTTCCGCGTTGCTCGTGTCAGGGTCGATCGCACTGGCCAACATCGTGCTGGGCCGCCAGCGCTGGCTGAATATTTCGGCTTTCGTGCTGGTCTGCTGCGCGGTGGCCGCCGGGGGTAGCCAGGTCGTAGTGACCACGTCCAATACCGGCAACCACCCGTACCTGGGCCTGGACTGGTTCATCCTGGACCTGCTGGCGTCCAGCATGGTCTTCATCATCTTCGAAAAGCTGACGCCGCTGTATCCCGGCCAACCCGTGTTTCGCGGCGAGTGGCAGGTGGACATGAAGCATTTCCTGTTCAACCACCTGTCGGTGGGGGCGGTGCTGCTGTGCATCAACTTCTTCATCCACCGGCTGTTTTCCTGGGCAGCCTACGAGCCGCTACAGGCCGCCATCCAGTCAATGCCGTATCTGCTGGAATTGTTCGTAGCGGTGCTGGTGGCGGACCTGGCGCAGTACGCGGCGCATCGGGTCTACCACGAGGTCCCGTTCATGTGGCGCATCCATGCCGTGCACCACAGCACGCGCACGCTGGACTGGCTGGCCGGATCGCGCCTGCACATCGTTGAACTGCTGATCACGCGCGTGGCAGTGCTGGGCGTGTTGTTCGTGCTGGGGTTTTCAAAGGCCGTGCTGGACGCCTACATCATCATCGTCGGCTTCCAGGCCGTGCTGATCCATTCCAACGTGAAGCTGCCGTGGGGCTGGCTGCGCTACATCATCGTGACGCCGGACTTTCACCATTGGCACCACTCGTCGGACACGGAAGCCATCGACAAGAACTACGCCGCCCACTTCTCGTTCATCGACTACATCTTTGGAACGGCCGTGCGCGGCGTGGGCAATCGCCTGCCCGAAAACTACGGCATCCTGGACAACGACATGCCGGGCACCTTCCTTGCCCAGCAAGCGTATCCCTTCAGCCGCAAGCGCTAGCCCGCGCCTGCCGGCTACAGCATCTTGACCGCGCGCCCGATGAACTGAATCGGGCCGGTCGGCTTGCCGATGGGCGAGCCGGTTTTGGGTTCAAGCGTCAGCTCGAAAAGCTGGTTGGGCTCCAGCGGCGGCAGCTTGTCCAGCGGGATTACGACGGGTTCGCCCGGCTTGATCAAACCCAACGATACCGGGCCGGCCCAGCCGTCGGCCTTGGTCCAGAATTCCAGCGCCCGGTCCGGCGGCACTTCCGTTGCGGCGATGGGCACCAGTTGCACGGCGCTTTGCCCGGCCTGCGCCTGCACCACCCAGCCCGGCGCCTGCGATTGGGGCGCCACCAACACCACCACGTATTGCGGGGCCGACGGTGTCGATGCGGGGCGCAGCGCCAGCGTGCTGCCCAGGATCAGCACCGCCGCCATACCGCCCACGGCCACGCTGCGCCAGAACATCAGGCTGTCCCACAGTCCCGGCTTGGGCGGGCCGATAGGGCGCGACCGCGGGGCCGCCGACGTGTTCGTCTGGGCTTGTCCCCGGGCATGGGCTTGTACGCGGGCATGGGCGGTGCCCTTGGCCTGCGCCGCATCCAAGGTGCCGACGATGCGCGGCCAAAGGCTGGCCGACGGTTCCACCGGGGACGACAGATTCGTCAATGGCAGCAGGCGCGCTTCCCATCGCGCCACGGCGGCCCGCAGGGCGGCATCGTGCGTCATGCGCGTTTGCACCGCGCGGCGCGCGTCGGCCGACAAGGTGCCCAGCACGTATTCGCCTGCCAGTTCGTCGGTGTCGTCGTAAGCTTCTTGCGGGGCGTTCATGCCAGGCACTCCCGCAGCGCTTGCAGGCTGCGCTTGATCCATGCCTTGACGGTGCCCAACGGCGCGCCCAGGCGTTGCGCGATCTCGCTGTGCGTCAGCCCCTCGACATACGCGTGCAGCACGCAGTTGCGGCGCACGGGTTCCAGTTCTTCCAGGCACGGAGCCATGCGGCCCGCGCTGGCGCGCCAGTCGAACGCGTCACGCGTGTCGTGCCAGGCTTCGATGGCGTGTCGCGCGTCCAGGGCGGCAGCGGCGTCATCATCTACGTCGGTTTCGCGCGCGGTGTCGCGCAGCGCGTTCAACGCCAGGTTGCGGGTGATGCTGTAGACCCAGCCACGTCCCGAACCCCGCGATGCGTCAAAGGCGGCCGCCTGCTTCCAGATCTTGACGAATGCGTCATGCACGATGTCCTCCGCCCAAGCGCGGTCGCGCAGGAGTCGTTGGGCCACACCCAACAGGCGCGGGCCTTCTTGCCGATACAGGGCCTCCAGCGCGGCCCGGCGGCCGGCGGCGCATTCCTGCAAGGCGGCTTCGTAATCGAAATCCGGATCAAGGCGGTTCGGCATGCGAGAGCGGGGGAACGGGAAGAGGGCGGCCGCGCGTGATCTGCCTGCGCGGTGGGAAGTTGCGCCATCTTACCCGGAGTCCCCTGCCGTGGGCCCGTCGGAATACGACGGGCCCACGGGATCAGTTCGCCTTGTAGAAAATGTAGTCGGCCTGGTATTGCACCTGGCTCTTCTGGCCCAGCATGGCGGTGGTGCACGGGGTCTTGGGCGCCACGCCGCCCTTCAGGGCCACGCGCTGAATGTAGGTCACCCCGGTCAACGCGCCCGCGCCCATCGCGGGGTTTGCCTTGACCAACTGGTAAGGCAGGTTGCCGTCACCCGCCGGCGCCACGGCCACTTGCGTGCCGGTCAGCTTCGAGCCGTCCATGGCTTCCCACGTGGCGGGCGGGCCGTAATACGTGCCCACCTGCTTGCCCTTGCGGTCGTTAAGCACGGCCTTCGGGCCGGCAAACACCCATTCGGCCTGGCCCTTCATATCGGCCTTGGCGCGGCATTCGTAGGTGATCTCGCCCACGCCCACGGTTTCCCAGGCCACCTTGTTGCCGGCGGGCGCCTGGACGCTGGCGGGCAGGTTGGCCTGCGAATAAGCCATGGATTTGGAACTCATCGAGCCGCAGGCGGCAAGCAGCGACACGGCGAACAGGCCGGCAACGGCGGGAATGCGGTGCGAACGTTGGGTCTTCATGAGCGGTCTCCAGCAACGTGAAAGGTCTGTGGACGACGCGCCCATTGCGCGCCGGTACAGGTACTACACGCGGGGAGCCCAAACGGATGC
>NZ_JCBAMR010000070.1:0-14503 GCF_059760425.1 Achromobacter sp. RT286_PF
GTTAGGGATCCCGCGCGCTTTTCACAAGAATTCGCGTATTTTGGCGCGCATGCCGCGCCAGGGACTATACGCCGGATCAGCCGGCGACGATCGGTTTGCGATTAGGCGCGCCGCGCGCACCTCGGCCGTACGCGTCATAGGTCGCGTTCTTGCCACCTGCGCCGTTGACGTCGCGCAGCGCGTCCAGCGACTGCTGCGTGTAGCGCAGATGCACATCGATCAACGCGCCATTGCGCAGGTTGATCTCGTTGGCCGAAGCCGACTTGGTCAACAGCGCCTGCCAGATCCCCGACAACTGCGGATGCAGCACGGCAGCCTGCTCGGTGCCGGCGTGGCCGATGGGCAGGCCGATTTCGGCCAACAGGCCGTCGCGCGTGCCGCTCAGGTCAACCAGCTGCTGTGCCACGCGCGACTTGCGTTCGGTAATGGCTTGCAGCGCGCCGACGTTGCCCGGGCCGACCAGAACCTCGGTCTCTTCTTCCAGAATGGCTGAAAACTCGGTAATCAGCGCGTCTTCCTGACGCATGCAGGCCTGGAGGGAGTCGACGGGGTTCATGGTCATGCTTCGAAGGAGGATAGGGCGGTGGACGGGATTACTTCAGCAGATCGCGCGCACTGGCGATCAGGCTGTCGGCAATGCGGCCGGTATCGATCTTCAACTGGCCCGAGGCAATGGCGGCACGGATGGCAGCCACGCGCTCGACGTTGATGTCGTTCGAACCGTCTTGCAGGGCCAGCATCTTGCGCGACGCCGAACTCAACGCCACTTGCGAGCTGCTGGAGCCCGAGGGGGTGCTTGCGCCATAGGCTTGCGCAACCGCGGAATCCGGGCGCTGGCTCACGGCGTCGGCCGAAAGGGGCCGGTTGGTGGTCGAATTGATTTTCAAGGTTTTCTCCGCAGGGCGTCCTGGGTCGGTTTGCGACGGATACGCCTACTATTGTCTCTGTAACGACAGGGCCGGAAGGAACTTTAGGGCAGCTTGCCCAATGGTGTCGCGCGATTTGTAACAGACCCTACAGTTGTATTTCCACGAGACCCGCGTTACGCACCACACCGCTGACCACCTGGCCGCTGGCGGTGCGCACCTGCACCGTGGCGCCCGGCGCTGCATTGTCCAGTGCCTGCCCCTCGCTACTGACCACGAATCCGTTGCCGCGCGCGTTGATCCGAACGTTGGCGCCTCGCATGACCGACTGCGCGTTGCGCAGCGACGAGCCACGCACCGGCTGGCCGGCGTTGATGCGGTAAGCGGCCGACATGCCCACGACCGTTTGCGGGTCGGTGATGGCACCCGGCGGCAGCGACACCAGGTCGCCGTCCCGGGGGGAGAGGTCGTCCGGCGTCAGCGCCTGGCCCGCCGCGATCATGCGCGAAGCGACGTAATAGTACCCGGGCACGCTGACAGTGGCCTGCACATACGTCGTCCAGGGCTTGGGCGCGTTGCATCGCACACCCACCGTCATGCGCGACCGCAGCTTCATGCCCGACGGCATAAACGGGGACATGGCGTCGCAGGGCGCCAGGCGGTCCACCCTGGGCGGGTCGATCGCCACCGAGGGCTGCCCGGGCAGGCCGGCCAATTGTTCAAGCAGATAGTCTTGCGCCGCGTTCACGATGGCCTCGGGCGGCTGGCTGGCGGCGTCTTGCGCCAGCGCGGCTTCGTTGCCTGCCAATGCCAGGACAAGAAGGCCGCTTGCGCGCGCGAGGAGAAGTCGTGCGGAGATTTTCATGATGACTGAATTGTAAGAGTCCGAGCGGCTTCGCAATACGTGAATTGGATGAGAAATGGCGGGTTATTTGGCTGATTGTGTTTCACCGTCGGCCCCTATGATTCCGTCATCCAATGGGATAACGGTGTGTCCGAAGTCCCGTGCTCTATCCGTATTGCAACGCACGAAGGCGCCACGATGCTAGACAGGCTTAACGAAGATTTCCGGTTCTACCAGCAGGCTTTGGGACTGCGCGCGCAGCGCCAGGAAGTGTTGTCGTCCAACATCGCCAACGCCGACACGCCGAACTACAAGGCCCGCGATTTCGACTTCAAGACGGCGATGCAGAACGCGATGGAAGATTCCAAGCGCCTGGCCGATACGTCGTTGACGCTGACCTCCGCGCGCCACATTCCGGCCAAGGCTGTGTCGCAGGGCCCGACGGACCTGCTGTTCCGTTTGCCTTACCAGCCCAGCATGGACGGCAACACGGTGGACATGGACATCGAACGCGTGCAGTTCGCCGACAACACCTTGCACTACCAGAGCACGATGCAAATGATCTCCGGCCGCATCCGGACCATGCAGACCGCCATTCAGGATTGATCCATAAAGGGAGCAACAGGCAATGTCCTTGTTGAGCATTTTCGATATCGCCGGTTCGGCGCTCAGCGCGCAGTCGCAGCGCATGAACGTCACGGCCAGCAACCTGGCCAACGCCGACAGCGTGGTGGGCCCGGACGGCCAGCCGTATCGCGCGCGCCAGGTTGTATTCCAGGTCAACCCGGCCGCCGGCCAGGCCATGGGGCAGGAGATCGGCGGCGTGCGCGTTGCCGGCGTCATCCAGGACCCGTCGCCGCTCAAGCAGATCTATGACCCCAAGCATCCGCTGGCCGACGCCCAGGGCTACGTCAGCATGCCCAACGTCGATCCCGTGGCCGAAACGGTCAACATGATCGCGGCGTCGCGCTCGTACCAGGCGAACGTCGAAGTGCTGAACACCGCCAAGTCCTTGATGCAAAAGACGTTGACCATCGGTCAATCCTAATTTCCGCTCAGAGTGAATCCATGACCACCGTCGATCAAAACACCAGCACCACCGGCTTGGGCCTGGCCCAGGCGGGCGCCGGCAGCTCCATTACGTCGCAGGGCCTGCAAGACCAGTTCCTGAAGCTGCTGATGACGCAGCTGCAGAACCAGGATCCGCTGAACCCGATGCAAAACGCCGAGCTGACCTCGCAGATGGCGCAGATCGCAACGGTGGAAGGCATCACCAACCTGAAGAGCACCATCCTGGCCATCAGCGGCCAGATCGATGTGTCCCAGTCGATGAACGCCGTGTCGATGATCGGCAAGGGCGTGTTGATCCCGGGTTCCAAGGTCAAGGTCGGCGTGGACGGCGACAACGCCGCCGAGCGCGTCGTCACCCCCTACGGCCTGGATCTGCAAAGCGATGCGCAGAAGGTCCAGGTTCGTATCGCCGACGCGAACGGCGCCGTGGTGCGCACCATTGAAATGGGCGAACAGAAGACTGGCGTCTACACCCTGAACTGGGATGGCAAGAACGACGGCGGCGTGGCATTGGAGCCGGGCGCGTACACCGTGTCCGTGCTGGCAACCGACGGCGACGGCAAGAAGGTGAACGCGGAAGTCCTGAGCTACGGCCAGGTCAAGAGCGTGGCTTACTCGACGAACGGACTGCGTCTGGACCTGGGCCTGGAAGGCCAGACCAGCATGTTGGACGTGCGCAAGGTTATCGGCGCCTGAACCGGGCGGATTTGAATCGATGCCGGCGCACGGGCGACGGCTCCACATCATTAATTAGCGAGAGAAAACATGGGCTTCGGACAAGGACTAAGCGGCTTGAACGCCGCTGCGCAGAACCTGGACGTGATCGGCAACAACATCGCCAACTCCGGCACCGTCGGCTTCAAGTCGGCCACGGCCTCGTTTGCTGACGTGTACGCCAGCTCGCGCGTGGGCCTGGGCGTCAAGGTCGCCGCCATCAACCAACGCTTCACCGTCGGTACGGTGCAGGGCGGTGGTGGCGAATACGATATCGCCATCGACGGCGCCAAGGGCATGTTCCGCCTGACGGACACCAGCGGCGCGGTGATGTATTCGCGCAATGGCGAATTCCTGGTCGACAAGAACAACTTCATCGTCAACGCGCAGGGCTACCGCCTGACGGGCTACCCCGCAGGCGCCATTGGCGCGAACCCGGTCGAACTGCAACTGCCGACGGCCAACGTGGCGCCGCGCGCCACCACCACCGGCACGACCGTGGCCAACCTGGACGCCAACGCCAAGGTGGTTTATCCGGTTGATACCGTCACGGCCCCGGCCGTCGACGGCAGCGTGTCCCTGGGCGGCACGGCATATACGTTCACCCGCGATCCGCTGGGGGCACTGGTCTGGTCGGGCGCGACGCCGCCGGCCAACACCTACGGCACCGCGCCGAACACGGTCACCATCGATGCCACGGGCGCCATCACGGCCGGCGACATCAGCCAAATCCCCGGCTACGTCAACTACACCGCCGCCGTCACCGAAATCGGCCGTCCGTTCGACCCCACGGTGTCCAACAGCTACACCAACGCGTCGCCCATGACGGTGTTCGATTCGCTGGGTAACTCGCACCAGGTGATGCAGTACTTCGTCAAGCGCCCGGCGGATGCCGCCGGCAACAGCGTGTACGACGTCTACTACACGATGGACGGCCAGGCCATGGCGCCCACGACCGAAGCGGGCGGCGTCTGGGGCACCCCCCAGCAGTTCACGTTCAACAAGGCCGGCGCGCTGACCAGCGCCCCGGTCGTGACCTTGAGCTTTGCCCAGCCCGGCGGCACCACCACGCCCGCCGACCCCATCAGCATCGCCATGAACTACACCGGCACCACGCAGTACGGCAGCAACTACAAGCTGGTTGCCAAGCCGGATGGCTACACCTCCGGTGAATTCAGCGGCATCAACATCGGCGGCGACGGCAGCCTGGTGGCCAGCTACACCAACGGTGAAACGCAAGTGGTCGGCAACATCGTGCTGGCCGACTTCGCCAACCTGCAAGGCCTGCAACCGGTGGGCAACAACGCGTGGACGGAAACGTCCGCCTCGGGCCAGCCGATCCTGGGTCAGCCGGGCACCAACGGCATGTCCAAGGTGGTGGGTCAGGCGACGGAAGCGTCCAACGTCGACATGAGCAAGGAACTGGTCAACATGATCATTGCCCAGCGCACCTACCAGGCCAACTCGCAAACCATCAAGACCCAGGACGAAATCATGCAAGTCCTGATGAACCTGAAGTAAAGCTGGCTCGCGACGACACCGACGGAATAGGCAATGGACAGAATCATCTACACCGCCATGAATGGCGCGGCACGTATCACTGAGCAGCAGGCCGCGATTTCGAACAACATGGCCAACGTGAACACGACGGGCTTTCGCGAGCAGATCGCGCTGTACCGCTCGGTTCCCGTGACGGACGGAGTGAGCCTGCCCACGCGTGTTTCGACGGTGGCCTCGACCCCCGGCAACAGCTTTGAAATGGGCAACATGCAGACCACGGGCCGCGACCTGGACGTGGCACTGGCCAGCGAGAACGGCTGGATCGCCGTGCAAACGCCGCAAGGCGAAGCCTATACGCGCGGCGGCAGCCTGCAAGTGGGCATCAACGGCCTGTTGCAGACCTCGCTGGGCCAACCGGTGCTGTCCGACCAGGGCGGCCCCATCGATGTGCCCGACCAGGCCTCGCTGACGATCACGTCCGACGGCACCATCACGGCCATCGGCGCCGGCGACGGCCCGAACAATATTCTGAACCTCGGTCGCCTGAAGCTGGCCAACCCGAACAACGCGCAACTGGTGCATGGCGACGACGGCGTGTTCCGCCTGGCGCCGGTCAATGGCCAGCCCGCGCCGCCCGCGCCGGCGGACCCCAGCCTGCGCCTGCTGTCCGGCGTGCTTGAAGGCAGCAACACCAATCCGATGAAAGCGATGGTGGGCATGATTGAAAACGCCCGCCGCTTCGAGCAGCAGATGCAGGTGATCCAGCAGTCGGACCGTAACGCCGAACGCGCCAACGGCATCTTGTCCGTCAGCTGACTCGGCCGCTGATTCAACCCAAAATTTCGCGCGCGGCGCTGCCGCGGCACCAGGAGTACTTCATCATGATGCGTTCGTTGTGGATTGCCAAAACGGGCCTGGAAGGTCAACAGACCTCCATGGACGTGATCTCGAACAACTTGGCCAACGTTTCCACCAACGGGTTCAAGCGCGGCCGCGCCGTGTTCCAGGACTTGATGTACCAGACGCTGCGCCAGCCCGGTGCACAAGTGGGCGACGCCACGCAACTGCCGTCCGGCCTGCAATTGGGCACGGGTGCCCGCGTGGCCGCCACCGAGCGCATCCACACCGCCGGCAACCTGAACAACACGGGCGGCGAAATGGACATCGCCATCAACGGCCGTGGCTTCCTGCAAGTCGAACTGCCCGACGGCACCCAGGGCTACACCCGTGACGGCGCCCTGCAACGCGACCAGAACGGCCAGCTGACGACCGTCAGCGGCTACGTCATCCAGCCGCCCATGAACGTGCCGGACAACGCCTTGTCCATCTCGATCGGCAAGGACGGCATCGTCTCGGTGACCCAGCCCGGCGCCGCCGGCGTGAACGTGCAGATCGGCCAGTTGCAGATCGCCACCTTCATCAACCCCACCGGCCTGCAAAGCATCGGCGAAAACCTGTATCTGGAAACGGATGCATCGGGCCCCGCAAACCTGCTGCAACCCGGCGTGGACGGCGCGGGTTCGATCATGCAGAACTACGTTGAAACGTCCAACGTGAACGTGGCTGAAGAACTGGTCAACATGATCACGACCCAGCGCGCCTACGAAATGAACAGCAAGGCCGTCAAGACCTCTGACGAGATGCTGGCCCGCCTGACCCAACTGTGATGCCCATGTCTGTCCTGCGTCTGGTATTCGCTGCGGCGCTGGCTATGCTGGCGGCCGGTTGCGCCATGATCCCGCCCGAGCCCATCGTGACCGGGCCGACCACGGCCGCGCCGCCGCCGCCGCCCATGCCGATGGCGCAGCCGACGGGCTCGATCTATCAGCCCACCACGTACGGCAACTATCCGCTGTTCGAGGATCGTCGTCCGCGCAACGTGGGCGACATCGTCACCATCGTGCTGAACGAACGCACCAATGCGTCCAAGAACGTGGCGACGAATACGAACCGCACCGGATCGGCCACGCTGGGTATCGCCGCCGCGCCGTCCTTCATGGACAGCTGGGCGGGCGCTAACCTGAACACCGACGCCAAGGGCGGCAACGTGGCGCAGGGCAAGGGCGACAGCACCGCCAACAATGCCTTTACCGGCACCATCACCACGACGGTCGTGGGCGTGATGTCGAACGGCAATTTGCAGGTAGCTGGCGAGAAGCAGATCGCGATCAACCGCGGCAGCGAATACGTACGCTTTGCCGGGGTGGTCGACCCGCGCTCCATCACCGGCACGAACACCGTGTCGTCCACGCAGGTGGCCGACGCCCGCATCGAATATCGCAGCAAGGGCGTCATGGACGAAGTTCAGACCATGGGCTGGCTGCAACGCTTCTTCCTGCTTGCTTCGCCGTTCTGACCATGACAAAACCCACCTCCATATCCGCCATGCTGTCCCTGTTCGCCCGTGTGTGCGTGGCGGTAGGGCTGGTGGCCGGCGCCGGCGCGGCGCACGCCGAGCGGCTCAAGGACCTGGCCTCGATCCAGGGCGTGCGGGGCAACCAGCTGATCGGCTACGGCCTGGTCGTGGGCCTGGACGGCAGCGGCGACCAGGTTCGCCAGACGCCTTTCACGCAGCAAAGCCTGACCAACATGCTGTCGCAGCTGGGCATCACCGTGCCCGCCGGCAGCAACATGCAATTGAAGAACGTGGCGGCCGTCATGGTCACCACCACCTTGCCCGCGTTCGCGCGGCCCGGCCAGACGCTGGACGTGGTGGTGTCGTCCATGGGTAACGCCAAGAGCCTGCGCGGCGGCACCTTGCTGATGACCCCGCTCAAGGGCGCGGACAGCCAGGTCTACGCCATCGCCCAGGGCAACATCCTGGTCGGCGGCGCGGGCGCATCGGCCGGCGGCTCCAGCGTGCAGATCAACCAATTGAACGGCGGCCGCATCAGCGCGGGCGCCATCGTCGAACGCGGCGTGCCCACCACGTTCTCGCGCGACGGCTACATCCACGTCGAACTGAACAACACCGACTTCGGCACCGCGCAGAACGTGGCGCAGGCCCTGAACCGCAAGTTCGGCCAAGGCACGGCCACCGCGCTGGACGGCCGCGTGGTGCAGGTGCGCACGCCCATGGAGCAGTCGTCGCAGGCGCGCTTCCTGTCGCAAGTGGAAGACTTGCAGGTGGCGCGCGCGCCCACGGTGGCCAAGGTCATCATCAACGCCCGCACCGGTTCCGTCGTGATGAACCGCACGGTCATGATCGAAGAGGCGGCCGTGGCCCACGGCAACCTGTCGGTCATCATCAACCGCCAGAACCAGGTGTCGCAACCGGACACCCCGTTCACGGAAGGGCAGACCGTGGTGGTGCCCAACACGCAGATCGAAGTGCGCCAGGACAACGGCTCGTTGCAGCGCGTAAGCACCAGCGCCAACCTGGCTGATGTGGTCAAGGGCCTGAATGCCCTGGGCGCCACGCCGCAGGACCTGCTGGCCATCTTGCAGGCCATGAAAAGCGCCGGCGCCTTGCGCGCCGAACTGGAAATCATCTGACGGCCATGGCGATTACTCAAGATGCGGCAAGCGGCGCGGGCCGCCAGGAATCGGTCTTTGACATGGGCCGCTTGTCGGACCTGAAGCGCGACGTCAAGAAAGACCCCGCCGGCACCGAGCAGCAAAAGCAGGTGGCCAAGCAGTTCGAAGCCCTGTTCCTGCAAATGATGGTCAAGCGCATGCGCGAGGCAACGCCCAAGGAAGGCCTGTTCGATTCGCAGCAGACGCAAATGATGCAGTCCATGGCCGACGAGCAATTGGCGCTGCACCTGGCTTCGCCCGGCATCGGCCTGACGCAATCCATCCTGTCGCAGATGCAGCAAGGCAAGCCGGCGGACATGTCCGACGAGGCGGTGCGCGCGATCGGGCAGGGCGGCGACCTGGACTTCCGCACGGGCGGTTCGCGCGAAGTGTCGGCGCTGCTGAACGTGATGCGCAACAACCGTCCCAGCGACCGCGCGCTGGCCGCCGCCGAAGGCGCGCCCGAGCACGTGGTGGACTTCGTGTCGAAGATGTCGCGCGCGGCCAACCTGGCGTCGCAGCAAAGCGGCGTGCCGGCTCGCCTGATCATGGGTCAGGCGGCGTTGGAATCGGGCTGGGGCAAGCGCGAAATCAAGCACCCGGACGGCAGCACCAGCTACAACCTGTTCGGTATCAAGGCAGGCGCAAGCTGGAACGGCAAGGTCGTCAACGTACTGACCACCGAATACGAAGGCGGCGTTGCCAAAAAGGTGACGCAGCCGTTCCGTGCCTATTCCTCTTACGAGGAATCGTTCTCGGACTACGCCCGCCTGATTGGCAACAGCCCCCGCTACGAGGCCGTTACCCAGGCGCGCAACGAGATCGACGCGGCGCGCAAGATCCAGGACGCGGGCTACGCAACCGACCCGCGTTATGCACAAAAACTGATCGGCATCATGGGCCAATTGCGCGGCGCGGCCTCCAACGTGGAAATTTCTCGCCAGATGTTGGAAGGACTCTAAATTTGGACGATCTCCTGCCGTTATTGGAGTATCCAGAAATATCAGCTGCGGTTACATACGGGGCATTGTCAGCATGAACTTGTACAAAACAGCGCTGGGCGGGCTGAACGCCGCCCAGGCCGGCCTGGCAACCACCAGCCACAACATCAACAATGCCACCACGGTCGGCTACAACCGCCAGCGCGTCCTGACCTCGACCGCCGGCGCCCAAGCCACCGCCAACGGTTACATCGGCCGCGGCGTGCAAGTGGACACGGTTGAGCGCAGCTACGACAGCTTCCTGTACAAGCAGCTGGTCGGCGCGCAAGGCAGCGGTGCGCAATTGCAGACGCAGTTCGCACAGGTGTCGCAGATCAACAATCTGTTCGCCGACCGCACCGTGGGCATCGCCCCGGGCCTGACCGATTTCTTCACCAGCATGAACACGGTTGCCAGCAAGCCTGCCGACCCGGCGGCCCGCGCCGACCTGCTGGGCAAGGCCAACAGCCTGACCACGCAGATTCGCTCGGCCTATTCCGAGATGCAGAACCAGCGTGAAGGGCTGAACACGCAGATCACCACGACGGTGGATCAGGTCAACAGCTACCTGAGCCGCATCGACGACCTGAACACGCAGATTTCGCTGGCGGCGGGCAAGGCCAACGGCAGCCCCCCCAACGACTTGCTCGACCAGCGCGACCAGGCGGTGTTGGAACTGAACCAGATCGTGGGCATCACCACCTACGAGCAGGGCAACAAGATCAATATTTCGTTGACCAAGGGCGGCCAGTCGCTGCTGTCGGGCACGACGCTGTATCCGCTGCAAGCGGTGGCCTCGTCCAAGGACGCCAGCCGCACGGTCGTGGCCTACACGCTGCCGGCCGGTTCGGGCAAGACCGTCGCCGTTGAAATGAACGACAGCGACGTCACGGGCGGCAGCCTGGGCGGCCTGTTGCAGTTTCGCGCGACGTCGCTGGACACGATGCAGAACCAGCTGGGCCAGATGGCCGTTGGCCTGGCACTGTCGTTCAACGAGCAACACAAGCAGGGCCTGGACCAGAACGGCAACCCGGGCACCGACTTTTTCAGTATCGGCTCGCCCACGGGCGTGCCCAACACCGCGAACAAGAGCAACGCGCAGTTGACCGGCCAGTTCACCACGTTGAACAACATCAACGCCAAGGACTACGAGATCTCGTTCGACGGCACCAACTACCAGGTGCTGCGCATGCCGGAAGGCGCGCGCGTGTACAACGGCCCCGCGACCGGCACGCCGCCGAACGCCACGCTGAACCTGGACGCCGAGATGGGCGTGACGCTGACGATCGACGCGCCGCCGCAAGCCGGCGACAAGTGGTCGCTGTCGCCCACCCGCGATGCCGCGCGTGACATCAACGTGCTGATCACCGACCCGGAAAAAGTGGCCGCGGCCGACGCCGATGGCGGCGACGCCAACGGCAAGAACGCCCTGAAGCTGGCGCAACTGCAAAGCGCCAAGGTGTTGGGCCACGGCACGATGAGCACGACGGACATGTTCGCCCTGGTGGTGAACACGGTGGGCGTGCAGACCGCCCAGGTGAAGACGGCCGCCACGGCGCAGGCCAACCTGATCAAGCAGACGACGGCTGCCCAGCAGGCGGTGTCGGGCGTGAACCTGAACGAAGAATACGTCAGCCTGTCGATCTATCAAGAGCAGTACCAAGCCAGCGCCCGCATCATCGATGTGGCCAGCACCGTGTTCGACACGCTGTTGGGCCTGCGCGGCTAAGGCGATCTTTACTGTGATGACTAAAAAGCAATTCGGAGTTGGACCATGCGCTTGAGCACCTCGATGATGTACGCGAACGGCCTGAGCGGCATTATGGCTCAGGAATCCGACATGAACCGCCTGGTTGAACAGGTCGGCAGCGGTCGCAAGTTTCTGACGCCCGCGGACGATCCCCTGTCGGCCTCGCTGTCCATCGGCGTGGCGCAGACCAAGAGCATGAACAGCACGTACGGCATGAACCGTGACACGGCCATGACGAACCTGGGGCAGGAAAGCAACGTCCTGGAGTCCATCACCACCGCGTTGCAGGACGTGCGCACCCGCGTCATCCAGGCCGGTAACGGCACGTTTGCCGACAGCGACCGCCAAGCCTTGTCGACCGCGCTGAAAAGCGCCCGCGACGCACTGCTGGGCCTGGCGAACAGCACGGACGGCAACGGCCAGTACGTGTTCTCGGGCTATCAGGGCGGCGTGGTGCCTTACTCGCAGGACACCACGGGCAAGATCGTCTACAGCGGCGCCACCGGCGAACGCACGGTGCAGGTGGACCAATCGCGCCAGTTGTCCACCAGCGATCTGGGCAGCGATGTGTTCGGCCGCGCCAACCCCGGTTCGCAGGCTTACGTCAGCACCGCCGCCAACGGCAACACCGGCACGGCGCAATTCAGCACGGTGTCGGTCACGCCGGGTTCGGCCAACATTGGCAAGAATTTCCAGGTCCAGTTCGAAGCGGATCCCACCACGGGCAGCATGGGCTACCGCGTCACCACGACGGACCCGAATGCCAACCCGCCCGTGCCGCCCGTCGTCACGCCCGCGCCGCCCGCCACCGCCACGCCCTATACCGATGGCGCTGCCATCGACTTCGGTGGCGTGTCGGTTGTGATCAAGGGCACGCCGGCCAACGGCGATGTCATCAATGTCGAGTCCGTGCAGTCGGCGGACCTGGATATGTTCAACACGCTGGACAGCCTGATCAAGGTGCTGGATTCGCCGATCGCCGGTGATGAAGTTGCCCTGGCCAAGCTGAACAACGAACTGGCCACGGCCAACAAGAAGTTGTCGAACAACTACGACAACGTCCTGACCGTGGCGGCTTCGGTCGGCGCCCGCATGAACGAGCTGGAAGCGCTGGACGCAACCGGCACGAAGAAGGGCCTGACGTATTCCAAGACGTTGTCGGACCTGGAAGATCTGGATTACTACGCCGGCACCAGCCAGCTTGCCTTGCGCCAGGTGGCGCTGCAAGCCGCGTCCGGCGCGTTCCTGACCATCCAGGGATCCAGCCTTTTCAGCCGCAAATAAGCGGCAGGTTTTCCAGGCCGGGCCAGGATAGGGCTTGGGCCTAGTGCGCCACTCTCGGACGCTTCCGGTCAAGGACCGGGGCGTCCGTGGTTGCGTTCAGGGTAGGTTGTGTCGTTTCACGCTGCTTAACGCTCGGGTATTTCATGCTTGTCAATTTGAAAGTCCGCACCTGTATCGTCCTGGTGCTGTTGCTCTTCACGGCCGCCATGTTCGCGTCGAACGGCGTGGCGTGGATGGGGCTCAATTCCAGCAACGCCAAGCTGGAACAGGTCAACGACGCCTATTCCAATCAGGCGACCCAGCTCAATCGCGCCTACGCCGCGTTCCTGCGGGGCCGCTTGCTGCTGGCCAATTCGCTGATGGACATGCAGCAGGGCAAGACCGAGCAGGCCACCTCGCAGGCCAAGCGCGCCGACGCGCTGATGCAGGAGGGCAACCAACAGCTGGACGCCTTCCGCAAAAACCCCCGCATGCCGGGTTCGGACGCCGTGGTTCAAAAGCTGGAAGCCGGCTACAAGCAGTTCGAAGACGTCTACAAGCGCCAGTCCGCCGCGCTGGCGAACCTGGCCATTCAAGATTATCTGGACCTGAACGATGCCGGCGGCGCCGCCAACACGGCGTTCCGCGAAGGCGTGTATGGCGTCTTGCAGTTTGTCGATGCGCGCACTGACGAATTGGTGGTGCAGGCCGAGGTCGACCACCGCATCTCGCGCACGGTCACCATTGCACTGCTGGCCATTTCGCTGCTGTTGGCGCTGGGCTGCTGGCTGTTCATCAACCGCACCGTGCTGCGTCCGCTGCATCAGGCGGGCGAGCACTTCGACAAGATTTCCGGTGGCGACTTCACGGGCCGTATCGACGTGCGCAGCACCAATGAAATCGGCCAGCTGTTTGCCGCCATCAAGCGCATGCAGGAAAGCCTGACGCGCACGGTGGCCACGGTGCGCCGTGGCGTGGACGAAATCAACGTGGGCGCGCGGGAAATTTCCGCCGGCAACACCGACCTGTCCAGCCGTACGGAACAACAGGCCGCCTCGCTGGAAGAAACCGCTGCGTCGATGGAGCAACTGGCGTCCACCGTCAAGCAGAACGCCGACAACGCACGCCAAGCCAATCAATTGGCTGCCAGCGCGTCGGACGTGGCGGAGCGCGGTGGTTCGGCGGTGTCGGAAGTGGTCAGCACGATGCAGGGCATTTCCGCCAGCTCGCGCAAGATCTCGGAAATCGTTTCCGTCATTGATGGCATCGCGTTCCAGACCAACATCCTGGCGCTGAACGCCGCCGTGGAAGCGGCGCGCGCGGGTGAGCAGGGCAAGGGCTTTGCGGTGGTGGCGGGCGAGGTGCGCTCGCTGGCCCAGCGCAGCGCGCAGGCCGCCAAGGAAATCAAGGGCTTGATCGAAGACTCCGTCAACAAGGTTGGCGCGGGTTCGCAGCAGGTGGAACGCGCCGGCGCGACGATGCAGGAAATCGTTGCCTCGGTGAAGCGCGTGACGGACATCATGGGCGAGATCTCGGCCGCATCGGAAGAACAATCCAGCGGCATCGACCAGGTCAACCGCGCCGTCTCGCAGATGGATGAAGTCACGCAGCAGAACGCGGCGCTGGTAGAAGAAGCGGCCGCTGCGGCGGGCTCGCTGCAAGAGCAGGCCCAACGCCTGGCGGAAGCCGTGGCGGTGTTCAAGATCAATGCGGGCGAAGTCATCGAAGTGCCGGCGCGTCAACTTGCCGCGCAGCAAAGCGCGCCGCGCGTGTCGCCGCCGCAATCGCCGCCGCAAGCTTCCACCCACGCCTCGGCCCACGCCCGCGCATCGACCCCGTCATCGACTGCCCCTCGCTCCTCTGCCGCGCGCCTGGCCACGCCGATGCCGGCCGCTGCCGAAC
This sequence comes from Achromobacter sp. RT286_PF, assembly GCF_059760425.1. Lineage (NCBI taxonomy): Bacteria > Pseudomonadati > Pseudomonadota > Betaproteobacteria > Burkholderiales > Alcaligenaceae > Achromobacter > Achromobacter sp. RT286_PF. The sequence goes on from NZ_JCBAMR010000070.1 coordinate 14,407, forward strand.
CGGCAACGCAAGAGTCGGACGACGAATACGAAGCGCCGACGCAGCCCGCAACCGCCCCGGCGGCCGCGCCTGCGCCTGCGCCGCGCAAGACCCAGGT
>NZ_JCBAMR010000071.1:0-9979 GCF_059760425.1 Achromobacter sp. RT286_PF
GTTCTAAGCAGCCGCCGGGCGCTGCCGCGCGGGATTGCGCGGTAGCGCCCGGGCGGTAAGTCTGTGGACGGCCGAATCGTGGCCGGCGAAGTTGTGGCCGGCGAGGTTGTGGTCGGCGAAGTTGCGGGCTGCGAAGTTGTGGGCTGCGAGTCAGGTGGGAATGTTAAGGTTAGCGACTTTCCGCCGCATGCCAGCAGCCCATGAGCCTGACTGAACCTTTCCGCCGGACCTCCGCCGCCACCCGCCGCCTGATGCGGCGCAAAGTGCGTCAGATCAACCGCCTGTCGCGCAAGAGCCTGCAAATGGCACTGCTGTTGGGCGGGGCCGGCCTGGTCGCGCTGATGTCGCTCGGTTTTGCGTATCTGGCCGACAAGGCGTTGGACTGGAACCGCGAATGGGTGGGCCACAACGGCTGGCTTGCCTTGCTGGTGCTGCCGTTCAGCCTGGCCGGCTTGCGCTGGCTGACGCTGCGCTTTGCGCCCAACGCGGCCGGTAGCGGCATTCCCCAAGTCATCGGCGCGCTGTCATTGCCGCCGGGGGCCAGCCAGACCAGCCTGGTGTCGCTGGCGCAAACCCTCTGGAAAATTCCCCTGGCGTTCTTCGGCATGCTGGCCGGCGCGTCGATCGGCCGCGAAGGCCCGTCGGTGCAGGTGGGCGCCGCGCTCATGCTGGCATGGGGGGATTTCTGGAAGCGTCGTGGCGTCAAGCTGCGGGGCTTTCACGCCAATGAACTGATCGCGGCCGGCGCGGCCGGCGGCCTTGCCGCCGCCTTCAACGCGCCGCTTGCCGGCGTGATCTTCGCCATTGAAGAGCTGGGCCGAGGCACGGTGCTGCGCTGGCAGCGCCTGGTGCTGATCGGCGTGCTGGCAGCGGGGTTTCTGGTGGTCGCGGTGCAGGGCAACAACCCTTATTTCGGCGTGTTCGGCGGTGCGCCGCTGGCCCATGGCATGGTGATGTGGATTGTCATCTGCGGCGCGATCAACGGCGCGTTGGGCGGTATTTTTGCGCGGCTGCTGGGCAAGGGCGCGGCAGGCGCGGCGCCCGCGGCCTGGCGCGCCTGGATCCGCGCGCATCCCATCTGGACGGCTTTCATCATGGGTCTGGTGCTGGCCGTGATTGGCCTGTGCACGGCCGGCAGCGTGTACGGCACGGGCTATGGGGTGGCGGCCGATCTGCTGTCGGGCAACGACACCGCGCCGGTCGGCTTCGGGCTGGCCAAGCTGGCCGCTACCGTCGCGTCGTATTGGGCGGGCATTCCGGGCGGGATCTTCACCCCCGCACTGACCACGGGCGCCGGCATCGGCCAACACATCTGGGAACTGGCGGGCGAGGGCGTGGACCAGCGTGTGCTGGTGCTGGTGTCGATGGCCGCCTTTCTGGCCGCCGCCACGCAGGCGCCGTTGACGGCCAGCGTGGTGGTCATGGAAATGACGGGCAGCCAGCCGATGTTGTTCTGGTTGCTGGTGGGGTCGCTACTGGCCTCGGGCGTGTCGCGGCAGTTCTGCCCGCAGCCGTTCTATCACCTGGCTGCGGGGCGCTTTCGGCGGCAAGCCATCGTCGAGGCGGGTCGCGCCGCGCAGTCCGGGGCGGGCGCCGCAACGGCGCCTTCCAAGCCCGCGTCGCCCTGAAAGCCTGCGGCCGGCTTGGCGATCAGGGTGAACACCTACCGGACACTGTCCATGAGACGGACACCCCAGGTGTGCACCAACTTGGCGCTAAATGCGGTGCGCTAAGATCGTCCGATCCCGAATTTTTCACTTCACTCCGAGCTTCCCATGACCGTGAATGCCTTTATTTGTGATGCGATCCGCACCCCCTTCGGCCGCTACGGCGGTGCGCTGGCCAGCGTGCGTCCTGATGACCTCGCCGCCGTCGCCATCAAGGCGCTGGTAGCGCGCAACCCCGGCGTGCGCTGGGAAGAACTGGACGACGCCATCATGGGCTGCGCCAACCAGGCCGGTGAAGACAACCGCAACGTGGCCCGCATGGCTACGCTGCTGGCCGGCCTGCCCATCGAAGTCCCCGGCGCCACGGTCAACCGCCTGTGCGGTTCCGGCCTGGACGCCATTGGCACCGCCGCCCGCGCCATCCGCGCCGGCGAAGCCGGGCTGATGCTGGCCGGCGGCGTTGAAAGCATGAGCCGCGCGCCCTTCGTCATGGGCAAGGCCGACAGCGCGTTCTCGCGCAATGCCGCCATTTTCGACACCACCATCGGCTGGCGCTTCGTCAACAAGCTGATGAAGGCGCAATATGGCGTCGATTCGATGCCCGAAACGGCCGAAAACGTCGCTGACGACTTCAACATCAGCCGCGAAGACCAAGACCTGTTTGCGCTGGCCAGCCAGCAAAAGACGGCTCGCGCGCAGAAAGAAGGCGTGTTCGACGCCGAAATCGTGCCGGTTTCGATTGCGCAGAAAAAGGGCGATGCCATCATCGTCTCCAAGGACGAGCATCCGCGTGAAACCAGCCTGGAATCGTTGGCCAAGCTCAAGGGTGTGGTCCGCGAAGGCGGTACCGTCACGGCCGGCAACGCGTCGGGCGTGAACGACGGCGCCGCCGCGCTGCTGTTGGCTGACGAAAAGGCGGCCGCCCGCCACGGCTTGACCCCGCGCGCTCGCGTGGTCGGCATGGCTACCGCCGGCGTCGCGCCGCGCATCATGGGTATCGGCCCGGCCCCGGCCACCCTGAAGGTGTTGGCCCAGACCGGCCTGACGCTGGACCAGATGGACGTCATCGAGCTGAACGAAGCCTTTGCCGCGCAGGGCCTGGCCGTGCTGCGCCAACTGGGCATTGCCGACAACGACCCGCGCGTGAACCCCAACGGCGGCGCAATCGCCCTGGGTCACCCGCTGGGCGCATCCGGCGCCCGCCTGGCTACCACCGCGATCAACCAGCTGCACCGCACCGGCGGCCGCTATGCGCTGTGCACGATGTGCATCGGCGTGGGCCAGGGCATCGCGCTCATCATCGAACGCGTCTGAGCTTGCGGCTTCAAGCCTGCAACCTGAAGTGTTGTTTTTTCCGCCGCGCGGTTCGCGGCGGAATCAAAAAAGGGAGCCTCTCGGGGCTCCCTTTCTACATCCGACTGGCGCACTGGCGCCCCGGGGCGCCCGGCTCAGGGCAGACCGTCTATTTTCCGGCCCGCCTTGATGCCATGCTCGTCGAACCAACCTTGGGTCATTTCCAGGGCGTAGCGCACGGGCTTGCGGGCGCAATGCGGGTCTTCGGTCTGCGGCGCCATGTCGTCGATGTTGACGATCGTGCCGTCGTCGGCGATAAAGGCTATCGAGAGCGGCAAAAGCGTGTTGCGCATCCAGAAGCACTGCACGTCGGGCCGCTCGAAGACGAACAGCATGCCGTCGTTGCCTGGCAGCTCTTTGCGGAACATCAGGCCGGCCTGGCGCGTGGCGTCGGTGTTGGCAACTTCGGCGCGGATAATATGGATGCCGGCTGACAGTTGCGTGGTGGGCAAGGGCGGTTGCGGCCCGGTTTGCGCATGGGCGCCCGAGCCCAGCATCAATGCCGCGCTGGCCAGTGCCGCCGATACGGCTTTAAGGAATGCGGGTTTTATGAACGCCGTCTTGAACAACGTAGGAGTGGCAGGTAATAACTTCGCATTCTTCAGCATGACTGGCGCAGTAAAAAGAAAATAACAAGGCGGGGCCCGAAAGCCCCGCCTGGATAATGGTGCAACCTTACCGCTGCACTTTATAGGGTAGTTTAGGCGGCCGTGATATTAAGCGCCTGCTTGCCCTTAGGCCCCTGGATGATTTCGAAAGCCACTTTCTGGCCTTCCTTCAGGGTTTTAAAACCATTCATCTGTATGGACGAGAAGTGGGCGAACAGATCTTCACCGCCGTCGTCGGGCGTAATGAAGCCAAACCCCTTTGCATCGTTGAACCATTTGACGGTACCCGTCGATTTGGGATTGTCCCCTTGGACGGCGGTTGCGGTCGTATCAGACATGCGGACTGCCTCATTGAATCGTATGTTGACAGAAGGGCATCGCGGTCTAGACCTCTGTCCCCCCCTCCGGCTTCCTGGCAGATTTTCGATGAGTTGAAAACCCCAGAATGCGGTGATAATGCGCCGCTTTTCTTTGTGTCGTCAAGTATGGAAACTACGTATTTCAGCGTGTAATTTTAAGTAAGTTGCACGTTAGGCGTCCCCAGTTTAAATAGAATAGCCGCCCTATGAGTTCTACCTTGGATACCCAGCATGATTTGGCCGTCGAGAAGGCACCGGCACGCGCCGCGCCGCCTCCGATGTATCAGGTTCTGCTGTTGAACGATGACTACACGCCGATGGAATTCGTCGTGAAAGTCCTGCAAAAATTCTTCAATAAAAATCATGAAGAGGCCACGCGGATCATGTTGCAAGTGCATCACGAAGGGCGCGGAGTTTGCGGGGTGTACCCCCGTGACCTCGCCGCCACCCGCATCGCCCAGGTAGGACAGTATGCGCGGGCGCGCCAGCACCCGCTGCAATGTGTGATGGAACCCGTTTAATACCAAGTATGAAGACGCCGCCCTCGAAGGCGGCGTTCTGCTGTGCGCCAATGGCACGGCAATGTCCGCGTTTGGGGAAGCGCGCGGATCCGGATGGTCGGCAGCTCCGCCGCTAAGGAGCGTTGTATTCGAGTAGGCGGAGGGGTTTGCCGTGAGTGGAAAGGTTAGTAAGACCTGGCTGGCGGTTGCCGGCGTTGTGGTGTTGGCCGGCGCCATAGGCGTGGGCTGGTGGATGGGCAAGGACAAGCAGGCTGCGGCTCCGGGTGCGGCCCCTGCGGTGTCCGCCCCGGCTCAAAGCCCCGCGGCGGCCCCGCCGGGCGAGGCAAAACCCACGCTGGGCGCCAGCGCCACGGTCGGCGCGCCCGATCCGTTCGCCGCACTGACCTGCCAACCACGCCAATATAACGACGCGCTGTCGTTGTCCGTCACGTTCACCCAGCCGGTGGATGCCAAGGGCAAGCTGGATGACTTCCTGCAGGTCACCGATCTGGGCGCCTCGTCGGGCAAAGCCGACCAGGACAGCGAAACGGCCTCCAACGCCGGCGACCAGCCCGCCTCGGTGAAGCCGGGCGACTCCGCCCCGCAAGGCAAGATCGTCAAAGGCAGCTGGATTGTGGGTGACAACCCGCGCATGGTGTATTTCCCGTATATCCAGCCGCAACGCAAGTACGCCATCACCGTGCGCTCCGGTTTGCCGGGCGTGGGTGACAAGGTCGTGCTGGCGCAATCGTCCAACTGCGAAGTGAACACGCAGGCGATGCCGCCGTCGTTCTATTTCGCCAGCCGTGGCGTGGTGCTGCCGGCCGGCCAGAACGGCGGTTTGCCCGTGGCTACCGTCAACGTGCCGGAAGTGGACGTGCAATTCCTGCGTGTCGCGCCCGACCGCGTGCCGGAACTGTTCGAAACGGTGCTGGGCATTGGCCGCAACACCGCGCAGGCGTCCGATGACGAAGAAGAGGGCGGCTACAACGAAGAAGACAGTTGGCGCTATTCCGACAACCGTGGCCTGAAGGGTTCGGTCAGCAACTGGGATCTGGACCGCCTGAATTCGCTGACCACCAGCGTCTATCAAGGCCGATTCATTACCGACGATAAACCCAACCGCCGCCACGTTACCTTCCTGCCCGTTGAAGGCGTGAAGGAACTGCAAGAGCCCGGCATCTATATCGCGGTCATGAGCCAGCCCGGCCGTTTCCGCTACGAATACCAGGTCACGTACTTCTACGTCAGCGATATCGGCCTGCACGCGCGCCGCTACAGCGACCGCGTGGAAGCCTATTCCGTGTCGCTGAAGTCCGGCCAGGCCATCTCCGGCGCGGTCTTTGAACTGGTCGACGGCGCCGGCAAGACGCTGGCCAAGGCCGCCGCCGATGGGCAAGGTCATGTGCGCTTTGATGGCAGCTTCACCAACGCGCGCGTCATCCGTGCATCGCGCGACAAGGAAATGACGGTATTGGCATTGGCCGAGCCGGCGCTGGATCTGTCGGAGTTCGATACGGGCGGCCATGTGTCGCGCCCGAATAACTTGTTCATTTACGCCGGCCGCAACCTGTATCGCCCTGGCGAAACGTTCAACGTGTCGGTGCTGCCGCGCGACCTGGACGGCCGCATGCTGACGCCCGCGCCGCTGACGGCCACCATCAAGCGTCCCGATGGCCGCGTGGTGCAGAACACGCTGTGGCAGCCCAAGAAGGATCTGGTCGGCTATGTCGAGCGCGCAATCGAATTGCCGCTGGATGCGCAGACCGGCTCGTGGCTGCTGGAGCTGCGTGTTGATCCGGCCTCGCGCGCGCCTGATGCGTCGTGGAAGTTCCAGGTCGAGGAATTCCTGCCTGAACGTATGAAGATGGCGCTGACCTCTGAGCAAGAGGTGCTGTCGCCGGACGAGGAACTGCTTGTCGATGTGCAGGGCGATTACCTTTACGGCGCACCCGCCGCCGGCAACCGCCTGCTGTCCACCTTCCAGGTCAAGCGCGACCGATTCGCGCAGGCCCAGAAATGGCCCGGCTTCATCTTCGGCGACGTCGCCGATGACACGCGCCGCACGTTTGGCGAACTGCCCGAAGAGGCGCTGGACGACAAGGGTGCTGCTCAGATCAGCGTCAACCCCAACGCGGCAGGCACGCATTCGCCCATGAAGGTGCGCGTGTCGGCCAGTCTGCTGGAATCGGGCGGCCGCCCGGTGGTGCGTTCCATCGAGCGCAGCGTCTGGCCCGCCGACAAACTGATCGCCGTGCGGCCCCAGTTCGATAGCGACGTGGCGCGCGAGAGCGCACCCGCCGGATTCGAAGTGATCCGCGTCAACGCCCAGGGCGAGATCCAGCCCCTGGCTCAGGCCCAGATGCGTTTGTTCCGCGAAGAGCGCCAATACTATTGGCGCTTTGACGACCAGCGCGGCTGGAACAGCGGCTACACCGAAACCGAAGAACTGATCGATTCGCGCGAAGTGGCGCTGAACGATCGCGCCCAGCTGACCGTGCCGGTCAAGTGGGGCCGTTACCGCCTTGAAATCGCCGACCCGGAAACGGGCGAGACGATGCGCTACCGCTTCTATGCCGGCTGGAACGCGCAGGACGCCGACGCGATGGGCAACCGCCCCGATCGCGTGCAGATGAAGCTGGAAGGCGTGCCGGCCAAGCCGGGCGACACCGTCAAGGTCACCTTGACGCCGCCGCACGACGGCCAGGCGCTGGTCACCGTCGAAGGCGACCGCATGTTGTGGTCCACCTGGGTGGCCGTGAAGGCAACGGGCACCGTGGTCGAGATCCCGGTCAGCAAGGACTGGAAGCGCCACGATCTGTACGTGGCCGCCGCCGTGTTCCGCCCGGGCAGTGAAGGCGACCGCGTGACGCCGGCCCGTGCGCTGGGCCTGGCATTCCTGCCGATTGCCAGCACCGATCGCAAGCTGGATGTAAAGCTGACGGCCGCGCCCAAGGCCGTGCCCGAAACCAAGACGACGGTACGCGTCAAGGTCGACGGCGCGCAGGGCAAGCAAGCCACGGTCACGCTGTCCGCCGTGGACGTGGGCATCTTGAACATCAACCAGTACGCCACGCCCGACCCGCTGGACTACTTCTTCGGCAAGCACCGCTACGCGCCCGAACTGTTGGACATGTACGGCAAGCTGATCGAAAAAATGGACGGCACCAAGGGCAAGCTGAAGTGGGGCGGTGACGCCGCCATGCGCGGCGACAGCAAGAGCCTGCCCAAGAAGGTCAAGCTGGTCGACCTGTTCTCGGGTCCGGTTACGCTGAACGCGCAAGGCGAAGCGGACATCCCGCTGGACCTGCCCGATTTCAACGGCACCTTGCGCCTGATGGCGGTGGCGTTCACGGCCGACAACTACGGCAGCACCGACACCGAAATGGTGGTGGCCGCGCCGATCGTCGCCGAATTGAACACGCCGCGCTTCATCACGCCGGGCGACCAGGCCGCCATTGCGCTGGACCTGACCAACCTGAGCGGCGCCGAGCAAAAGATCAGCATCAAACTGGAAGCGCTGGACCCGCTGGCCATTACGGACGGCGTGCGCACGGTGACGCTGAAGGACAAGCAGCGCACCACCTTGCGCTTTAACGCCACCACGACCGGTTCGTATGGCTTGGGCCTGATGCGCCTGACCATCGACGGGCAGGGCGGCGCCAAGCCGGTGCACATCGTGCGTGAATCGGTGTTGCAAGTGCAGCCGGCCTACGCAGGCGAACGCCAGGTGCGTCGCCTGCGCCTGAACCCGGGTGAAACCAACGTGGCGCAAGCCTCGTGGGTGTCGTCTTACTACCCGGATTCGGCGCTGGTCAGCCTGACCGTGTCGAATCGCCCGCCGTTCAACGTGAACAAGCTGGTTGAAGGTTTGCTGGCGTATCCGTATGGCTGCGCCGAACAGACCATCAGCCGCGCCTTGCCGTGGGTGTTGATCGATGACGCCGTTGCCAAGCAGTTCGGCCTGAAGCCGCACTCGCAGGTGGAACGCGCCGCGCAGGTGTCCGGCGCCATCGGCCGCCTGTCCGGCATGCGCAACGCGGTAGGTTCGTACAACCTCTGGAGCGGTTCCAGCTCGCGCGATGTGTGGCTGACGGCCTATGCCGTGGGCTTCCTGCAAGACGCGCGCGACCAGGGCTTTGAAGTGCCCGAAGCCACGCTGGACCGTTCGCGCCAATGGTTGCTGGAGCAAGTGCAGCAGACGTCGAACACCTTCGGCACGTGGTCGGTGAATCTGCGCCGCAACGTTGAAGCCGGCCGCATCGACGGCAGCGATGCCAACGTCCTGCGCGAAGACCACCGCCGTTTTGCCGGCTTGTCGACCGCCGTGCTGGCGTTGGCTCGCGACAAGAAGGCGCCGTTGTCGACGGTGCGCCAGCTGTTCGACAACTATCAAGAGCGCGCGCGTTCGCCGTTGCCCCTGATCCAGCTGGCAGCCGCGTTCAAGCTGATGGGCGACGAAGGGCGCATGAAGTCCGCGCTGGACGCCGCGATGACGCGCGAATACGGTTTCCCGCGTCGCAATTACAACGGCTACTACGACGAATGGCTGGGCGACTACGGCAGCAGCGTGCGCGATTACGCTTTGTCGTACGCGCTGGCCAACCAGTACGGCCTGAAGCACGAGCGCCTGGAAAATCTGCTGACGCAGCTGACTTCGCGCCTGGGCAACCGTTCGTACCTGTCCACGCAGGAACGCATGGCGCTGTTGATGGCGGCACGCGCCATCGGTGGCGACAAGGGCACGCCGTGGGAAGCCGCGCTGACCGTCAATGGCGTGCGCAAGCCGCTGGACGGCGGCAAGACCGACCAGACCGTCGGCCTGACCGCGGCCGATCTGGCCAACACGCAAATCCTTAACACGGGTGCGCAGTCCTTGTTCCTGGAATACGACATCCAGGGCAGCCCGACGGTTGCGCCCAAGCCGCGCAACGACGTGATCCAGCTCAAGCGTGGCTGGTATCGCCCGGACGGCAAGCCTTGGGATGGCGGCACGCTGCAAAGCGGCGACATGCTGGTGGTGTGGGTGCAGGCCAGCGCCAACCAGAACATTCCGGATGCGCTGATCGAGGACCGTGTGCCGGCGGGTTTTGAAGTCGAAAACCTGAACCTGTCGCAAAGCCCCGAGATGCAGGAATGGACTATTGGCGGGCGCCGCGTGGCCGAAGCCATGGCCGATTCCAACATCAAGCATCGTGAGTTCCGCGATGACCGTTACGTGGCCGCCGTGTCCCTGGGTCGTGGCAAGGTCGACGTGTTCTATCTGGTGCGCGTCGTGACGCCGGGCCGCTATGCGGTGCCCTCGACCGTGGCGGAAGATATGTATCGCCCGGAGATCCGCGGCGTGGGTGAGCAATGGAGCACGGTCGAAATCCGCGATCGCGGCGCCAAGCGTCCTTGACCGCCGCCGCCACCCCCACGGCGGCGGCCCTGCGCGCCCGCCGGGTGAGGCGGCCCGGCGCCTCCCCGGCCCGGGTGTTGTTTTCGCATGG
>NZ_JCBAMR010000072.1:0-9561 GCF_059760425.1 Achromobacter sp. RT286_PF
CGCCGCCGCATGGCCGCTTCCGGCCGCAAAGCACGCGATGGCCGCCGCCTGCAACAGGGCCGCCGCCGCCAGGAAGCCGACCATGGCGTGTCCGCTTGCGTCGAGCACGGCGCGCAGCAAGCCGAACAGCGCGGGCGCGAAGGCATAGGCGCCTTGCGACAGCGCGACGATCAGCGGCACCACGCGCTGGCTGTCTTCGCGGGCGAATTCCGTTTGCGCGATCAGCGGCGGTAACGACGTGGCATTGCCGATGCCCGACCCGAACAGAATGACGCCCAGCCACACCGCCCACATATGGTCGGCCGCCAGCATCAGCGTCAGCGATCCGCAGATTTGCACGGCATAGGCCGCGCAGGCCACCTTGCGTCGGTCGGTGCCGGCCGGCATCAGCGCGCCAACCAGCATGCGCCCGGCGATGGCGGCCACCGTGGCCAGCCCCATCGCCGCACCGGCCGTCTGCGCGCCCAGCAAGGGCGCCAGCAACGACAGCAGGTGCGTGATCAGCCCTATCTGGGCGAACAGGCCCAACGCCATACCCCCGGCAAGCGTCAGAAAAGCGCGGTCGTGCCACAGGCGCGATACGCGCGGTAACGCGGTGGGCGCCGCCGGCGCGGGTGCATCCGCGCTATCGCCGTCCGGCAGTTGGCCCAGCTGCTGTGGGGTTACCGCGAACACCTTGTGCGACAAGCCCCCGATGACCGCGACCATGGCCACGCCCACCCACAACGCGGCTTGCGCAAAACCGGCTTGCGCGATCAAAAACACCCACAGTGGTGAAAACACAATGCCGCCCACGCTGGCGCCGTTATAGGCCATGCCAAGCGCGGACGGGCGGCGCCGCACGAACCACGGCGCGATCAGCGCATTGACCGCGGCCGCGCCCAGCGCCACCCAGCCCATGCCGCTAAGCACCGCCGCCCCATATAACTGCCATGGCGATGCGGCCAGCGACCACCCGGTCACCCCCAAGGCCAGCAGCACCGCGCCGCCGAACGTGGCCCGCGCCACGCCGACGCGGCGGTACAGGCGCGGCAGGTTGGCAACCACGATCGTGCCGCTAAGAAAGTGCAGCGTGACCGCGCCGGACACCAGCGCCACGCTCCAGCCGGTGCGTTGCACCACGGCGTGCAGGAACACGGGCGGCCCGTAAAAGCCAACGCCCCACCCGAAGACGGCCAGCACAAAGGTGGCGGCAAGCACTTTCCAACCGAAGAACGAAGAAGACTTGGGCATGGCTTTTCTGATTTGTCAGGATGTCATGTTGCGATAGGGCGCAGTATGCTTACGCCTTGCACACAACACTTTGGTCCACAGCGAATCATGGAATCCAAGTTCGCCGACATCAATCTTTCCGCGGTGGCCGGCGCCATTGCCGACCCCGCCCGCGCCCGCATGCTGTGCCTGTTGCTGGATGGGCGCGCGCGTACCGCCACCGAACTGGCCGCCGCCGCGGATATCGGCGCATCCACCGCCAGCAGCCATTTCCAGCGCCTGCGTGAACAGGGCCTGGTCGACATGGCCGTGCAGGGCAAGCATCGCTACTATCGGCTGGCCAATGGGGAAGTGGGGCACGCGCTTGAGGCCCTGCTGGTGGTGGCCGGCGCCGACCGCGTGCCGTTCAAGCCCAACACGCCGACCGCGCTGCGTGACGCGCGCACCTGCTACGACCACATGGCGGGCACGCTGGCCGTGCGCGTCCATGACGCCATGGTGGCCCGCCAATGGCTGGCCCAGGACGGCCGCGATTACGTGCTGACGCCGCTGGGCGAAGCGTCGATGGCGCAGATTGGCGTTGACGTTGCCCAGGCACGCCAGCGCCGCCGGCGTTTCGCCTGCGCTTGCCTGGACTGGAGCGAGCGTCGATCCCACCTGGGCGGCGCGCTGGGCGCGGCGCTGCTGGACGCCCTGATGCAGCGCGGCTGGATCACCAAGGACCTGGACTCGCGCGCGCTGTCCGTCACGCGCAAGGGCGCACGGCAATTTCCGGCGTTCTTCGGCATGCCCGACGCGGATGCGGACGACGGCCTGATGCAGGGGAACGCGCATGCGGCGGCTTGATCGGAAGGTAATGGCGCGGTCAGCGGCGATGTCTTTGACATCTTCATTTCCGCGCCATCCATCGCTTGCATCGCGCACGTCCCGCTCGATTCGCACCGCTCGAAGGCGGTGCTTTGAACACAGCCATTCCCGCCGCGAATGCGGCTTTTTTTTCGTCGGCCGAGGACGGGGCCTGGCGTGTGAAGCGCCCCGTCTTCAAGCCGTGTTGAACATTATTCCCCCGACCTTTTTTTCCCATTAGTCTTATCAACGTTTTTCAGGAGGTGGCCTTGCCTACCCTGGCGCTGCGCGCAATCTGCTTTCCCGCCCGCTTGATCTCGGAGCTACGCATCGACGTCAATCACGCTCCCCAGGAAGTCCAGAACGAACTGGACGCCATTCATCAACGGATGCAGCGGCCGTCGGACCGCCTGTATGCGTTGCCGGAGGTGCATACCGACATTCCCGGCCTGATGCTGCGTTATCGCGAAGCGGACGGCGAGTACTACGTGTACGTGGTGGATACGCGGCGCGACCGCGTGGCCGGCTATACCGTCTTCAACCGGCTGATCGAAGTGGGCAAGCGGGCCGACCCCTACGTGCGCGCGCCGCATTCAAAGTACGCGCCGGCGTACCAGGGAATGGGTCTGGCCACCGCCGTGTACCGCTGGGCGCTGGATGCGGGCCTGTGCATCATCAGCGGCGCCCGCCAGTCGGTGGGGGCGCATCGCCTGTGGATGGGGCTGGCGCGGGACTACGAGCTGGGGTTTGTAGACCTGCGCAAAAAGCAGCTTAGCTACCTGGGCAAGGCCGTTTCGCAGCGCGTGCAGGAAGACTTGCACACCCGCATGATCCTGCTGGGACGCGGCTGGGCGCTGCCGGAATACATGCGGCTGACGGGCATGATTTCGGCCAAAGAGGCGATTTCGCAACACGACCTAGGGTAATCCCCGTAATGGCTTTGCCGGGGGGCGGCACGCAAAAGCGCCGCCCTTTCAAAACCCGCGCCCCGCTTGCCGTTGCGCCGATCCCGTCAATTCTTCGACCGCTGCCGCAGAAACGGGGACGCAATTATTGCTCTGCAACAATGTTTCTATTGGCTGCCGAGGTTACAAAACATATCCGGACTGTCATCAATGCCGGGGTATGCTGATTCGCAGAACGAGGGCATCCGAAAGTGCATCAGAACAATTTGATCTACAAGGGATACCGGCTCACGGCCAAGGTGTCCCGGGGCGAGGACGCTGACATTTCAGCGTTGCAAAGCGGCCCCGTATTCATTGCATCGGTCATGGTGGTTCAGGCCGGCGCCGTGCTTGAAGGTGGCGACGAATACCCGGTTCCGCGCTTTGCGGACGGCGGATTCGTCTATAGCCCCCGCGAAGCCGTGCACGCGGCCATTACGCATGGCCGCGAAATCGTCGACGGCCTGACGAACATGCCGTCCTAGCCGGAAAAGACTTCCCGCCAATCGCGCGTCTTGGCCAGCGTCTGCACCGTTGCGGACTGCTCCAGGATGGTCACGGCCTTCTTGAACTCTTCGGCCGTGGCGCCGTCTTCCAGGATGACCATGCGCGAATTGCGCGCGTCAGCCATCTTTACGTCCGACATCTTGCCGTGGGTTTGATAGACCTGCGTCCAGTCCATTTTCTTGCCGGCCTTCAGTGCAATCGGCTCGATATAGGTCAGCGCCGTGCTGCCAGCGGCGCGCACGGCGAAAGCGAAGTCGGCGGTGTGGCCGCTGCTGCCCTTGGCGCGTGCGCCCTTGACCATGCGATTCACGCCCACGCCCTCGGCCAGCGCGCGGCCGACCTGAGCACGAAAGCGCAACTGGCTGAAGCGGGGCATCCACTTGGCGCATTGGAACGACAGCGCCATCGCCAGCTTCACCGCATCCCACAACGCTTCCTGCAATTGCTCGTTCGGGCCGGTCGCCACAATGGCGCCGTCGCGGTCGAAATGCGCCAGGCTGACGCCGGGCGTTTCATTCAGCATGTCGATGCGCTTGGGGCCGATTTCGATGCCGTAGCTGGACGCGTGCATCGAGGTCTCACAGGCGTCGGTCAGGTAGAACGTGGCGTCGTCCGGGTGCGCGATGAAGAAGGCAGCGTGCTGGCCATCCAGCCCCAACGTCATCGGGGCGACGGCGCGTATGGCGTGTTCACCGGCCGGCAGGACGGTCCAGCCGGAGGCTTCCAGAAAATTGCTCATAGGATCAGTTCGATTTGGCGGCCTTTAAGGGGATGCGCAAAACCGCCAACTAGCGTGAGGTTCGCGCGCGGCAGGAAATACTGCATCAGCGCGCCGATGGTGTGCAGGGCAGGCACGATGGGCTCGGCATAGCCTTCGCCTTCGTCCACCCAGATATGTTCGTGGCTGCGGTCCGCAAGCGGCTTGCGAAAATGCGGGCGGCCTTCGCCGACCAGGCTGGTATGGAACGAGTCATCGGTATCGACGCCGAACACGCGATGCGGGCCGACGAACAGGCTGGCGCAAAACGCTTCAGTAAGGAAGATCGTGGCTTGGCCGTGCACGACGGTACGCGCGCCGCGATAGGTCACGCGAAAGATCACGTCATCGCGCGCGTCGCCCTTGACCTTGCATGGGCTTGCGAACTCCATCCACTGGATGTTGTTGGCCGCGGGCTTGGGGATCCAGGAGATCGGTTTTACGGTTTCCTTGGGTTCGGCAAGAATCTCTTGCACCTCATCAACGGTAATTAACGGTTCGAACTTGTTGGCCATAAAACGAATCTAGGGTCTTTGAATTGCGCTACCAATGCGCTCTGCCGCTTGCGTCGCGGCGCAGGCAATGCGTGCGTGCAAACAGGGCGAGGGGGCGTAATCTTACAAGATGGAGTCAGTGCAAACCCGCAAGCTGTATGGATATACAGCTTGCGTGCCGGGCGCGATGCCCGGTTTCAGCGCCTGGCTACAGCGCGCTGGCCCCGAAGGTGTCGCACTGCTTGATGCTGCCGCTTTCCAGGCCGCGCTTGAACCAGCGCACGCGCTGGGCCGACGAGCCATGGGTGAAGGAGTCGGGCACGGCATAGCCCTGCGCCTGCTTTTGCAAGCGGTCGTCGCCGATGGCGGTGGCCGCGCCCAGCGCCTCTTCGACGTCGCCGCCTTCCAGGATGTTGCGCGCCGCGTTGGCCCGCTGCGCCCACAAGCCGGCAAAGCAGTCGGCTTGCAACTCCATGCGTACCGACAGGGCGTTGGCCTGCGAGGGGTTGCGGCGGCGCAGCTGGTCGACCTGATCCGAAATGCCCAGCAGGTGCTGCACGTGGTGGCCGACTTCGTGCGCGATCACATAGGCTTGCGCGAAATCGCCTGGGGCCTTGAAGCGGTTTTGCAGTTCATCGAAGAACGCCAGGTCGATATACACCTTGCTGTCGCCGGGGCAGTAGAAGGGGCCCATCGCCGATTGGCCCGTGCCGCACGCCGTGGGCGTTGCGCCGCGAAACAGCACCAGCTTGGGCGCGACGTATTGGCGGTTCAAATCCTTTTGAAAGACGGCGGCCCAGGTGTCTTCGGTTTCGCCAAGCACCTTGGCCACGAAGCGCGCTTGCGGGTCGTTGACGGGAGGCTTGGTCGCGGGGGCTTCTTGCGTGGTGGTCGGGCCTTCGGCCATTTGCAGGACGACGCTGGGGTCGACGCCAAAATACATGGCCACCAAGGCAAGTACTATCGTACCGATGCCGATGGTTCCACGACCGCCGATACGGGGACCGCTGGCACGTCGGTCTTCCACATTGTCGCTTTCGCGCGAGTCATCGAGGCGCATACTGTTTCTCCGGGCGGGTCGGCGTTCCCGCCATTTTGCATCGCCGCGCTTTACTGGGCGGCATTCAAGAGTGTTAGGATAAACCCATGGCTCTGTATTTATCTATTCATCCTGCGAATCCTCAACCTCGCCTGCTCAAGCAGGCAGCCCAATGGCTGAACGATGGGGGCCTTGTGGCCGTACCCACCGATTCCAGCTACGCCGTTGTCGCACGGCTGGACGACAAGGACGCCGCGGACGGCTTGCGCCGGCTACGCGGTCTGGACGAAAGACATCACCTGACTTTGCTGTGCCGCGACCTGGCTGAAATCGGCCATTTCGCGCGCGTCGACAACAAGCAATATCGCTTGCTGAAGGCCGCCACGCCGGGTCCGTGGACCTTCATTCTGGAAGCCACCAAGGAAGTGCCGCGACGCGTCTCGCATCCGTCGCGCAAGACGATCGGCATACGCGTGCCCGATCACGCCGTGATGCTCGGCCTGCTCGAGCAAGTCGGCGCGCCGCTGTTGTCCACCACGTTGATCCCCAAGGACGAAACCGAGGCCCTGAACGACGCCGAGGCCATCCGCGAACGCTACGACCATCAGCTGGCCGCCATCATCGACGCCGGCGCGTGCGCGCAGTCCCCCACCACCGTCATTGACCTCACCAGCGACGATCCCGTCGTGGTGCGCGTGGGCCGCGGCGACCCGGCCACGCTTGGCCTTGCCTGATTCCCCTTTTACTGTTTTGCCCTTGCGTGCCGGCCCCCGCCGGCACGCGGCTCATCTACAATCCGGTTCGCCATGAACGACATCATCCAAACCATTGCGGTCTACGCGATACCGGTCATTTTCGCCATCACGCTGCACGAGGCCGCGCACGGTTACGTGGCTCGCATGTTCGGCGACCCCACGGCCTATGAAGCCGGCCGTGTCAGCCTGAATCCCGCCCGGCACATCGATCCGATCGGCACGCTGCTGGTGCCGATGGCAATTCTTCTGGCGTCCAAACTGCTGGGCAGCCCCGGCATGTTGTTCGGCTGGGCCAAGCCCGTGCCGGTGGATTTCGGGCGCCTGCGCCGCCCCAAGCGCGACATGCTCTGGGTGGCGCTGGCCGGTCCCGCCGCCAACCTTTTCATGGCGATTTTGTGGGCCTTTTCGCTGCGGCTGATGCTGGAATCCGGCATGCAGGAATCGTTCTGGTTCCAGATGGGCGTGGCGGGCGTGAACATCAACCTGGTGCTGATGGCGCTGAACCTGCTGCCCATCCTGCCGCTGGATGGGGGACGTATCCTGTTCAGCCTGCTGCCGAACCGTCTGGCCTGGCAATACTCAAAAATAGAGCCGTATGGGCTGGTCATCGTGATCGTCCTGCTGGTCACGGATGTGCTATGGCTTTTGATGCGCCCGGTGTATGAACTTGGAACGACTATCGTCCAGTGGTTTCTGTAGGATTTCATCCAATATCCGTTAAACTCAGCGGTTTCTTTGATTCTGGCCCTGGGGCATCCTGCCGCGGGGCGTTGGAGCCCTACATTTATGGCATCCCCTGCATCCGCCGCAGGCGTTAATTTCCAGGGCAGCTTGGTGGCCCTGGTCACTCCCATGCAGCCCGACGGCAGCCTGGACTACGCTGCCTACCGGTCATTGATCGACTGGCACGTCCAGGAAGGAACCGACGCACTCGTGGTGGTGGGCACCACCGGGGAGTCGCCCACGGTTTCCATGGAAGAACACGCGGAGCTGATTCGCGTAGCGGTGGAACATGCCGCGGGCCGCATCCCGGTCATCGCCGGCGTGGGCGCCAACTCCACCGACGAAGCCATCCACCTGACCAACCACGCCAAGGCCGTGGGCGCGCAGGCCGGCCTGTCGGTCGTTCCTTACTACAACAAGCCCTCGCAAGAGGGCTTGTACCGTCACTTCCGCGCGATCGCGGAAGCCGTCGACCTGCCGACCATCCTGTACAACGTGCCCGGCCGCACCGTGGCCGACATGACCAATGAAACGGTCCTGCGCCTGGCGCAGGTGCCCGGCATCATCGGCATCAAGGACGCCACCGGCGACATCGCGCGCGGCGGCCTGCTGCTGCGTGAAGCGCCGGACACGTTCCAGGTTTTCAGCGGCGACGACCCCACTGCCGCCGCCCTGATCCTGCTGGGCGCGCGCGGCAATATCTCCGTGACCGCCAACGTGGCGCCCAAGCTCATGCGCGACCTCTGTGCCGCCGCATTGGCGGGCGACGTGCCCAAGGTGCGTGAACTTAATGCCTATCTGGCGCGTCTGAACAAGGCTTTGTTTGTTGAAGCCAATCCCATCCCCGTCAAGTGGGCGCTGGCCGAAATGGGCCGCAGCGCACTGGGCTACCGGCTTCCGCTGGTTGAACTGGGTACGCAGAACCACGAAGTCGTGCGTCGCGCGCTCCAGGAAACGGGTCTGCTCTAAATATCGTGAGGATACGTATGAACAAACGTCATGCCGGTTTGTCGGCATTGATGTCTCTGGTGTTATTGGCCGGCTGCAGCGAGGTCAATCAATTCCTGGGCAATGAAGAATCCGTCAACTACAAGAGCGCCGTCACCCAGCGTGGAGAGCCTCTGAGCATCCCGCCGGATCTGACTCAGGCCAACAGCGACCCGCGTTATCGCGCGCCCGCTTCGGGCTCGACGACGTACTCGCAGTTTCAGCAGCAGGGCCAGGCGCAAGCCACCGCGCCCAAGACCAGCAACGTGCTGCCCGGCCGCCAGGACATGCGTGTCGAACGCGACGGCGACCTGCGCTGGCTCGTCGTTGATCGCGCGCCGGAAGACGTCTTTCCGCGTCTGGTCGACTTCTGGACCGAAAACGGCTTCACCGTGGCCAGCAACAACCCGTCGGCCGGCCTGATCGAAACCGACTGGGCGGAAAACCGCGCCAAGATTCCGGAAAGCTGGTTGCGCCAGGCATTGGGCGCCGTGCTGGAATCGGCCTGGGATAGCGGCGAACGTGAAAAATTCCGTACCCGCGTCGAACGCGTGAACGGCCACACCGAGGTCTACGTCAGCCATCGCCAGATGCTTGAAAAGCGCGTCGGTTCCGACGGCGGCCAGGTGCAGTGGCAGAACGGCAAGGAAGATCCGGGCCTGAACGCCGCCATGCTGGCGCGCATGATGGTCTACCTGGGTTCCGACGTGGACAACGCCCGCAAGCTGGTGCAGCAGGCCGAAGCCTCGCCGCAAAAGCCGGCCGTGCAGGAAGACGTCCGTTCCCAAGGCGCCTCGTTGCTGGTGGCTGAATCGTTCGACCGCGCTTGGCGCCGTGTCGGCGTGGCCCTGGACGGCGGCGGCTTTGCCGTCGACGACCGCGACCGCTCCACGGGCGACTACTTCGTGCGCTACGTCGATACCGACACCGGCGAAAAGAACGAGCAGCCGGGCTTCTTCAGCCGCATGTTCTCGGGCGACAAGAAGGCCGGAGCGCCGCAGTTCCGCATCCACCTGGCCGCCACGGGTGACCAGACCACGGTGACGGTGCTGGACGCCAACGGTGCGCGCGACAGCAGCGCTACCGCCCAGCGCCTGCTGAGCGTGCTGAAGGACAAGATGTAATCAGGCGATCTCGGCCGGTGCCATGCGCGCCGGCCGGTAATGCCCAAGGCCCCCGGATGGGGGCCTTTTCTTTGCCGCACCGCCCAGGTTGGGGGCGGACGGATCAGCCGATGCCATTGATCGGCAGGGCATCGTCGCTGTGCACGGCTGGCTCTTCCCACCCTGCATCGCGC
>NZ_JCBAMR010000073.1:0-9237 GCF_059760425.1 Achromobacter sp. RT286_PF
GCCTGTGGGCTGCCCGCAAGGCGCATCCCCCCGCGCGGGGATGCGTAGCGCTTACTTTTCGATGACGTACTTGCCGTCCTTGGTCACGCTGACGATCGGCGCCTGGTCGGCGTCGTAGCCGGCGGGCTTGCCGGCGCGGTCGTTGGCTTGGCGGAACTTGAACGCGCCGGTGGCGCCGGTCCAGGTCACGGACGGCAGCGCGTCGCGCAGCGCGGCACGGTCTTTGGGCAATTCGCCGGTGATCTTGGTGTTCTTCAGTGCCTGGGCCACGATGTACATGGCGTCATACGACTGAGCCGCGAACTGGTCCGGCGAACCGTTGAACTTGGCCTTGTAGGCGTCGATGAACTTGACGTTCTCGGGGGCCTTGTTCTCGATCGACCACGGGCTGCCGATCCACAGATTGTTCGATGCGCCGCCAGGGGCCAGGTCGAAAATCTTGACCGAGTTCATGCCGTTGCCGCCGATGACCGGCACGTTCAGGCCCAGTTGGCGCGCTTGCACCATGATCGGGGCGCCTTCGGCCAGCAGTGCGGACAGCACGATGGCGTCGGGGTTGGTGCCCTTGATCTTGGTCAGCTGGGCCTTGAAGTCCACGTCGCCCTTGGCGAACGTTTCGGTCGTGGTGACCGGGATCTTCTGGTCTTCCAGGGCCTTCTTGAAGTTGTCGTAGCCGCTCTTGGTGAAGACGTCGTCGTTACCGTAAAGCACGGCCACGTTCTTCAGGCCGGTCTTTGCCTTGACGGTGGAAATCGTGGCCGGCAGCACGTCGGCTTCGGTGACCGAGTTGCGGAACACGTAGTTGCCGATGGAGGTGATGCCATCGGCGGTGTTGGACGTGCCGAAGGCGACCGTCTTGGCCGCTTGCGCGATCGGGTCAGCGGCTTGGGCCGAGTTGGACAGCGTCGGGCCAAAGACCATCAGGACGTTGTCTTTGAAAATCAGTTTCTTGAAGACGTTGATGGCTTCTTCTTTCTTGCCTTGTTCGTCTTCGACAACCAGCACCAGCTTGTTGCCGTTGATGCCACCCGCAGCGTTGATTTCATCAGCGGCAAGCTGGAAACCATTACGGATCGACACGCCGTACTGGGCGGCGCCGCCGGACAGGGCTTCTGCCACGCCCAGCTTGATGTCAGCCGCGTGCGCAGCCGGGACGATACCAGCGGCGATCAGCGCAGCCAGCAGCTTCTTGGTCTTGGATTGCATGGTTGATACCACCTTAAAGTCTGTCTCGGAATATTGGTAATCCGGGCTGGTGTAATCCCGCCGGATTGACGTCATATGCCGCCTAAAGGCGCCATGATTGCGCGTCAAGACCCGGGATATTACTCCTTTGTATCAGGCCGAAACTCGAATGTGGTTCGAGAAAAGCCCGAAAACCGCCCATTTTTTTGTAAAAAATGCGCTATTACTAGCAAAAACCCTACTTTGCACCGAATGCCATTCGGCGTCCGGCGCCCTCCTTCTACCGTCCCGACAACGCCACGGCCACGTACTGGCCGTAAGCGTTTTCGGTCAGGCGGACCCACGGCATTTCGCTGTCGCGAAAGCCCATGTAACTGTCGTGTATTGCCTTGAATTTCGGGTCTTTGGCCGACAAGTCCTTGTAGACCTGCTGCGTGGCCTCGAATGCCACGTCCATGATGGATCGCGGAAAAGCGCGCACTTGCACGCCGCTTGCCGCCAGTTGCGCCAGCGCTGAGGGGTTGCGCGCGTCGTAGCGGGCGGTCAGCGACACATGAGCGGCCAAGGCGGCAGCCTGCACGATGGACTGGTAATGCTTGGGCAGCTTGTTCCAGGCGTCGTCATTGATATATAGCGACAGCTGCTCGCCGGGCACCCACCACCCGGGTCCGTAGTAATACTTAGCTACTTTATTGAAGCCCAGCTTGGCGTCGTCA
Organism: Achromobacter sp. RT286_PF; assembly: GCF_059760425.1. Lineage (NCBI taxonomy): Bacteria > Pseudomonadati > Pseudomonadota > Betaproteobacteria > Burkholderiales > Alcaligenaceae > Achromobacter > Achromobacter sp. RT286_PF. Next base: position 1,902 of record NZ_JCBAMR010000073.1, read on the forward strand.
TAGGCGCCCGCCCCCGCGATGGCTTGCAGCCCTTCTTTGTCGAAGGCCTCGGCAAGCGGCACCTGGGTGACCGGCTGCGGCGCTACGCCCAGCCGGGCCAGCACGTCGGCGCCAAGGCCGGAGACGCGCATCTTCAGGTCTTTCAGGTCAGCCTGGCGCTTGATTTCCCGCGTGTACCAGCCGCCCATCTGGGCGCCGGTATTGCCCAGCGGGAAGTTGATGATCTTTTCGGGTTTGAACAGTTCGCGGGTCAGGCGCAGGCCGTCGCCCTCGCTCATCCAGGCATTCATCTGGCGCGCCGTCAGCCCGAAGGGCACGGCGGCATCGAAGCAAAAGGCGGGGTTCTTGGCGTGATAGGCGCGCGACGAGCCGTGTCCGCATTCCACCTTGTTGGTGGAGACGGCTTCAAGCAAGTCGGTAGCCGGTACGATTTCGCCTTCCGGGAAATGACGGATATTGAACTTGCCGCCGGTGGATTCCGTGACGAACTTGCAAAACTGTTCGCCTGCGCCGATGCGCAAGTCCAGCGCGCTGGGAAATGCAGAGGCAAGGCGCCAGCTCAAGGACGGCATGTCTTGCGCGAACGCAGGCGCGCTGACGGCGGCGCCGGTTGCAACGGCGCCCAGTCCGGCATGCTTCAAGAATGAACGTCGTTGCATCGCAATGCTCCTCAGCAGCTTCGGGGTACGTCGAGCAATACCCGCCGGATATTACACGGTGAGGCCGTGCCGGGCGCTAGAGGAATTCCCCAGCCGCGCGGCCCCCATCCCAATGCATTCGGCAGGATGGATGAGCGCGCCCGCGAGCGCGCTCATGGCTCAGGTGCCGGCGATGGCCATTTGCTCGATCAGGATCGAGCCGGTGGTCTTCGTGCCGCGCGAAATGGTGTCCGCGCCCACGGCAACGATCTGCTGGAACATGTCGGCCAGATTGCCGGCGATGGTGATTTCCTGCACCGCGTGCTGGATCTTGCCGTTTTCCACCCAGTAGCCAAACGCACCGCGCGAGTAATCGCCGGTGACGTAGTTGACGCCCTGACCGATCAGCTCGGTGACCAGGAACCCCGTGCCCATCTTCTTGAGCATGGCTTCGAAATCGTCGCCGCGCTTGGTCAGGGTGGAGCTGAACACCAGGTTGTGCGAGCCGCCGGCGTTGCCGGTGGTGGCCATGCCCAACTTGCGCGCGGTGTAGCTGGACAGGAAGTAGCCTTCCAGCACGCCGGCCGACACGACGTTGCGGCGGCGGGTGCGCACGCCTTCGTCGTCAAACGGCGAACTGCCCATCGCGCCGGGGATGTGCGGGTCTTCGGTCAGGTTGATGTGCTTGGGGAAAATGGGCTTGCCCAGCGCGTCCAGCAGAAAGCTGGCCTTGCGATACAGCGCCCCGCCGTTGACGGCTTGCGTCAGCGCGCCGACCAGGCCCAGCGCCAGGGGCGCTTCGAACAGGACCGGGAACTTGCCGGTGCGAATGCGGCGGGCCGACAGGCGCGACAACGTGCGTTCGGCGGCGTAGCGGCCGATGGCTTCGGGCGATGCCAGGTTGGCCGGATCGCGTTCGGACGTGTACCAGTAGTCGCGCTGCATGCCGTTGCCCCGGCCGGCGATAGGCGCCACGGACAGGCTGTGGCGCGAATACGGGTAGCCGCCCATAAAGCCACGGCTGTTGCCCATGACGAACTGGCCTTCGTAGGTGCCCACGGTGGCGCCATCCGTATTGGTGATGCGCGGATCGACGTCACGCGCCGCGCGTTCGGCGCGCAAGGCGAGTTCGGCGGCTTCCTCGGTGGACACCGTCCAGGCGTGGTGCAGGTCCAGGTCGGGGAATTCCGTGGCCAGTTGGTCGGCGTCGGGCAGGCCGGCGGCCGGATCGGCGGCGGTGTGGCGGGCGATGTGCCAGGCGGCTTCGACCGTCTGGCGCAGGGCGGCTTCAGAGAAGTCGGACGTCGAGGCCGACCCGCGGCTTTGGCCGGCGTAGACCGTCAGGTCCAGCGAGCGATCGCGTGTCTGCTCAACGGTTTCGATGTCGTTCTTGCGTACCGAGACCGACAGCCCCAGGCTTTCCGAGACTTCCGCCGCCGCGTCCGAAGCGCCAATCTGGCGCGCGTAGGCGAGGGTTTGCTCAACGAGTTCGGAAAAACGCGCGTGATTCGCCGCCAGCGGCAAGGATGAGGAGGTTTTAACCATTGCTGTCCAATTTGCAGAGACGGTTATCATAGCCAAGTCTGTCATTGCGCAGTTTTCCATGAATTCCCATACTGAAGAAGAATCCGTCGACGACGGTTACGACGAGAACGGCTACGACCGTCCCAGCAAGTCCCAGGTCAAGCGTGAAATGCACGCCTTGCTGGACCTGGGCAAACAGCTGATCGAACTGTCCCCCGACCGCCTCAAGCAATTGCCGCTGGCCGAGCGCCTCTATGAGGCAATCCGCACGGCGCAGCGCACGACGGGCCGCGAAGGCCGCCGCCGGCAGATCCACTTTGTGGGCAAGCTGATGCGCGACGCGCCCGCCGACGAGATCCGCGCCCAGCTGGATGTGTGGGAAAACGGCTCGCGCGAAGAAACCGCCGCCATGCACCGGCTGGAAGCCCTGCGCGACCGCCTGCTGGACGACGACGACACGCTGACCAAGCTGCTGGCGAACAATCCACAAGCGGATGCGCAGCAATTGCGCACGCTGATCCGCGCCGCGCGCAAGGAAAAGCTGGGCAATGCCTCGCTGCTGCAAGGCCAGGAGCCGCAAAAGAAGCACTATCGCGCGCTGTTCCAGGCCTTGAAGACCTTGACGCTCTGATTCCCCCTTTTGATTTTTTTCGGCCGTCCATGAACGCTTCCAACGACCTGCTCGACTGCATCGAGATCGAAACCGCCCCCAACCCCACGCACGCCGTCATCTGGCTGCACGGCTTGGGCGCGGATGGCAACGACTTCGCCCCCATCGTGCCGGAACTGGACCTGCCCGCAGGGCTGGGCGTGCGCTTTGTGTTTCCGAACGCGCCGGTGCAGCGCGTGACGATCAACAACGGCATGTCGATGAGGTCCTGGTATGACATTTTGGTCATGGACCTGGTCCGTGTGGAAGACGCCAAGGGCATCCGCGCTTCCGAAGCCGCCATCCACAAGCTGATCGCGCGTGAAAACGCGCGCGGCATCCCGACGTCGAACATCGTGCTGGCGGGCTTCTCGCAAGGCAGCGCGATGACCTTGCACACCGGCTTGCGGCTGACCGAAAAGCTGGCGGGCATGATGGCGCTGTCGGGCTATCTGCCGCTGCTGAACACCGCCGAAGCCGAACGCCACAGCGCCAACCACGCCACGCCGATCTTCATGGCGCATGGCCTGCACGACCCGGTTGTGTCGTTGGCGCGCGCCGAGGCGTCGGTGACGGAATTGAAGCGCCTGGGCTATGACGTGCGCTGGCACACGTACCCAATGCCGCATTCGGTATGCGCCGAAGAAGTCCGCGATATCTCGGCGTTCTTGAATAGCGTGCTTGCCTGAAGCAGCGGTGATGTTCAGGCGCGCGCCGGGCTTGCCGCCCCGCCGCGCCTGATCTTGCCGGCTGCCGGGACCCGCTTGCGGCACGCCGCCGTGGCCTGGGCATTGCCCCAGGCAAGCCGGCTCCAGCCCCCTGCCGACAATCCGGCAAAAACCCCTTTGGTATACCAAGTGGTATTCAAGCCCTGAATTTTCCGGGCTTCGCCAGCGCTCGTCCATAGAGAAAAACGCCAATCCCAAAAAGCTTGTCTACGCCCGCTGCTTGAATATAGTATTCGATCCATGCCTTATCGGCCCGGGCTGCTGGTGTTCGGGCTTCCCTGTTGTTGCTGTCGATTCAACCCCATTGGCCATGCTGCGCCGGGTTTCGGCGTGCCATATAAGACGCAGGAGAAAGTCCCGTGAAATCCAAGCCACTTCCCCGCCTGGCGGGCGCGGCGCTGCTTGCGCTGTTTGCTCCCTTGGCCGCCCAGGCCCAAGCCCTGAATCCCCCCGTGAAGGTGCGCTACGAAGAAGTGGTGCGATCCGTGCTTTACGTGCCCAAGTACGTGGCCCTGTCACAGGGATACTTCAAGGACGCCGGACTGGACGTGTCCATGAAAACCTCGCAGGGAACCGACAAGGGCATGACCGCCTTGCTGTCGGGCAGCGCGGACATTGTGCTGATCGGGCCCGAGGCTTCCATCTATGTGCAGAACAGCGAATCGCCGGTCAAACCGAAGATCTTTGCCGGGCTGACCGCCACCGATGGCTTCTTCCTGCTGGCGCGCAAGCCGGTCGACAAGTTTGACTGGTCGATGCTCAAGGGCAAGGAAGTCATCGGGTTTCGACCCGGCTCGAACCCCATCGTGTTCCTGGAAACCGCGTTGCGCAAGCATGGCCTGGATCCGCAAAAAGACGTCAAGCTGCTGAACAACATCGGCATCCCGGCGCGTGCGGGCGCCTGGATGGCGGGCCAGGGTGAATACGGCATCTTCCTGGAGCCCGAGGCCGGCGAGCTGGTGCGCAACGGCAAGGGGTACATCGTCGCGTCGGTGGGCCATGAAGTCGGCCAGGTGGACTACACCGTCTTCACCGCCACCGACAAATACATCCGCGACAACCCCAAGGTCATCCAGGCCTGGACCAATGTGGTGGCGCGCGCCGAGAAGTACGTGAAGGACACGCCGGCCGCAACGCTGGCGCCGCAGATCATGACGTTCTTCCCGGGCATGGACCAGGGCGCCGTCACGGAAGCCATCGAGCGCTACAAGCAATACCAGATCTGGAAGACGTCGCCACTGGTCACCGCCGAGGCCATGAACAAGTTGCAGGACATGCTGATCGCCAGCGCCGTCATGAAGGACTCTGCCCGCGTGAAATACGAGGACGTGGTGGTGGCCGACTTTGCCAACAAGGTGCAGTAATGGGAGCCGCCATCCATAACCTGAAGCCGGCCACCGCCACGGCAAAAATCGAGCTGCGCGACGTCTGCCTGTCGTACTTCACGACCGATGGCGAAACCGAGGCGCTGTCGAACGTGTCGTTCTCGCTGGCGCCGGGCGAATTCGTCAGCCTGATCGGCCAAAGCGGATGCGGCAAAAGCACCTTGCTGTCGTTGATTGCGGGCCTGATTCCGCCCACATCGGGCGCCGTCATGGTCGATGGCCAAAGCGTGACCAAGCCGAACCCGCGCATCGGCTACATGTTGCAGCAGGACTATCTGTTTGAATGGCGCACCATCCTGGACAACGTGATGCTGGGCGCCGAGATCCAAGGCCGGCGCGACGCGCGCAGCGAGGCGCGCGCCGTGCACATTCTTGAAAAGTGCGGGCTGGGCGCGTTCCTGACGCACACGCCGCGACAGCTGTCGGGCGGCATGCGACAACGCGCCGCGCTGGCGCGCACGCTGGTCACCGAACCGGACGTGATTTTGCTGGACGAGCCGTTCTCGGCGCTGGATTCGCAGACACGCCTGGCCATCTCGGACGAAGTCGTGGACATCCTGCGGCGCGAGGGCAAGACGGTGGTGCTGGTCACCCACGATATCGGTGAAGCCATCGCCATGACGGATCGCGTCATCGTGCTGTCGCGCCGCCCCGGCCGGCTGAAAAGCCAGTACCGCATCCACTACGGCGACGGTGCGCGTCCCACGCCCTTCCAGGCGCGCTCGCGGCCGGAATTCAACGCCTATTTCAAACAGCTCTGGGATGAGCTGGACGTCCACGTGGAGGGCTGACCGATGAATTCCCCCGTTGCCAACACCGTTCCCCTGCGCGCCGTACCCGCGCCCAGCGCCAAATACCTGGACTACCTGCGCCGGGACCGCGCCAAGAAGCGCAATATCCGCTTAAGCCAGGCGTTGTTGCTGATCGTGTTCCTGTGCGCGTGGGAAATCCTGCCGCGCATGCACATCGTGAACCCGCTGCTGACCAGCTACCCCAGCGCGCTGTGGCCCACCTTTATCGACCTGTGGAACAACGGCCATCTGGCCAAGCACATCATGACCACGCTGTCGGCCACGCTGGTCGGCTTCACCCTGAGCATGGCGATCGGCATCGTGGTGGCGGCCGCGCTGTGGTGGTCGGACTTCCTGTACAAGGTGCTGGACCCTTTCCTGGTGGTGGCCAACGCCATGCCCAAGATTGCCTTCGTGCCGATCTTCTATCTGTGGCTGGGGTCTGACTACGCCGTGTACGGCATGGCGGTCGCCATCGCGGTGTTCGTCACCATCATGGTCGTGTACGCGGGCTTTCGCGGCATCGACCAGAACAAGGTCAAGCTTGCCCACACCTTTGGCGCCAGCCGCTGGCAGGTGCTGACCAAGGTAGTGCTGCCGGGCAGCGTGCCCACGTTGATCGCGGCCGTGAAGATGAACATCGGCCTGGCGCTGGTGGGCGTGATCGTGGGCGAATTCCAGTCGGCCGATTCCGGCCTGGGTTTTCTCATCATGAACGGCAGCCAGGTGTTCAAGCTGAACATCGTCATGACGGCAATTGCCATGCTGGCGCTGATCTCCAGCGTGATGTACCTGATCATCTATCGCGTCGAAGCCGCCGTGGCGCGGCGCTACGGCTAAGGAGGCGTCATGGAATTTCCGCAATGGGTACAAGACCGCGTCGTGGCCCGGCAAGGGTGCCTGCATCCCTACGACACTCTGCCGGCAGCGCGCTGTGCGGTAGTCGTGATCGACATGCAGCAGTACTTCACCCTGCCCGGCTATCAAGGCGAATGCGCCCCGGCGCGTGACATCATCGCGCCGATCAACCGGCTGTGCGACAAGGTGCGCGCGGCGGGCGGGACGGTAGTGTGGGTGCAGACGGCGTCGGACAACGCCGACGCATTCTGGTCGCATCACCACGGGGTGATGCTGACGCCCGAACGCAGCAAGCGGCGCCTGGAAACGCTGCGCCGCGATTCGCCGGGGTTTCAATTGCACCCCGACCTGCACGTGGACGATGCCGACCCGCGCGTCGTCAAGCGCTTCTACAGCGCCATGGCGACGGGCTCGTCAGAGCTTGAACCGCTGCTGCGCGGGCTGGGCGTGGATACGCTGCTGATCACCGGCACCGTCACCAACGTGTGCTGCGAATCCACCGCGCGCGACGCGATGATGCGCGACTTTCGCACCATCATGGTCGACGACGCGCTGGCGGCGGTCACGCCGGCCGAACACGAACATGCCTTGCAGGGCTGGATGCTGTTCTTTGGGGATGTGCTGTCGGTGGACGAGGTAACGGCGCGGCTGACGCCGGCCGAGGCGGTGCGGAAAACCGCCTGACGGCGACGGCGCGTCGGGCTACACCCGGCAACAGGCGGTGCATCATCGGCGGCCCGGCCCGGCCCGACCAAGCCAGGCC
>NZ_JCBAMR010000074.1:0-8486 GCF_059760425.1 Achromobacter sp. RT286_PF
GCGTTGATGCAGATCAACGCCGGCTTTTTGCATGCCGCTTAAGTTTCCGTTTGCCGCGCCGTTGTCGCTAGGAACAAGCTGCGCCGACTGTGGCCGCGGCGCAAGGGAACCGTAATGCTAGAGAAGAAGATCAACGGATTTTCGGTGGTGGCGTACGCGACGCAACCCGAAGGGCGCACGCCGCCCCGGGCGTTCTTGGAGACGCGGCGCCTGGTGGCCAAGGTCAAGGAAGGCGAAGCCGGTGCACAGCAGGCGGCGGACCCGGATGGCGCCGAGCCGGCCGCCGCACCGCCCGAAGGCCAGCCGTTCGAAATTTTTGTCAGCCGCCGCTTTCGCAGCGCCATCGAAGCGATGTCCGCCGCGCGCAATGCGCTGGACCGCGTGACCAGCGTGGACGAAAACGGCGTGCCGGATCCGCTGCCGGAATAAGCGGGAGGCCGGGCGGGCGTGTATTGACGGCCCGCCGCACCCGCACCCGCACCCGCACCCGCACCCGCACCCGCACCCGCACCCGCACCTTGTGGCAAGGTCAGGTCAAGGTGCTGCGCATCAGGATGTCGGTCAGCGCCCGCGTGGGCTTGTTGGGGGCCGGAGCCGAGATGACGATGAATTCCACTTGCGGTAAAGCGGGCAGTTGCGTCGCGCCACCGGGCGCGGCCAGCCCCGCCGTGGACAGGTGCGAAGGCTGCACGGTAATGCCCAACCCCGCGTGCGCGGCCGCCTGGCAGCCCGCGTAGCTGGTGCTTGTGCAAACGATCTGCCAGCTGCGGCCGGCGCGCGCCAAGGCGTCCAGCGTCAGCGTGCGCGTCACGCTCGGCTCGCGCAGCAATATCAATGGCAGCGGCGCATCCGGCGCAAATCGCAGGCCTTCCTTGGCGCGCCACAGCAGCGCTTCCTTGTGCAGCGTCTGGCCCCGGCGATCGCCGCGCCGCCGCTTGCCGATCATCACGTCCAGCTCGTTGTCGTCCAGCAGTTTGTAGAGCTCGCTGGTGACGCCGATGGTCAGGTCCAGTTCCACTTCGGGATGCGCCAGCCGAAACGCGGCCAGCACATCCGGCAGCGGCCCCATCGCCAGATCGTCCGACGTGCCCAGCCGTACGCGACCGCGCAGGCGCGGCGCATCGAACAACCGCGCGGCGCGTTCGTGCGCATCCAGAATGATCTCGGCATGCACCAGCAAACTGCGCCCGTCGCTGGTCAGCGCCAGCGAATGCGTGTCGCGCAGGAACAGGCGCCGGTTCACGGACTGTTCCAGTTGTCGGATGTGTTCACTGACAGTGGGCTGGGTCAGCCCCAGGCGACGGGCGGCTTCGGTAAAGCTGGGGGCGCCGGCGGCCACCGTGAAGGTCTTGAGCCACAAGGGGTTAAGCATGGCAAGCCGATGGGGTCATAGGACTTTTCGATGACAGTCAAAGTAATCAATGGCCTTCACGATGGCAAGGGACGCGCCTATAGTTTTCCGTAATTTCCTGGAAACCTAGCCATGCGCCGCTTTTTACCTGACCAATTCACGCTGATCCTGATCGCCACCGTGGCGTTTGCCAGCTTTTTCCCCGCCGTGGGCAAGGGCGCCATGTTCATGATGGTGGCCAGCAACGTGGCGATATCGTTGCTGTTCTTTCTGCACGGCGCGCGCCTTTCCACCGATGCCATCGTGGCCGGCGTGAAGGACGTGCGCCTGCATGCGTTGATCCTGGCCTGCACCTTCATTCTGTTTCCCGCGTTGGGGCTGGGCTTGCGGGCCCTGTTCCCCGGTCTGCTGACGCCTTCACTGTGGCTGGGCGTGCTGTTCGTATGCACGCTGTCTTCAACCGTGCAGTCGTCCATTGCCTTTACGTCGATGGCGCGGGGCAACGTGCCGGGCGCCATTTGCGCGGCGACCGCGTCCAACTTGCTGGGCACCGTGTTGACGCCGTTGCTGGTGGCGGTGTTGCTGCATCGGCAGGGCGGCGGACACGGGCTGGCCGACGCCGGCCGCATCCTGGCGCAGCTGCTGCTGCCGTTTGCGGTGGGCAGCCTGTTGCGGCCGTGGATCGGCGCCTGGGCGCAGCGCAACAGCCGTACGTTGTCCAAGGTGGATCGCAGTTCGATTTTGCTGGCCGTCTACACGGCCTTCAGTGAAGCCGTGGCGCAGGGCATCTGGCACGCGTTTCCGGCGATCGACCTGGCCACGATGGTGCTGGTGAATGCGTTGCTGCTGGGCTCGGTGCTGGTGATCACAACCTGGGGCAGCCGCAAGCTGGGCTTGTCCAAAGAGAACGAAATCACGCTGGTGTTCTGCGGGTCGAAGAAGTCGCTGGCGTCCGGCATTCCGCTGGCCACCGTGCTGTTCGGCACGTCGCAGATGGGCGTGGTGGTGCTGCCCTTGATGATCTTTCACCAGATGCAGCTGATGGTGTGCGCCGTGTTGGCGCGGCGCTATGCGGAACGGCAGCCGCCGGCGCAGGCCGCCGTGGCGGGGGCGTAGCGTCAGCGTCAGCGTCGGCGGTTACGGCAAGTCGGAGACGCCAAACGCGAACGTCGGCCAGCTGTCAGCCGCCGTCGCGCGGAACGATCTTGCCGGTGGGGTGCCAGTACACGGCGCCATCACGTTCCGACACCGTCAGCGCGGTCAGGCGCCCGTTCTTGCAAGGCCCGCCGACGCACAAGCCGGTGTCCGGCTGATAGGTCGCGCCGTGGCGCGCGCACATGATGAGGTCGCCCGCGCGGGTGAAGAAGCTGCCTTCCCAATCCAGTTCCACGCCGACGTGGGCGCAGCGGTTCAGGTATCCATGCACGCGGTCCTGGTAGCGGACGAAAAAGGCAGTGGTCTGACCCGAGCCGTCGGACACCGGCACTTTGACGCCCAGACCGCCGTTGGCCAGGTCGGATGCCGCGCAGACGCGGACTTCGGGGGCAAGCGAGGGTTCCTGCATGGCGGGCCTTTTAACGAAAGGGTGCGATGTTCGGTCAGGGCGATGGGGCTTGTCAATCCGCCGGGCTGTTGGCTGGGTTGTTCACCGGATTGCTGGCTGGGGCGTCGCTGACATCGGCGTCTTCGTTGGACGCCGCGCCGTCCTGCTGACGCGCCCACATTCCGGCGTAGACGCCGCGTTGCGCCAGCAGCTGCGGATGGCGGCCGCGTTCGATGATGCGGCCTTCGGACAGCACGATGATCTCGTCGGCGTCGGCCACGGTCGACAGGCGGTGCGCGATGATCAGCGTGCTGCGGCCCTGGCTGACTTCGCGCAGGTTCGCCTGGATCTCGCGTTCGGTGTGGGTGTCCAGCGCGCTGGTGGCTTCGTCGAACAGGAAAATGGCGGGGCTCTTCAGGATGGTGCGGGCGATGGCTACGCGCTGCTTTTCGCCGCCAGATAGTTTCAGGCCGCGCTCGCCCACCATGGTCTGGTAGCCGTCCGGCATGGTCATGATCAGGTCGTGGATGTGCGCCAAGCGCGCGGCAGCCTGGATCTCGGCCTCGGTCGCGCCGGGCCGGCCGTAGCCGATGTTGTAGTGAATGGTGTCGTTGAACAGCACGGTGTCTTGCGGCACCACGCCGATTGCGGCGCGCAGGCTGGCCTGGGTGACGTTGCGCACGTCCTGGCCGTCGACCAGGATGGCGCCGCTGTCCGCGTCGTAGAAGCGGAACAGCAGGCGGGCGATGGTGGATTTGCCCGCGCCCGACGTGCCGACCACCGCAACGGTCTTGCCCGCCGCAATGGTGAAACTCACGCCCTTCAAGATGGGGCGGCGCGCGTCATAGCCAAAATACACGTCGCGAAATTCCACCTGGCCACCCGCCACGCGCAGCGGCAGGGCGTCGGGGCGGTCGGCCACTTCGCGGTCCTGCCCCAAAAGTTCGAACATGCGTTCCATGTCGATCATGGCCTGCTTGATTTCGCGGTAGATGAAGCCGAAGAAGCTCAGGGGCTGGTACAGCTGCAACAGGTAGGTGTTGACCAGGACAAAGTCGCCCAGCGTGTAGCGGCCCTGGGCGATGCCGGTGGCGGCCATCCACATCACCAGCGTCAGGCCCACCGAAATGATGGCGGCCTGGCCCACGTTCAGAATCGACAAGCTGACCTGGCTGCGCACGGCGGCGCGCTCGTAGCGCGTCAGCGAGGCGTCGTAGCGGCGCGCCTCGTGCTCTTCGTTGCCAAAGTACTTGACCGTCTCGTAGTTCAGCAGGCTTTCGATGGCCTTGGTGTTGGCTTCTGAATCGGTTTCGTTCATCTGGCGCCGGAACTTGGCGCGCCATTCCGTAACGGCAAGGGTATAGGCCATGTACAGGATGACTGTCGCGCCGGTGGCCGCGGCCAGCCAGATGTCGAACATCTTCCACAGCACAATACACACCAGCCCGATTTCAAAGAACGTGGGCAGGATGTTGAACAGCAAAAACGACAGCAGCGTCTGGATGCCCTTGGTGCCGCGTTCGATGGCCCGTGTCAGCCCGCCGGTCTGGCGCGACAGGTGAAAACGCAGCGCCAACGCGTGCAGGTGGCGAAAGATCTGCAAGCCCACCGCGCGGATGGCGTGCTGGCCGACGCGGGCAAAGATGGCGTCGCGCAATTCCGAGAACAGCAGCGACAGCACGCGCGCGGTGCCATAGGCCAGGATCAGGCCCAGCGGCACCGTCACCGCGCCGGGCGCACCCTTGCCCAGTTCGTCGATGGCGTGCTTGTAGATCAGTGGCACATAAACGGTGGCCGCCTTGGCCGCGAACAGGCACAGCAATGCGGCCACGACGCGCACCTTCAGCCCGGTCTTGCCGGGCGGCCACAAGTACGGGAACAGGGTGCGCAAGGTAGAAAAACCGCCGCGATTCTTCGGGGGCGCGTCAGGGGAATTCATGGCTGGCCTTGGGGGGCGAAAGCGGGGGTGGAGCGGTGTGAAGGGCATTATCCGGCACGGGCGCTATTATTTGGGTGATAACCCCTGGTATTTGCGGACCATTGCCTGGGGATGTCGGACCGGTATCGGAATGTGGGCGCAGCTCGGCAAGCCCGCTTTTTTATCTCTTCAATCCGGGGTTGGCCGGGCTGTGCCCCTGGATTGCGCGACCTGGCGCGTATTCGCCGTGCGAGCGTTGCGTTGCATGTTTCGGAGGGCTTATGGCGAAGGTACCCGCAGTGAAATTGAACGACGGCAGCAACATCCCGCAATTGGGGCTGGGCGTTTGGCAGGTGCCCGATGACCAGGCGGCCGCCAGCGTCAAGGAAGCCTTGGCGGCCGGCTACCGGTCGGTGGACACGGCGGCCATCTACGGCAACGAGGCAGGCGTGGGCGCGGGCTTGCGCGCATCGGGCGTGGCGCGCAAGGACCTGTTCATCACCACCAAGCTGTGGAACGACAAGCACGGCTATGACGACGCCCACAAGGCCATGGACGAAAGCCTGGAAAAGCTGGGCCTGGCCTATGTGGACCTGTACCTGATCCACTGGCCGGTGGCGGGCAGCACCCAGTTCCTGGATGCCTGGCGCGCGATGGTCGAAATGAAGGAAGACGGCCGCGCGCGTTCGATCGGGGTGTCCAACTTCACGCAGGCCAACCTGCAACAGTTGATCGAGACGTCTGGCGTCACGCCGGCGGTCAATCAGATCGAGCTGCATCCGGGCTTCGCCCAGCACGAGCTACGGGCCTTCCACGCCAAGCACGGCATCGCCACCGAATCCTGGAGCCCCTTGGCACAGGGCGGCGTGACGAAAGAAAAAGTCATCGTGGACCTGGCCGCCAAGCACGGCAAGTCTCCGGCGCAGGTCACGCTGCGGTGGCACGTGCAAAGCGGCCTTATCGTGATCCCGAAGTCGGTCACGCCCGCCCGCATCCGCGAGAACATCGACATTTTTGATTTTGAACTGTCGGCGGATGAGATGGCCGCGATTGACGGCATCAAGAGCGGCGCGCGGCTGGGGCCGGACCCGGAACAATTCGGCCGATAGCCGGCCTGGGGAAGGCCGGACTCAAGGGCCGGACTCAAGGGCGGGGACAACGCCCCGGGATCGGGTCCAGGACAGGCCCAGGACAGGGCGCGGGACCGGGGCGCGGGATGGGGCAGCGGGGCCCCATGATCCGCCTAGTGTTTCAGCGGGAACACCCAGTACCGGACGATGACCCCCAGCAGGATGGTCAACGTGATCCACGACGCCCAGTGCCAGGCGCCCGTGCCCAACAGCGCGGCCAGCAGGCCAAAGACGCTGAGCACGCCCAGCAGGATGGGCGCGCCCCATACGAACATGAAGCCGCGACCTGTGCGGCCTTTGGTGTGGCGGGCGCTCATGCCGGATTCCTTTGTGGGGCGGCGGCGGCCTGGTGCTTTTTCACCAGCTCGTTGATGCGCGCCTCGGTGGCGCGGCGCCGCGCAATCCACAGGTACAGGCCGCTGACCAGCACCACGATGGTGATGAGGTCAAGCAAGGCCCAGATGATCTTCAGCGGCAGGCCCGCGTAATCGCCAAAGTGCAGCGGGCGCGACACTTCCAGCGCGGTCAGGTACCACGGCATTTTGGCCACGGTAGTCAGTTCGCCGGTTCTGCCATCGACCAGCACGGGCGTGTTCAGCTTCGAGGTCAGCGGCGTGTCGCCACGCATCCAGGCGATGTAGTGGTGCGGGCTGCCGAAAGCGTTGCCCGGAAAGGCGATGAATGACACCTCGTTGCCCGGCATGGCTTTCTTGGCCGTGTCGGCCGCCAGTTGCGCCGAGGCCAGCTGGGTGGGCACGGTCTGGCCCTTGTAGGGTTCCAGAATGCGGACCAATTCAGTGGACTGCCACAGGCGGAACAACGGGGTCGACAGTTCGTTGATGACGCCGGTAAAGCCCACCACGAAGGCCCACACCAGGGTCACGATGCCCAGCAGGTTGTGCAGGTCCAGCCATTTCAGGCGCGTGGAGCGGGCGGCGCGGACGGTGCCGAATTCCAGCTTTTTCATGAACGGGCCGTACAACACCACGCCTGACACGATAGCCACGCAGAACAGCAGCCCCATGAAGCCCAGGAACAGCTCGCCCGGCAAGCCGGCAAACAAATCCACATGCAGGGCCAGCATGATGCCCATGAAAGAGAACTTGTCTTCGGTATACAGCGGGCCTTCCAGCAGCACGTCGCCGGTGCGGCCGTCCATGCGGACCGCGTGCCCGGAAGCCTGGCCATCACCTGGCTTCTTGGCCATGCCGACATAGACCTGGGGCTCGTCGGGGTCGAAGAACAGGTAATCAACCACTTCGCCCGGATACATGGTCAGGGCGCTGGCAACCAGCTTGTCCAGATTGGCGGGCGGCGTGTTGGCCGGCACGTCGGACAGCGGCTTGGCGTCATCCAGCCAGTGCTCGATTTCATGGTGAAAAACCAGCGGCAAGCCCGTCAGGCAGATGATGAGCAGGAAGATGGTGCAAACCAGGCTGGTCCACTTGTGGATCCAGTACCAGGTTTTGATGGTGGACGCGGCTGTCATGGCGGCGGAAGGGGGCGGCGGCGCGCGCGGCCCCCTTTAAGCTGTTTGTGAGGAAGGCGGAACATTATCACGAATAATAGCGATTCTCGTAACGGAATATTTGACCCCCGGATGGTCAGGGGTGCAAGGCCGGCGTCAACTAAAGCGGGTTAAAAAGACAGGTCGGGAGATACCGGGCGCAAGCCGCCACGGTTTGTTTCAAGGGACGGGTCTTGCTCGCCCCGCAACCGGCAGTCGAGAAGCATCATGGAGCAGCGATTTTTAAAAGTCCCGCGTAACGAGCATGGCCGCGATTTCGCGGTAGGCGACGTGCACGGTCATTTTTCGCGTTTGCAGGAAAGCCTGGACCGGCTGGGTTTCGACCCGGCCCGCGACCGGCTCTTTTCCGTGGGCGATCTGGTTGATCGCGGACCTGAAAGCGAAGCCGCGCTGCAATGGCTGGCCCAGCCCTGGTTTTACGCGGTCCAGGGCAACCACGAAGACTATGCGATTCGTCATGTGCGCACCGGCAAGGTGGACGTGACCAATTGGCGCGGTTACGGCGGCGGCTGGTTCCTGGACCTGCCCGTCGACCAGCAGCAAGTGTTTGCCGACGCGTTTGCCCAGCTTCCCATCGCTATCGAAGTCGAAACCCGCGAGGGCGCGGTGGGCCTGCTGCATGCGGATTGCCCGGTGCTGTTCTGGCCGCGCCTGGAGTTCGCGCTGCAAGATCGCTACAAGCGCACCAGCGCGACGTGCCAGTGGTCGCGCGACCGCTTGCGGCAGATGAACCGCACCGGCATCCAGGGCGTGCGGGCGGTGGTGGCCGGGCACACGCCCGTGGCCGCGCCGCTGGTCCTGGGCAACGTCTATCACATCGATACCGAAGGCTGGCGATCCGGCTACTTCACGTTCCTGGACCTGGAATCGCTGACGGCCTGGCCGCGCGAGGTCGTGACCGAGCTGGCGGTAGAGGAATAGGCCGTCGGGCGCTGGGGACGAGGGAGGGGGCCGTTTAACGGTCACCGTGGAACGAGAAAGCAGGGAAACGACACGGGCGCCGCAAAGGGCGCCCG
>NZ_JCBAMR010000075.1:0-7969 GCF_059760425.1 Achromobacter sp. RT286_PF
GCATAGGGACGCCCCTGAGCCGGGCGCCCCTGTGCCGGGCGCCCCTGTGCCGGGCGCTACCGACTACGAAGCCTTCCTGGCCGACGCGCCCGCCCATTACAACTGGCAGCCGCCGGCCGACGAATGGGACGCCATCGCGCTGAACTACACCTCGGGCACCACCGGCGACCCGAAGGGCGTGGTCTACCACTATCGGGGCGCATACCTGAACGCCGTCAGCAACATTCTTGAATGGGACATGCCCAAGCACGCGGTCTATCTGTGGACGCTGCCCATGTTCCATTGCAACGGCTGGTGCTTTCCGTGGACGGTGGCCGCGCGCGCCGGGGTGAACGTGTGCCTGCGCAAGTTCGACCCCCAGACCGTGTTCGATCTGATCCGCGCCGAAGGCGTCACGCATTACTGCGGCGCGCCCATCGTGCAAAGCGCGCTGGCCAACGCGCCGGCCGAGATGCGCGCGGGCATCACACATACCGTGCGCACCATGGTCGCGGGCGCCGCGCCCGCGCCCGCCGTCATCGCCAAGATGCGCGACATCGGCTTTGAACTGACCCACGTCTATGGGCTGACCGAAGTCTACGGGCCGGCCGCCGTCTGCGCCCGCCAGGAATCGTGGGACGCGCTGGACGACGAACGCCGTGCGCAGCTGACCGCGCGCCAGGGCGTGCGCTACCACTTGCAGGCCGGCGTATCGGTGCGCAACCCCGACACCATGCAGGAAGTGCCCGCCGACGAACAGACCGTGGGCGAAATCATGTTCCGCGGCAACATCTGCATGAAGGGCTACCTGAAGAACGAACGCGCCACCGACGACGCCTTCGCGGGCGGCTGGTTTCACACCGGCGACCTGGGCGTGATGACGGCGGACGGGTACGTGCGCATCAAGGACCGCAGCAAGGACATCATTATTTCCGGCGGCGAAAACATCTCCAGCATTGAAGTGGAAGACGCGCTGTACCGGCACCCCGCCGTTGCAGCCGTGGCCGTCGTGGCCATGCCCGACCCGAAGTGGGGCGAAACGCCCTGCGCGTTTGTCGAACTGAAACCGGGTTGCAGCGCCACCGCCGAAGAGATCATCGCGCACTGCAAGCTGCTGTTGCCGGGCTTCAAGGTGCCGCGCGCGGTGCGCTTCGGAGAACTGCCCAAGACATCCACCGGCAAGATCCAGAAATTTGAGCTGCGCGCCGCCGTGGGCTCAACGCAGGCCATTGATGTGGCCGACCCCAACAAAGCCGCCTGAACGCCGGCAGCCCGGCACCTTCATCAAAGGAGTTTTTCGGCCATGACGTACCAAGCCCCCGTGAAAGACATGCTGTTTGTGTTGAACCACCTGGCCGGCCTGCGGCAAGTTGCCGCCCTGCCCGGTTTCGAGGAGGCCACGCCCGACACCGCACAGGCCGTGCTGGAAGAATCCGCGCATTTCGCGGCCGAAGTGCTGGCCCCGCTGAACCACCCGGCCGACCGTGAGCCCAGCACCTGGCGCGACGGCGCCGTCACGACGTCGCCCGGCTTCAAGCAGGCGTTTCGCCAATACACCGAAGCGGGCTGGCAGGGCATGTCGCATCCAGTGCAATACGGTGGCCAGGGCTTGCCCGGCCTGATCGGGTCGCCCTGCTCTGAAATGCTGAACGCCGCCAATCTGTCGTTCGCGCTATGCCCCTTGTTGACCAACGGCGCCATCGAAGCCTTGCTGACCGTCGGCTCGGCGGAAATGAAAACGCGCTTCATCGGGCCCATGATCTCGGGCCAGTGGACCGGCACCATGAACCTGACCGAACCGCAAGCCGGCTCGGACCTGGCCATGATCCGCACGCGCGCGCAACCGGTGGGCGACGGCACGTACCGGCTATCCGGCACCAAGATCTTCATCACCTACGGCGATCACGACCTGACCGAGAACATCCTGCACCTGGTGCTGGCCCGGTTGCCCGACGCACCCGAAGGCGTCAAGGGCATTTCGCTGTTCCTGGTGCCCAAGTTCCTGGTCAACGAAGACGGCTCGCTGGGCGCGCGCAACGACGTCACCTGCGTGTCCATCGAACACAAGCTGGGCATCAAGGCCAGCCCCACCGCCACCTTGCAATTCGGCGATGCGGGCGGCGCGCTGGGCTATCTGGTGGGCCAGGAAAACCGCGGGCTGGACGCCATGTTCATCATGATGAACGCGGCGCGCTATGCGGTGGGCGTGCAGGGCATCGCCATTGCCGACCGTGCCTACCAGCACGCGCTGGCCTATGCCAACGACCGCGTGCAAAGCCGCCCGGTGGACGGGTCGTCGCGCGATGCCGTCACCATCATCCACCACCCCGATGTGCGCCGCATGCTGGGCACCATGCGCGCGCTGACCGAAGCGGGCCGCGCGCTGGCCTACGTGACGGCAGGCCACGCCGACCTGGCCCACGCCAGCCCCGACGCCGACGAGCGCAAGCGTCATCTGGCCATCCAGGAATTCCTGGTGCCCATCGTGAAGGGCTGGTGCACCGAGATGTCGCTGGACGTGACCAGCCTGGGCGTACAGGTGCACGGCGGCATGGGCTTCATTGAGGAAACCGGCGCGGCGCAGTATTACCGCGACGCCCGCATCCTGACCATCTACGAAGGCACCACCGCCATCCAGGCCAACGACCTGGTCGGCCGCAAGACCTTGCGCGACGGCGGCGCGGTGGCGCATGCGCTGCTGGATGCCATTCGCCAGACCGAAACCGAGCTGGAATCGCGCAGCGAACCGGCCGCCAACCTGGTGCTCAAGCCACTGCGGCAGGCGCGGCTGGCCCTGGCCAATGTCGTGGACTTTGTGCTGGCCAACGCCGCAGGTGCGCCCAACGCCGTCTTCGGGTCGGCCGTGCCGTATCTGCTGCTGGCCGGCACGACGCTGGCCGGATGGCAGATGGCCCGCGCGCTGCTGGCCAGCCTGGACCACCAGCAGGAAGACCCCGACTTCCATCAGGCCAAGATCGCCACCGCACAGACCTATGCGCTGCACAAGCTGACCCAGGCGCCGGGGCTGGCGGCCGTGGTGCTGGGGTCCAAGGACTACGCGGTACAACCCTGACGCGACGGCGGCGGCGATGCCTTGCGGGGCAACGTCGCCGCCCAGAACAACAAGGCCGTCACGCTGATGGCCGCGCCCAGCGTGCACACACCCAGCCAGCCGGCGCGCGCGTAGACCGCCGTGGACGCAATGCCGCCCAGCCCGCTACCCACCGCGTAGAACATCATGTAGCTGCCCACCAGGCGGCTATGCGACTGGGCGCTGATGCTGAAGATCATCGTTTGATTCGTCACGTGCAGCGCTTGCAGCGCCACGTCCAGCACCAGCACGCCCAGCGCCAAGGCCCACAGGCTGTGATCCAGCAAGGCAATGGGCGCCCACGCCAGGCACAGCAGCACCAGCCCCGCGCCCGTGGTGCGCTGCCCCAGCCCGCGATCCGCCCAGCGGCCGGCCCGCGCGGCCATCAACACGCCCAATACGCCCACCAGGCCAAAGCCACCCACCGCCGCGTGCGACAACGAATGGGGCGGCGCGCTCAAGGGCAGCACCAGCGCCGTCCAGAACACGCTGATGGCGGCGAACATCAGCAAGGCGATCATGCCGCGCACGCGCAGCACGGGTTCCGTGGCCAGCAGCGTCGCCATGGACCGCAGCAAGTCCCAGTAGGACAGCGTTGCCGTGGGCAGCCGGCGCCGAGGCAAGCGGCGCAGCAGCACCCACGCCAGCAACGCCGCCATCGCGGCGGACACCACGTACACGGCGCGCCAACCCCAGGCGTCGGCCACCACGCCGGCCACCGTGCGCGCCAGCAACAAGCCGATCACCACCCCGCCCTGCGCGGCGCCCACCACCCTGCCCCGTTCGCCGGGCGCGGCCAGCGCGGCGGACAGCGCCAGCAGGCCTTGCGTCATCGCGGTACCCAACAGGCCCAGCGCCACCATGCCCGCCAGCAGCCACGGCGTATTGGCCGCCATGGCGACCGCGCCCAGCGCCAGCACCAGCAGGCCCAGTTGCGCCAGCATCAGGCGGCGCCGGTCCAGCAGGTCGCCAAGCGGCACCACGAACAGCAGCGCCACCGCGCAGCCCAATTGCGTTGCGCTGACGACGACGCCCACAGCGCCTTCGTCCAGCAGGAACTCGCGGCCGATGGCATCCAGCAAGGGCTGCGCGTAATACACGTTGGCCACGCTTAGCGCACAGGCTACGGCCAGCAACATCACCAGCGATGTGGGCAGGGGTGGCGATGCGTCGGCGGCGTCGTTGGCCTCGGCGGCGTCGTTGGCGGCCGGATTGCGCCCCGCATCGGCCGGGGTGCCGCGGGCGGCAGCCGCCGCGGGTTGCGCGCAGGCAGCGCTCAAGGTGTTGGCGCCGGGCGGTGGAGCATCGGGCATGGTACGTCCTTCTAGTTTTATTACGAAACCAGAATGCTAGACCCGAAGGTTTTATAATGCAACCATTGCATCCCAATCCTAGGGTCAGACATGGTCAAACGCACCAGCCTTGAAGGCGCCGCCTGCCCGGTGGCGCGCTCGTTAGACGCCATCGGCGACTGGTGGTCGCTGTTGATCGTGCGCGACGCGTTCGACGGCGTGCGCCGGTTTGGCGAATTCCAGAAAAGCCTGGGCGTGGCCAAGAACATCCTTAGCGACCGGCTGCGCACACTGGTTGCCCACGGCATCCTGGCCGTGGCCCCTGCCTCGGACGGCAGCGCCTATCAGGAATACGTGCTGACGGACAAAGGCCGCGCGCTGTTTCCGGTCATCGTCGGCTTGCGGCAGTGGGGCGAAGACCATTACTACGGCCCTGCCGAAGCGCACTCCACGCTGATCGACCGCAAGCGCGGCCAAGCCGTGCGCCGCCTGGAAATCCGCGCCCAGGACGGGCGCCTGCTGGAACCGGACGACACCGTCGTGCAGAAAACCACGCCCTCGCCCGGCTAGCCCGGCTGCCCCGGCCACTGCCCCGTGCCCAGCGCGGTGGGCGAATACGCGCCGAATTGCCAGCGCAGCGCCAAGGCGCCGGGCCGCCGCAGCACACGGCGCACGTGCACGCGCCACAGCCGTTCAGCGCCCGCAAAGCTTTGGATTTCGGGGCTGTCCAGCACCACCTCGGCGCGGCCCGATACCTGAAGCAGGTCGCCCCGTTCAAAATCCACAAAGACCAACCCCGCGCGCGGGTTCGCCATCAGGTTGCCCAAGGTATTGAAAAAGCGGTTGCCGGAAAAATCGGGAATGGTCAGCACATTGCCGTCCACCCGCACAAAACCGGGTTTGCCGCCGCGATGCGACACGTCAACCGCGCGGCCACCCCGCGCATCATCGTCCACGTAAGAGGCCACGAAAAAGGTGTCGGCCGATTGGATCAACGCGTGCGCGGCATCGTCCAATTGATCGGTTTCCGGCAACGCGGCTGCAAACCGCATGGCGGGCGAACGCGAGAAATGAAAATCGCGCGTCTGGATGTACTGCGGGCAATTGCCAAAGGACTGCGCCACGGCTACATCGAAGCGCTTGCCGTCCCATGCCGCGATGCGACCGTTCATGCGATTTCGCCGGCGCGTGTGCAGCTCGATGCCCAGCAGCCCCACCGCCTGCCCGGGGCCCAGGCCCGCGCGCACCGGATCATCGGCATCCGGCATGACGGTTACCCGCAAGGTGTGCGGGTCGGGCGACATGGCAAAGCCGGGCTGGCCCTCCAGCACGCCGGCCCACGGGTCGCCCTGGGGGTCCACCGTGCCTATTACCAGGAATGGCAACTGCGCGAAAAAAGCGCGGTGCTGGTCGGGCATGTGGTCGCGCACGACCTTCGGGCCGATCTGCGCCATGCGTTCGGCCACGCCGGCGCGCGCTTGCAACAGGCGTTCGCCCGCATGCCAGGGCAAGCCGTCGTCAAGAGGGGTATCAGTGGGGATCATGGTGCGCTCCGGGCCGTTGCGGTGATGGCGGTGTCAGGCGGCCTGCAAGCCGGCGGGCGTGCGGGCCATGGGCACGAAGCCCGGCAGGCTTTCGATGCGGTCGAGCCACGCGCGCACATGCGGGTAGTCGGCCAGCGACACATTGCCTTCGGGCGCGTGCGACACGTAGGCGTAGCAGGCCACGTCCGCTATCGTCGGGCGGGAACCGGCCAGGAAGGCACGGGTGCCAAGCTCGGCATTCATGACGCCCAGCAAGACATGCGCGCGCGCCAAGGTGGTTTCCACGTCGTAGGGCGCGCCAAATACCGTGATCAATCGGGCCGTTGCCGGGCCGCTGGCCAGGGGCCCGGCCGCCACCGACAACCAGCGCTGCACCGCCGCCGCGCCGGCCGGATCGGCGGGCAGCCAGGCTTGGCCGTCGTAGCGGGTGGCCAGATAGACCAGGATGGCATTGGAATCCGCCACCACCGTGCCGTTGTCGTCGATGACCGGCACCTGGCCGAACGCGTTCAGCGCCAGGAATTCCGGGCGCTTGTGCTCGCCGCCGCGCAGGTCCACGTCGACGCGCTGGTGCGGAACGTTCAGCAGCGACAGCATCAGCGCGACGCGATGCGCGTGGCCGGACAGGGGAAAGCTATAGAAGGTCAACGGGGCAGCGGACATGGGAATTTCCAAGGTGGATGAACATGGCTCCATCTTGGTCCGATGCGCGCCCCGCGTGAACGGCCAGCCGCGACAAGACACTATTGTCGGATTTGAAAGGACGGATGGAAGGCAGCGGTGGCAGGCACGGCCGAAGGCTCCCGGCCAAAGGCACGGTGAAGGCACGGGAAGGCACCGGCCGAAGGCTCCTCATCCCCCGGCAGCGCTGCCCAGCTCCAGCCCGTCAGAGCGGTAATTCGGCCAGATCGCGCCGCAGGGCTTGCACGCAGAATTCGACAAAGCTGCGCACTTTGGCGGAACTGCGGCGGCCTTCTGGGTACACCACATGCACCGGCATGGGCGGCAATTCGAAGTCGCGCAGCACCACCTGCAAGGCACCGCTTTTGAGGTGCCGCGCCACCTGGTACGACACCACCTGCGTCAAGCCCCACCCTTCGCACGCGGCCAATACGGCGGCCTGAAACGACGTGACGGCCAGCTGCGATTCCACGTTCAGCCGGCGCGGCTCGCCAGCTTGCTGGAAGCGCCATTGCGCGCCCCGCCCTTCCATCGCGGCCGTGATGGTGCAGAAGCGGTGCAGCGCATCGGGGTCCTGGGGTTCGCCGTGTTGGCGCAGGAATTCAGGCGTGGCGCACACCACGCGGCGCACGTGGCCGACCGGCACCGCCGTCAACGTGGAATCGGGCAACGCGCCGATGCGCACGGCAACATCCACGCCTTCGTCCAGCAGGTTGACCACCCGGTCCACCAGCAAGGTGCGCACCGACACGGCCCGATGCGCGCGCAGATAGCCCAGCACCACCGGCATGACGTGCAGTTCGCCAAAGAACGCGGGCGCGGTGACGTGCAGCGCGCCGCGTGGTACGGCCATCGCACCGGCGGCGGCATCGTCGGCTTGTTCCACGTCTTCAAGAATGCGGCGGCAGTCGGCCGCGTAGCGCTGGCCCGCCTCGGTCAGGCGCAGGCTGCGCGTGGTGCGTACCAGCAGCAAGGCGCCCAGCCGCCGTTCCAGCGCGGCAACGCTGCGCGTGACCGACGGCGCGGACATTTCCAGGCGGCGTGCGGCGGCGGCAAAGCTCTGGGCTTCGGCCACGGCCAGGAACACCGACATTTCTTGAAATCGATTCATGCTGGGACCGTGGCGGGCAAGGTGGTGGACAGGGCGGATGGCGTCGCCCAGGCGGCGCTGCTGTCCCGGACACACTGCCGCACGATATCGGCCAGCGCGGCGGCCACCGGGTCCGGCTGCGCCTGGGCACGATACAGCGACAGCGGGATCGACGGCAAAGGGGGCAGACCCTGCTCGCCCGCCGCCAGCGCGCGCACGCCGGCGGGCAGGCCCAACGGCTGTCTCTTATAACATCTCCGAGCCCACGAGACCACGGAACAAATATCGTATG
>NZ_JCBAMR010000076.1:0-6305 GCF_059760425.1 Achromobacter sp. RT286_PF
TATTTGGCTCGATCGAGCCAAATATGGCCCGACAGGTATCGTTTAAGCCCAAACGCGCGGGGCGCCGCTGCTCGGCAAGACTGGCCCGGCGCGCATCCCCGGTCAGGACAGTTTCAGCGCCCGTGCGCCTACCGCGCCGCCTATTCGTCCGACCGCCAAGACTTCCGGCGTGATTTGCGCGGTTTGGGCACCACCCCCAAACGCGGGTCGCGCGCCAGTGACAGCGCCGCCAGATGTGAGGCCAGCGCCTCGAACGCGTCATCCGACTGCGGTAGATACAGCCACTTGCCCAGCACGGGGTGCGGCAACAGGCTCGGCATCTCTTCGCACAGCGCCGCATGACGCTCGCGCGAAGTGCACACCATGACGCCATTCCAAGGCTCATCACGGTCGGCCACCAACAAATACAGCGCGCCATCCAGATACGCGGCATCGCAGCCAAACATCTTCCGTCGTTGATAATTGGCGTCGCGCTCCAGAGGCTCTAGCACCCACAGCAGCGAATTCTGGCGCGCAGCAAGCTGCTTTTTGGGCGGGGCAAAGAGGTCTGACGATGTAGGCATGATGGCAAGTTTATGCCGATCACGCGCGCCGTTCATCCTGGATTTGTACGCCGCCTGGGAACGGCAGCTAATCCGAGGAAAGCAGTGTCGATTTTGGGCAGGCTACCGTAACGCTACATAAGTAGGACCCATTCACCCCATTCACGGGCCGTTTGTTCGCAAGAATGTGTGCGCCGGGAGTCTATGATGGTTCGTCGCATCGAATAGTGATTTCGACCATTTTTGATATGGCCAAAAGGTCTTCCCAATGGGCTGGACCAGGCAGCGCTCGTAGCCCGGAATCCTCGTCTTTTCGATCAAATGTATGTGAAGGACACCTATCACGTCGATGCCTATTGGGAGGTTTTAGGGCGCCCGCTGAAAGCTGAGTCGGTTCAATCAGTGTCCTACTGGTACAGCATGTGGTCCCACCGAAGAGACGGCGTGTGGAAGGGATTTGTCCAAGTGCAGTTGGAGCCGTCCGAAGATCTCGCCGCCGTTCAAGTGCTAGCTCAAGCCAAAGCAGAGCTTGGAGTCGAGACATGATTAATCGTGATGAATTCCTCATCTCCGAAATCCGACAGCTGGAGCGAATGCTGGAGGATATTCCCGCGTCAGCAGCGATACAACGCATATCGATTGAAAATCGTTTAAACAGGGTTCGTGCTGCGCTCAAGCGGGAGCTGGCGTCGCCAGTACCCCCACGCGTGAAGCTTACCTTCCGAGGACGTCCGACGATCGGTAGCCACGGAATCGCGGCTGACTTTGGGGGAAAGGCAACCATCGCATTTGCTGATGCCTTCGCGGCAGTCGTTGTCGGGCTCAACGACAACCTTCAACTGATGGGGCCAATTCCTGATCGCGAAAAAAACCAGCTTTTGATCACTGGTACGGCCGTGGGTTCGTTTGGGTTCGAATTCGAGCTTCCCGCTGGCGGCCTTTTCCCCGAGCAAGACAATACAGAAGAAGCACTGCGGAAGATGCAGTCTTTGCTAGAGGCCTCCGCCACGGGCAGCGATGACGACGTGGCGGAGTTAGTAGATGCAATCCACCCCGTGCGGTGAAGAAAATCTCTGAGTTCCTATCGGTGTTATCTCAGTACCAGGCCTGGTGCGGCCTGGAGTTCAAGGATCGGATATTCAGATACGACGGCTTCGACCAGCTGACACGTTCTGCCAGCCGGCTTGGCGAAGAGAACATACAAGAAGCGGCGGAATCCTACGCGGGTGAGTTTGTGGGCATCCTTCCCAATTCGCGTACGTTTGAATTTCAGACGGCAGACGGTTTGATCAAAGGCAGGATAGGAGCTTCCATTGAAGATCCCGGCGTGATCCTCCGTGACTGGCTTAAGCGCAGCGTTCACATAACGTTAGCGGTCGTTCACGTTGGCCAAGGGCGCCCTCGGTTTACGCTAAATGATCTTCCCGATCACCGATAGAGCATCGTGTCGAGCAACTGGCTGTGGTCTGCCTCGTCCATACCCACGGTGCTTTGCATGGCCCTGGAGTCAGACCCATCTTGTGATAAAGGCGGACAATGGTGTCAGGCAGCATTTCCAGAAGTGTTATTTGCCGTCTGAATCCATTGAAAAGTTCAAGGTAGCTTAATGATAAAAAGTTCTGCACTCTTCGCTTTATCGACCGCGCTCTTGGCGGGATGCGGTCCAAACAAAATCATTGTGGATCTGCCTTCGCCACAGGGCCAATACCACGTAGAGGTTCGCAAATGCGCTGAGCCCGGCGCCATGTCATCGACTTCGCAAACCCAGGTCTCGGTCCTGAAGTCCGGCGTATCAGAAAACTGCCAGTCTGCGGTGAATGCGTTGGCGCAGTTCCAGTCGTATGCGCCCGACGATCAACTGCAACTGGAATGGTTGTCGGAGGCGGAGCTTCGGGCATGGCATCCCGGATTTGATCCAAAGTCGGGGCCGCGTTCCGCTTTGTATAAGGCGGACAACCCGGTCAAAGTGATATTTGCGCCGGCCAAGTGATTTACACCGCAATGTCGTCGCGCGGCGTCCATGGTGTGCCGCCGTTCGTGGACTCGCGCGCTACGTCAGCAACGCCAACGCGTCAACCAGCGACAGCACGGTGGTGCGCGACGCGAACGCGGTGGAAAACAGGTGCTCGTGCACAATCGAATCCGGGTCGTAGCAGCAGTCTTTGACGGTAAACAATCGGTAGTCTGCGTCGCTGGCATGCGCAATCGACGACAGCATCACGCCAGTGGACGCAATGCCCACCATCAGCAGCGTATCGATGCCTTGTGCCGATAGCCGCAATTCAAGGTCCGTACCAAAAAACACGCTGGCGCGATGCGCGATGATGATCGGCTCGTCGGGCTGCCGGCCCAATTCAGGGGAAATCTGGTCGCCGGTGAAAAGGCCAAGTTGCTTGATGCCTTGCCCGTTCTTGTTTAGCGGACTGACTTCGGGATAGCCCGGACTGAACCGAATCTGGGCGAAATAGATTTTGATCCCTTGCCGCCGTGCCGCGTCGCAAAGCGCGCGCGTATTCGCTAGCAAGGTGGGCGCGACAGAAGGGAACAGGTTGATGATGTCGGTCTGATAATGCATGACCAACAACGCGCTGCGGGCGGGCACGAGGGTGTCTAGGGTGCTCATGGGCGCGGGCTCCACAAGGCGGGCAGTTTCACCGCGGCATACCGCTTCGGTAGTGGCGTCATCGATATCAGGTTCCGGACGGGACTGTATTTTTTAGCACGAGGCGACGGAAACAAGGCAGCTAGACATCTTACAAATGTCCAGCTAAAAAAGTGTCGGACCGCGTTACTCAGACAGCTTTAGCGGTTGTGCAAGTGAGGTGACTTGGACGCCAAGCTAGGTGCGAATTGCGGCGCGGTCACTGGCGGGGGACCGGTATCAAAGTTTCCATCTTTCTAGCCAGGCGCACTACGCGACTCCGCGTCGATTTGCGCCGGCCACCGGACTTTAGGCGCAAGACGCAGCGCAAGGTTGTATGGCGGCACTTCGTCTGGATCGTTGAACGTGTCGACGGGGGGCAATGCGTCGGGTCCGTGCTGCATGTAGGCACGGACGTAATCCCACGAGCTGCCCTCATCCTGGCCCACGCTTAGGGGGAAGCGATCAATGACCTGGTTCGTGCCGGGCTTGACGACGGCGATGGATACGCCCCACGTGAAGATCAAACCGCCTTGCGCGGTGGCGCCGCGTTGGCGCCAGACTTCGGCGCGCAGATCGTCCCAGTTGTAGGTGCGGGTTGTGACGTACCAGCGGGCGAAGGGGTTCCACCATATGTAGTGGAAGCTGTAGACGTAGACCTTGCGGCGCAAGCGATTGAAGCGGATGGGTTCGTCACGGGGAATGGCGGTATCGACCCGAATCATAAAAATGGTCCACCAAAGCATTCCGACCGTAATCGGTATAGCTTTTATAAAGTGAGAAAACCCTGTCCTGCCGATGATGATTTTCGGCACTGCGAATACGAGCCACGCAATGCCGACCAAGGAGAGGATGAGCATAAGCCCGCGCAATTTTTGCCCTCTGCGGCTGATTTCCAAGTGAATGTTGTTCATCGAATTGATGGGGGGCGGGGGATGCGGGCCGTCTAGCCGAGGTGCGGATTCTCCGGGCAAGGTGAGGTCGCAGACCCAACCTGGATGTGGGGCAGCTAACGTAGGTCCGTTGCGAGTGGGGAGATTCTTGGTCGACATTAATTTCCTGGATTGAATCTTGTGCAATTTTTGCAGCGCTCAATATGCTTACCGAGTAGAGATCACCGTTACTTCGGCGTGTCCTCCTTGATCAGCGATATCTGGCCAGTACTTGATTCGAAGCGTTGCAAATTCGATATCAGCCTCGCCGATATCAAGCAAAAGCGAGCCGCCCAGTACACCCGCGTCTCTGGTAGGTCGACGCGTTGCTTGGTCGTCTATTCGATATCCGGGGCGCTTGGGGTGGTCAGATATTTCGCCAATCCTGGGTGAGTTGTGATGCTCTGCAATTACGATTTGCTCAGGCGAGTAGCGCTTCAATGCCAAAGTCATGGCGTATCCCGACTTATTCGGATCCCACATGGGAAGCTTGACGTGATAAGTGAGCGTGGTTCCCCATTGCATTCCTGCGCCGATGGCTGGCAACGTAGATAATCGCGGTGCAAAACGAAATTCGAGATCTGTCTGCATCCCGATCAACACAGCGTTCAGCGCGCTAATGGCTATATCCTTGTCAATATTGGCCGCGGTAGTTTTCTGAGTTTCTAGGTCTTCGCTCGCGTACCTCGGGATGCTGGGGACCGATTTGGCCGAGTTCCACCAGATGGAAGGCGTTTCGTCATGGTTTCCAAAGTAGCAGCGGCGTGCCCATTGTTCGATTGCCGTTGACTCGCTGCCCTTAGCAGAAATGGAAACTGCGTAGGCCAGCATACCCAGGGCGATAGCCCATCCAAGCGGTCCTAGCAATGAGGAGGCGCTCGCCCAAGCCGCGTATGTTGCTGCCAAGCCGGAGGCGGCCGACAGGATGCCAGCATAGATATAGCTGTCTCGTGCTTCGCCATCGCCAGACCGCATTGCTCGTACTGCGGCAGTTCCAAACAGCACCCCCTCAACAACCCCCGACAGAGCACTTGTCACGCCGCCAAAGCGAATCATCCCTTTGCCCAGCGTCAACGCATTCACCGCGCGTACTTCGGCGACAGCGGCTTTCTCCATCGCCCGGGCCACGCTTCTTATTCCCAACCCCGTCGCTTCAATGCTGACGCCCGCCACCCCCACTGCGCTTGCCGCCACGCCCGCGACGGCTTCTGGATATTTGTCTCCGATCACGCGCTCCAGGTCTTGCAGGCTTCTTGCCAGCCCATCTTGCTGAAAGAACAACGCGCCCATGGACAACGCTAAGTCCAAGTTCGCCATCCCGCGTATTCCAACAAAGGCGGTATGCGCCCGTAGCTTTGCATCCGCAGCCGTCGTTCGTAGTTGCCCGGCTATGGCATGTGCCTTCGGTTCCAGGCCGCCAATGCCCACAACCACGCTGCGCCAACCGCCTTCCAGGGTGTCCGCCGTGGCGTTGGACATTGCAGTTAGCTTGTTTTTCAGTCCTTCAGCGGTATCCGCCACCCAGAACGTGGCTTTGAATATGTGGTTCTGTGCCGGACCCGGCAGGGTCAGCATGCCGCTGAATATCAGCGCGCGAGCCTTCTTGCCGGTTTCCTTTGCGGCCTTGTCGTATTCCTGGCGCATCTGTTGAGTGAGTAATTCCTGATACTCGCCCAGCGTCAGTTCGATCTGAACGCGCAGCATTTGGACGCGCTCGCATAGCAGCAGGGCGGCTTGATGCACGGTGGCGGCCACGGGTAGAAGCTGTTCTTGCGCCCGTGCGTCCATCGTCAACATCGCGTTGATCATCGCGCCTTGCAGTTGGCCCACCGCGTCTTTCACGCTGCTGCGTAGATACATCTCACCTTCTTGCGAAGCCGTCACGTCTTTGATTGCGGCATACAGCTTGCCGGAATCATTGGCCTTGAAGCCTTCCGTAAAAGTAGGACGCAGGCCTTCAAGCAGGCGGGCGTTCTTGGCCAGTAGCGCCTGGTACAGAATGCTGTCGGGGTTTTCCAGCAAGGCCTTCCACAGCTGCTGCGTGGGACCAAGATCCGCGCCATCAACCGGGGGCGCTTCGCTGGGGCCGCCGTCCAGGCAGGCTGCCACCATCTTGGTGTACGCCGCTGCCGAGTGCGGATCGGTAGCCGAGTAGTCGTATCGCGCGATGCGCAACCAAGCCAGGGATTG
>NZ_JCBAMR010000077.1:0-6058 GCF_059760425.1 Achromobacter sp. RT286_PF
CACTGGCACCGGCACGGCACCGGCCACCGCCACCGCGCCCGCCACCGGCACCGCACCCACGACCGATCCCGTGCCCGCCCCAACGGCTCCGCCCGCGACGCCGCCCGCCGCGCCCGCGCCGCCCGCCGCGCCCGCCCCGTCCGAATGGAAGGTGACGCTGGACGCCTTCAACCTGCATGAAGGCGAGCTTTACGTGACCGATGCGGTCAGCAAGCTGGATTACGTCATGACCGGGATCGGCGCCACCGTGGAAGGCGTGGTGGTGCCCGAGGTCAAGAACCAGCCCATCGACTTGTGGCTGACGGTGGACAACAGCACCGACGGCGGCTGGATACGCGCGAAAGGCCCGCTGGAGTTGTCGCCGCTGTCGCTGGAGCTGGGCGTGCGCTTGGGCAACATTGCCCTGGCTCCGTTGGCGCCGGCCGTGCGCAGCGTGGCCCCCATCCTGCTGCAAGACGGCCGGCTGGCCGCCAACGCGCAGATCCACGTGCGCGAAAAAGGCGGCGCCATCGACGCCTCGGCCACCGCTGTCCAGGCCGACCTGACCCAGTTCAAGGCACGCGACGAAGCGCAAAAACCTCCGCTGGACATCGCGCTGCAATCGCTGCACGTCACGGCCGACCGCCTTGCCATGGGCCCGGGCCAAAGCCGCTTCACGCTGGCGGCGGCGGGCATCCAGGGCAACGGCAAGCTGAACCTGGCGGGCACGTTCACGCCGCAGCCGCTGACCCTCGCGTCGTCCGTCGACCTGTCCGACCTGAACGTCGCGCCGTTCGCGGCCTACGCCGCCGGCAGCCTGAACGCCACCGTGCGCGCCATTACGCTGGGGGCCAAGGGCGACGTGGCCTATGCCGCCGCCGCCGGCAACGCGCCCATGCGGGTCAACTGGAAAGGCGGCGTCGAGATCACCGGCGTTGACTTGCAAGACCGCGTCAACAACGACGACTTCCTGAATTGGAAGCGGCTGGCCTTTGCCGGCATGGACGTGTCCGTGGCGGGCGACAAGGTGGGCGCCAAGCTGGGCGACATCGCGCTGGAAGACTTCTACGGCCGCATTCTGTTGAATGCCCAGGGCCGGCTGAACGTGATGGACCTGGTGGCGGCGCCGGGCCAGGCGGGCGGCTCCATCACGCAGGACACGCAAACGCCGGGCCGCCAGTCGCCCGCCGCGCCGGCATCGTCGGGGGCGTCCAAGGCGGCATCCCCGGCAGCCTCCAAAGGCGGCGACGGCGCGGCCATGCCTGACATCGCCGTCAACAGCGTCACGCTGTCGCGTGGCCGCATGACGTTTACCGACCGCTTCGTCAAACCCAACTATGTGGCCGAGCTGTCGGCCATCGAAGGCGCGATCTCGGCCGTGTCGTCCACCAACCCGCAGCCCGCCAAGGTCAAGGTCACGGGGCGCGTCTACACCACGGCGCCGCTGTCCATCAGCGGCATCGTGCAGCCGTTCGCCAAATACCTGACGCTGGACTTGAAGGCGTCGGCCAAGGGCGTGGACCTGCCGCGCTTCAACACCTATTCGGCCAAGTACGTGGGCTACCCGATCAAGCGCGGCAAGCTGTCGGTGGACCTGGAATACAAGATCAAGGACCGCGCATTGCAGGCGTCCAACCACGTCGTGCTGAACCAGCTGACCTTCGGCGACAAGACCAACAGCCCCGACGCCACCAAGCTGCCGGTGCTGCTGGCCGTGGCGCTGTTGAAGGATTCGCGCGGCAATATCGACATCAACCTGCCCGTGTCCGGCTCGCTGGATGACCCGGAATTTTCGGTGGGCGGCATCGTGGTGCGCGTGATGATGAACCTGGTCGTCAAGGCGGTGACGTCGCCGTTCAGCTTGCTGGCCTCGGCCTTCGGCGGCGGCGAAGAGTTGTCGTATGTGGAGTTCGCGCCGGGCAGCGCGGTGCTGACCGAGGACTCGGTGCAGCGCATCGACACGCTGATCAAGGCGTTGACGGACCGCCCCGCGCTGAAGATGGACATTAGCGGCCGCGCCGATCCCAAGACCGACCTGGACGGGCTGCGCCAAGCCTGGGTCGACGCCCAGATCCGCGCCGCCAAGGCCGCCGACACGACGCCGCGCGGCAAGAAGCCCGACCCGGCCGGCGTGAAGGTGTCGGCCGCCGAACGCCAGAAGTATCTGGAAGAGGTCTACGACGACGCCGACATCAAGGACAAGCCGCGCAATTTCATCGGCATGTCCAAGTCGGTGCCGGCCGCACAAATGGAAGCCATGCTGCGCGGCGTGGCGAAGGTGGGCGACGAGCAGTTACGCCAATTGGCCGATGCCCGCGCGCAGGCCGTATATGAGAAGTTGCTAGCCCAGGAAGGACTCGCGGACCGTGTCTTCATCGTCGCGCCGCAGCTGGACGCGGACGGCATCAAGGACGAGGGGCAACCCTCGCGCGTGGACTTCTCCCTGAAGTGAACCCGGCTTGGCCCACGGTGCGCATGGCGCCCCGGGGCCGGGCTTTTTTTGCCAGGAGATTCTCGATGAAAGATCAGGACGCGCACTTCGACAGCCTGCTGCCGCCCCTGCGGCTGGATCGGCGGGGCTTCATCGCCACGACCGTCGCGGCGGGCTTTTCCCTGGCTGCCGGGCAGGCCGTGGCGCAGACCGCCATCGCCACCGACGCCAAGGGGCTGACGGCGGGCAAGATCGACATTCCAACCGCCGACGGCAAGATGCCGGCCTACCGCGCGGCGCCCGAAGGCAAGAAGAACCTGCCCACCGTCATCGTCGTGTCCGAGATCTTCGGCGTGCACGAATATATCCAGGACGTGTGCCGACGCCTGGCGCACCTGGGCTATCTGGCGATCGCGCCGGAACTGTTCGCGCGCCAGGGCGACCCGTCCAAGTACACCGAAATCCCCAAGCTGCAAGCCGAGATCATCGGCAAGGTGCCTGACATCCAGGTGCAGGGCGATCTGGATGCCACCGCCAAGTGGGCGGCCGCCAACGGCGGCAACCCCGACCGGCTGGGCATCGTGGGCTTTTGCTGGGGTGGCCGCCAGGTGTGGCTGTACGCGGCCCACAACCCCAAGCTGCGCGCGGGCGCGGCGTTCTACGGGCAGTTGGCGGGCGAACCCAGCGAGCTCAAGCCCAAGTCGGTGCTGAGCCTGGTGAACGAATTGAAAGCGCCCGTACTGGGCGCCTACGGCGGCAAGGACGCCGGCATTCCGCTGACGGACGTGGACAAGATGCGCATCGAACTGGCCAAGGGCCCGGCCCCGGCAAAGGCGTCGCGCATTGACGTCTACCCGGAAGCACCGCACGCGTTCCATGCCGACTACCGGCCGTCGTACCGCAAGCCGGAAGCCGAGCAGGCCTGGACGCGGATGCTGGATTGGTTCAAGCAGAACGGGCTGTAGCCCCTCGGCTAGCGCGGCGGTCTACTGGGCTTGTTCGCCCGGCAGGCCGTCGCTGACTTCGGCCAGCGCGCTTTTCATATCGTCGTAGCTGATCGCGCGTTCGTTCTGAAAGCTGCCCAGCACGCCCCGGCAACCGTCCACGCCGGACCGCTTCATGTCGTCCATCATCGTCTTGCCTTCGGCCAGGCCCTTCTGGAACAACGCGTCGTAGGACGCGGCTGAAAACCCATATTCCTTGGCGTAGCGCGCCAGGTTCTTGTGGGCCGTTGCCTGATGCTGCGCCAGGTCGGGCTCCGAGGCGCCGCACGCGCGCGCCGCGCCGTTCGATGCGCCGGCGGCCACCACGAAGGAATCGTATTGCGCCTGCTCGCTGGCGTCCGGGGCCGCCCAGGCCGGGGCGGCGGCGGTGGCCAGGACCCAGGCCAGGGCTATCAGAAACTTGTGCATCTGTGAATCTCCGCTGGATGCCCGGCGGGCGATGGGCGATGTAGGCGCCGCGCGGGCGTGGGACACTCGCGCATTATGACAAGCAGCCGTATCCACGCGGTGAGGTCCAGGTGTGGAGTCGTTTCAGACTGTGCGTGTTTTTTTCGTGTCGCTCTGGCGCAGCGGGCAGGGCGCGCACGCACTATGATGGAGGGTGTGAGGCGATCCTGCCTCAATGCATTGCCCCACTTTCCCTGGAGATACCATGACGATCAAAGTCGGCGACCGCGTGCCGGAAGGCACCCTGACCGAATTCATCGAAACCGAAACCGCCGGCTGCTCGCTGGGCCCCAACGCGTTCCAGGTTTCCGACCTGACCCGCGGCAAGACCATCGCGCTGTTCGCCCTGCCGGGCGCGTTCACCCCCACCTGCTCGGCCAAGCACCTGCCTGGCTACGTGGAACAAGCCGACGCCCTCAAGGCCAAGGGCGTGGACGAAATCTGGTGCGTGGCCGTCAACGACGCGTTCGTCATGGGCGCCTGGGGCCGCGAACAAAAGACCGAAGGCCGTGTCCGCATGCTGGCCGATGGCTCGGCGCTGTGGACCAAGGAACTGGGTCTGGAACTGGACCTGATCGCGCGCGGCATGGGCGTGCGTTCGCAACGCTACTCGGCGCTGATCGTCGACGGCGTGGTCAAGCAGCTGAACGTGGAAGGTCCTGGCAAGTTCGAAGTCAGCGACGCCGCCACGCTGCTGTCGCAAATCTGACCTAACGTAGCTTCCAGTTTTACCGCTCAACGCGGCGGGTTGCCTTTGCAGCCCGCCGTGCTAATGCCAGCAGCGGTTGCCAACGCCATGCTCGCCACCCTCTCCTCATTCTCGTCCCTGTACTTCGCGACCTTGCTGATGCTGATCGGCACGGGTCTGTTCAACACCTACATGGGCCTTCGCCTGACCGCGCAGTCCGTCAGCGAAGTGTGGATCGGCGTCCTGATCGCCGGCTACTACCTGGGCCTGGTGTGCGGAGCCCGATTGGGGCACAAGCTCATCATTCGCGTGGGTCATATCCGCGCGTTCGTCGCGTGCGCGGCGATTGCCACCAGCATGATCCTGGCCCAGACGCTGGTTGATTCCATGCCGTTGTGGCTGGTCTTTCGCCTGATTTCCGGCGTGGTTATGGTGACCGAATTCATGGTCATCGAAAGCTGGCTGAACGAACAAACTGAAAACCACCAGCGCGGCCGGGTGTTCTCGGTCTACATGGTGGTGTCCGGGCTGGGCACCGTGCTGGGGCAGTTGGCGCTGACCGCCTACGCCACGCTGGACCTGCGGCCCCTGACGCTGGTGGCCATGTGCCTGGTGTTGTGCCTGGTGCCCATTGCCGTCACCGCGCGTTCCCACCCGCCCACGCCGCTGCCCGCGCCGCTGGACATCCGCTTCTTCATGCGGCGCGTGCCGTTGTCCATGACGGTGCTGTTCGTGGCGGGCAACCTGTCGGGCGCGTTCTACGGGCTGGCCGCCGTGTACGGCGCCAAGCACGGGCTGACGACGTCGCAGGCCGCCGTCTTTGTGGCCGCCGCCGTCACGGCGGGGTTGCTGTCGCAATGGCCGATGGGCTGGCTGTCCGACCGCATCAACCGCGCGGGCCTGATCCGTTTCAACGCCTTGCTGCTGGTGCTGCTGCCCACCGTGATGTGGGGCTGGCTGACCTTGCCGTATTGGGCGCTGGTGGCCTTGTCGTGCGTGTTCGGCATTTTGCAATTCACGCTGTACCCGCTGGGTGCGGCATTCGCCAACGACCACGTGGAGTCCGAACGCCGGGTCAGCCTGTCGGCCGTCTTGCTGATGACCTATGGCGTGGGCGCGTGTATCGGCCCGATGGTGGCGGGGCTGATGATGTCGCTGGGCGGGCCCAGCATGTATTACGTGTTCATCTCGGCTTGCGCCTTGATCCTGGTATGGCAGGTGCGCCCCACGCGCGTCACCGGCGCGCACCAGGTGGACGAAGCGCCGACGCACTTCGTGCCGATGCCCGACACGCTGCAAAGCTCGCCGGCGGCGGCAGTGCTGGACCCGCGCGTGGATCCGGAAAACGACCTCGCGATGGAAATGGTGCAGCCGGACCCCGCCGCCGCGCGCGGTCACCACCGGCGAAGTGTTCCACGCCGCGACGGTCGGTGGCGCGAAGGCGCTGGGCCGCGAAGACCTGGGCCGCATCGCGGTGGGCGCGCGCGCCGACCTCGTGATGGTGGACAT
>NZ_JCBAMR010000078.1:0-4191 GCF_059760425.1 Achromobacter sp. RT286_PF
CCCCGGTATTTCCGGGGCGGCCGCGACGTTTTTAGCGGGCGCAAAGCGCTTGATGAAGCGTATGTGACTGTCACTATCTTGTCACGTTGGGCCCCTAAGATGCGAGGGTCGCTGAAAGACAGGCACTAGAAAAAGCCTGACTAGACTCCTTTAACGAGCACAGAAGGAACCCTGATGTTCAAACGTGTCTTCAAACAAGTTTCCGTGGGCGTTGCGCTGAGCGCCGCCGTTTTCGCCGTCCAGGCCGCCGATGTGACCGGCGCGGGCGCATCGTTCCCGTACCCGATCTACGCCAAGTGGGCGTCGGACTACAAGGCAGCCACCAACAACGCGATCAACTACCAGTCGATCGGTTCGGGCGGCGGCCAACAGCAGATCATCGCCAAGACCGTCGATTTCGGCGCCTCGGACGATCCCATGAAGGCGGCTGACCTGGAAAAGAACGGCCTGCTGCAATTCCCGGCCGTGATCGGCGGCACCGTGGCCGTCGTGAACATCGACGGCGTGGAACCGGGCAAGCTGAAGCTGTCGGGCGCCGTGCTGGCCGACATCTTCCTGGGCAAGATCAAGAAGTGGGACGACAACGCCATCAAGGCGCTGAACCCGGACGTCAAGCTGCCGTCGGCCGACATCATCGTCGTGCACCGTTCGGACGGCTCGGGCACCACCTTCGGCTGGACCAACTACCTGTCCAAGGTGTCGGCTGACTGGAAGTCGCAAGTCGGTGAAGGCAAGGCCGTCAAGTGGCCCACCGGCCAGGGTGGCAAGGGCAACGAAGGGGTCGCCGCCTACGTCGGCCAGCTGAAGAACTCGATCGGCTATGTGGAATACGCCTACGCCAAGCAAAACAAGCTGGCCTGGACGCAACTGCAAAACAAGGCCGGCAAGTTCGTCCAGCCCGAGCAAAAGGCGTTCGCTGCCGCGGCCGCCAACGCCGACTGGAAGGGCGCGCCGGGCATGGGCGTGGTCCTGACCGACGAGCCGGGCGCCGATTCGTGGCCCGTTACCGCCGCCACGTTCATCCTGGTGCACAAGTCGCAAGCCAAGCCGGCGCAAGGCAAGGCCGTGTTGGAATTCTTTGACTGGGCGTTCAAGAACGGCGCCAAGTCGGCCGAAGCCATGGACTACGTGCCGCTGCCGGAAGCCGTGACCAAGGAAATCCGCGCCGCCTGGGGCGAAGTCAAGTCCGCCGACGGCACCCCCGTCTGGAAGTAAACCGGGGACAGCGCGCAAGATTGGCGTCTGACCTGCCTTGGGCACGGCCTGACGCTTCCCTGCCACGCGCTTGACCCGATGGCGACCGCCCCGGAAATCTTGGCCACCAAGAGACCCGGGGCGGCTCGCCCCAGCAGTTCCCGTTTCCACCCAGGTCATCTAAGGAAAGTCCATCCATGAGCGCGGTAATGGATAATAGTGTGCCGCTTTCGCCCAGCGTGGCGGACTCCGTGACTACCGGCACGCCTTCGCCTATGAAGCAAAATAAAAACGCGCTGATGGATGCGCTGTTCAAGAATCTGACCCGCCTGTTCGCCTTCCTGGTGTTCATCCTGCTGGCGGCGATTCTGGTATCCCTGATCTACGGCAGCCGCGAATCGCTGGCCAAATACGGCCTGTCGTTCCTGTGGCTTAACGATTGGGACCCGGTCAACCAGAACTACGGCGCCGTGGTGCCCATCATCGGCACCTTGCTGACGTCGGCCATCGCCCTGATCATCGCCGTGCCGGTTTCCTTCGGCATCGCCATCTTCCTGACCGAACTGTCGCCGACCTGGCTGCGTCGCCCGCTGGGCACCGCCGTCGAAATGTTGGCTGCCATTCCGTCCATCATCTACGGCATGTGGGGGCTGTTTGTCTTCGTGCCGGTATTCCAGCAGTACGTGCAGCCGTTCCTGATTGCCACGCTGGGCAACGTGCCCGTCATCGGCGGGCTGTTTGCCGGGCCGCCTTTCGGCATCGGCATCTTCACCGCCGGCCTGATCCTGTCGATCATGATCATCCCGTTCATTGCCGCCGTGATGCGCGACGTGTTCGAGCTGGTGCCGGCGATGCTGAAGGAATCCGCCTACGGGCTGGGCAGCACGACCTGGGAAGTGATGTGGCGCGTGGTGCTGCCCTTCACCAAGTCGGGCGTCATCGGCGGCATCATGCTGGGCCTGGGCCGCGCCCTGGGCGAGACGATGGCCGTGACGTTCGTGATCGGCAACGCGTTCAAATGGTCGGGCTCGCTGTTCTCGCCGGGCAACTCGATTGCTTCCGCGCTGGCCAATGAATTCAACGAAGCAGGCGGCATCCAGAAGTCGGCGTTGCTGGAACTGGGCTTGATCCTGTTCCTGATCACGACCATCGTGCTGGCCCTGGCCAAGGTGCTGCTGGTACGCCTTTCCGCCGGCGAAGGCCGTAAGACCTGACGCGCCGCGAGCACAAGGAAAAGATCATGGCTGTCTCCGTACTCAATATGCAGAATGGCGTCTACCGGCGCCGCCGCATCCTCAACCGCATCATGCTGACGGTGTCGCTGGGCACGCTGGTGTTCGGCTTGTTCTGGCTGTTCTGGATCATCCTGACGCTGCTGACCAAGGGCGCGCCCGCGCTGTCGTACACGCTGTTCACCGAAATCACGCCGCCGCCCGGGCAAACCGGTGGCCTGATCAACGCCATCTTCGGCAGCGTGGTGATGGCGGGCGTAGGCACGCTGATCGGCACGCCGGTTGGCATCCTGGCCGGCACCTACCTGGCGGAATACGGCCAGCGCGGCTGGCTGGCACCTGCCACGCGATTTTTGAACGACGTGCTGCTGTCGGCGCCGTCCATCATCATCGGCTTGTTCATCTACGCCGTGTACGTGGCGCAGGTGGGCCATTACTCGGGTTGGGCCGGCGCGCTGGCCTTGTCCATCCTGGTGATTCCGGTGGTGGTGCGCACCACCGACAACATGCTGCTGCTGGTGCCCAACAGCCTGCGCGAAGCCGCGGCGGCGCTGGGCTGCCCCAAGTGGCGCATGATCACGTTGGTGTGCTATCGCGCCGCCAAGACCGGCATCATCACCGGCGTGCTGCTGGCCATTGCCCGGATTTCCGGCGAGACGGCGCCGCTGCTGTTCACGGCGCTGTCCAACCAGTTCATGTCGTTCAACATGAACGCGCCGATGGCCAACCTGCCCGTCGTCATCTACCAATACGCCGCCAGCCCCTTCAAGGACTGGAACGACCTGGCCTGGGCCGGCGCCACGCTGATTACGCTACTGGTGCTGGGCATCAACATCATTGCCCGCAACATGTTCCGCAAGTAAAGATCGCTTTGCCGGCGCGCGTGGCGCGCCGGAGCCAAGGGAAAAGAAATGGAAAACACCGCTACCGCCGTCAAGAACAAGATCGAGGTCAAGAACCTGAACTTCTACTACGGCAAGTTCCATGCGATCCGCAATGTGAACATGTCGATCCAGGAGAAGAAGGTCACCGCCTTCATCGGCCCGTCGGGCTGCGGCAAGTCCACGCTGTTGCGCACGTTCAACCGCATGTTCGAGCTGTACCCGGGCCAGCGCGCCGAAGGCGAAATCATCCTGGACGGCGAGAACCTGCTGACGGCCAAGACGGATATCTCGCTGATCCGCGCCAAGGTCGGCATGGTGTTCCAGAAGCCCACGCCGTTTCCCATGAGCATCTACGACAACATCGCGTTCGGCGTGCGCCTGTTCGAGCGCCTGTCCAAGGGCGAAATGGACGAGCGCGTGGAATGGGCCTTGAGCAAGGCCGCGCTGTGGAACGAAGTGAAGGACAAGCTGCATCAAAGCGGGAACAGCCTGTCGGGCGGCCAGCAACAACGCCTGTGTATCGCGCGCGGCGTGGCGATCAAGCCCGAAGTGCTGCTGCTGGATGAGCCCTGCTCGGCGCTGGACCCGATTTCCAC
Organism: Achromobacter sp. RT286_PF; assembly: GCF_059760425.1. Taxonomy (NCBI): domain Bacteria; kingdom Pseudomonadati; phylum Pseudomonadota; class Betaproteobacteria; order Burkholderiales; family Alcaligenaceae; genus Achromobacter; species Achromobacter sp. RT286_PF. The sequence continues at coordinate 3,907 of NZ_JCBAMR010000078.1, forward strand.
CGCCAAGATCGAAGAGCTGATCGCCGAACTGAAGAACGACTACACGGTCGTGATCGTGACGCACAACATGCAGCAGGCGGCGCGCTGCTCGGACTACACCGCCTACATGTACCTGGGCGAACTCATGGAATTCGGTCAGACCGACCAGATCTTCGTGAAGCCCTCGCGCAAGGAAACCGAGGACTACATCACGGGCCGCTTCGGCTGATGGATGCTGCGGCGCGGGCCCTGTCGTAACGACCGTTGGCCCGATGCGCGGATAAAAAAATCGGCGCGCCTTCATGG
>NZ_JCBAMR010000079.1:0-3128 GCF_059760425.1 Achromobacter sp. RT286_PF
CGAAGAAAATAAGTACGGGTTGTGATTGCATTATTTTGTTCCAAGTTCTCAAGACTGGGGTGAATAACCTCAGACTGCTTTGAAACTTATGAACGGCACAAACGCTAATACTCAGGTCCTATAGCCTACAGCGTTATAGGATCAAGCGACTAAGTGCATATGGTGGATGCCTTGGCGATCACAGGCGATGAAGGACGTAGTAGCCTGCGAAAAGCTACGGGGAGCTGGCAAACAAGCTTTGATCCGTAGATGTCCGAATGGGGAAACCCACCGCAGCAATGCGGTATCCCTAGCTGAATACATAGGCTAGTGGAAGCGAACCGGGTGAACTGAAACATCTCAGTAGCTCGAGGAAAAGAAATCAACCGAGATTCCGAAAGTAGTGGCGAGCGAAATCGGAAGAGCCTTTACGTTTTAGCACGCAAGATAGTTGAACGGAATGGAAAGTCCGGCCGTAGCAGGTGATAGCCCTGTAGATGAAATCTTGTGTGTGGAACTAAGCGTAAGACAAGTAGGGCGGGACACGTGAAATCCTGTTTGAAGATGGGGGGACCATCCTCCAAGGCTAAATACTCGTGATCGACCGATAGTGAACCAGTACCGTGAGGGAAAGGCGAAAAGAACCCCGGAAGGGGAGTGAAATAGATCCTGAAACCGTATGCATACAAACAGTAGGAGCCTCCTTGTGGGGTGACTGCGTACCTTTTGTATAATGGGTCAGCGACTTACATTCAGTGGCAAGGTTAACCGAATAGGGAAGCCGTAGCGAAAGCGAGTCCGAATAGGGCGATTCAGTCGCTGGGTGTAGACCCGAAACCAGATGATCTATCCATGGCCAGGTTGAAGGCACGGTAACACGTGCTGGAGGACCGAACCCACTAATGTTGAAAAATTAGGGGATGAGCTGTGGATAGGGGTGAAAGGCTAAACAAATCTGGAAATAGCTGGTTCTCTCCGAAAACTATTTAGGTAGTGCCTCAAGTATTACTGCGGGGGGTAGAGCACTGTTATAGCTAGGGGGTCATGGCGACTTACCAAACTATGGCAAACTCCGAATACCCGCAAGTACAGCTTGGGAGACAGAGCACCGGGTGCTAACGTCCGGACTCAAGAGGGAAACAACCCAGACCGCCAGCTAAGGTCCCGAATTATCGCTAAGTGGGAAACGAAGTGGGAAGGCATAGACAGTCAGGAGGTTGGCTTAGAAGCAGCCATCCTTTAAAGAAAGCGTAATAGCTCACTGATCGAGTCGTCCTGCGCGGAAGATGTAACGGGGCTAAGCGATAAACCGAAGCTGCGGGTGTGCACTTTTAGTGCACGCGGTAGGAGAGCGTTCTGTAAGCCTGCGAAGGTGGCTTGTAAAGGCTGCTGGAGGTATCAGAAGTGCGAATGCTGACATGAGTAGCGATAAAGGGGGTGAAAAGCCCCCTCGCCGTAAGTCCAAGGTTTCCTGCGCAACGTTCATCGGCGCAGGGTGAGTCGGCCCCTAAGGCGAGGCAGAGATGCGTAGCTGATGGGAAACTGGTTAATATTCCAGTACCGTCGTACAGTGCGATGGGGGGACGGATCGCGGAAGATCATCAGGGTGTTGGATGTCCCTGTTGCTGTATCGAAGATGGCGCTTAGGCAAATCCGGGCGCGTAAATCAAGGGTATGGCACGAGCGAGCATTGCTTGCGAAGTGATTGGAAGTGGTTCCAAGAAAAGCCTCTAAGCTTCAGCTGTACGAGACCGTACCGCAAACCGACACAGGTGGACGGGATGAATATTCCAAGGCGCTTGAGAGAACTCAGGAGAAGGAACTCGGCAAATTGATACCGTAACTTCGGGAGAAGGTATACCCCGGTAGTGTGAAGCGCCTGCGCGCTTAGCATGATGGGGTCGCAGAGAATCGGTGGCTGCGACTGTTTATTAAAAACACAGCACTCTGCAAAGACGAAAGTCGACGTATAGGGTGTGACGCCTGCCCGGTGCCGGAAGGTTAAGTGATGGGGTGCAAGCTCTTGATCGAAGCCCCGGTAAACGGCGGCCGTAACTATAACGGTCCTAAGGTAGCGAAATTCCTTGTCGGGTAAGTTCCGACCTGCACGAATGGCGTAACGATGGCCACACTGTCTCCTCCTGAGACTCAGCGAAGTTGAAGTGTTTGTGATGATGCAATCTACCCGCGGCTAGACGGAAAGACCCCATGAACCTTTACTGTAGCTTTGCATTGATCTGTGAACCGGCCTGTGTAGGATAGGTGGGAGGCTTTGAAGCGTGGTCGCTAGATCACGTGGAGCCATCCTTGAAATACCACCCTGGTTTGTTTGCGGTTCTAACCTTGGTCCGTTATCCGGATCGGGGACAGTGCATGGTGGGCAGTTTGACTGGGGCGGTCTCCTCCCAAAGTGTAACGGAGGAGTTCGAAGGTACGCTAGGTACGGTCGGAAATCGTGCTGATAGTGCAATGGCATAAGCGTGCTTGACTGTGAGACTGACAAGTCGAACAGGTGCGAAAGCAGGACATAGTGATCCGGTGGTTCTGAATGGAAGGGCCATCGCTCAACGGATAAAAGGTACTCTGGGGATAACAGGCTGATACCGCCCAAGAGTTCATATCGACGGCGGTGTTTGGCACCTCGATGTCGGCTCATCTCATCCTGGGGCTGTAGCCGGTCCCAAGGGTATGGCTGTTCGCCATTTAAAGAGGTACGTGAGCTGGGTTTAAAACGTCGTGAGACAGTTTGGTCCCTATCTGCCGTGGGCGTTGGATACTTGACGGAGCCTGCTCCTAGTACGAGAGGACCGGAGTGGACGTACCTCTGGTGTACCGGTTGTCATGCCAATGGCATTGCCGGGTAGCTAAGTACGGAAGAGATAACCGCTGAAGGCATCTAAGCGGGAAACTCGTCTGAAGATTAGGTATCCCGGGGACTTGATCCCCCTAAAGAGTCGTTCGAGACCAGGACGTTGATAGGTCGGGTGTGGAAGCGCAGTAATGCGTTAAGCTAACCGATACTAATTGCTCGTGAGGCTTGATCCTATAACACTGATGGTTATTGACCTGGTGATATAGCGTTCCAAGTGTCGTTCAATACAAAATCTGGCTGCACCGTCAGCAGCCAGCCAACACCAATTACGACCCCC
>NZ_JCBAMR010000080.1:0-2629 GCF_059760425.1 Achromobacter sp. RT286_PF
GCGATACCCGCCGCGTATTCGCCCGCATCGTCGGCCCTCGCGCATGCCGCATCGTCGGCCAATGCACCCGCCGCTTATGCGCCCGTCTCATCCCCGGCCGCCGCACCCGCCGCGTATGCGCCCGCTGCCTCCCCGGCCGCCGCACCCGCCGCTTATGCGCCCGCCGCATCCCCGGCCGCTGCACCCGCTGCTTATGCGCTCGCCGCATCCCCGGCCGCCGCGCCCGCCGCGTCTTCGACCACCGCGCGCGCCGCGGTCACCGCAGCCGCTGCGTCCGCGCCCGCGCCGTCCATGGCCCGCATGCCGGATGCGCCGTTGCGTCAGGCACCGCCGTCGTTGCCTCCGGACACCACGGCCGGCTTGCAGGACGCCATCAGCGCCTTGCGCGGCGCGCTGGAAACGCGGATGGACGGACTGCTTTGGGGTGGTCGCCCCGGCGCGACTCGTGAAGCCGCCGCCGCCGCGCTGTTCCGCAGCCTGCTGGATGCCGGGTTCAGCACAAAGCTGGTGCGCACGCTGGTGGACCGCCTGCCGCAAGGCCTGTCGTCCGACGCCGCGCAGGCGTGGGCGCGTAATGAACTGGTTACCCACCTGCCCGTGGTGGCCTCCGAAGACGAATTCCTGGCCGGCGGCGTGTACGCGCTGGTCGGCCCGACGGGCGTCGGCAAGACCACCACGCTGGCCAAGCTGGCCGCCCGTTGCGTAGCCCGCGAAGGCCGCGACCAGGTCGCGATGTTGACGACCGACCTGTTCCGGATCGGCGCATTGGAACAATTGCAGATCTACGGCCGCCTGATGGGCGTGCCCGCGCATTCCGTGCGCGACGCCGGCGAACTGCGCCGTATTCTTGCCGAACTGGGCAACCGCAAGATCGTGCTGATCGACACCACCGGCATCAGCCAGCGCGACCGCCTGGTGGCCGAGCAGGCCGCGATGTTGACCAGCGCCGGCAAGCCCGTGCGCCGCTTGCTGGTGCTGAACGCCGCCAGCCAGGGCGACACGCTGGACGAAGTGGCGCACGCCTATCGCAACGGCGTGGGCGAAGACGTGGCCGGCTGCATCATCACCAAGCTGGACGAAGCTACCCGCCTGGGCGCGGCGCTGGACACGGCCATCCGCCACCGCCTGCCCATCCACTACATGTCGGTGGGGCAGAAGGTGCCGGAACATATGGAACTGGCGCGCGCCGACGTGCTGATCGACCGCGCCTTTGCCATGGTCGAGCGCGCGCGCGCCCTGTACACGCCCAGCGAGGCGGACCTGGCGTCGCTGGTGCCGGCCGCGCGCGAGGCCGACGCCGTTGATCCTGCCCGCCGCCGCCAATTGCTGGCCTCGGCCATCCTGCGCCCGCAAGGCGGATCGGCGTCGATCGCCGCCGCGCAACATCTGGACGACACGATTGCCATGCTGGACAGCGACCCGGCCTGCGTACAAGCCCGGGCGTCGTGGCGCGACTATGTCGGCGACGGCGCGGGCGCCAGTCTGGCGGCCTTGGGCGACGACCCGCTGGCCATGGTGCGACGTGAATTTTCGGCCACCTGCAACCGCCATCTGCTGGCCATGCATGGCAAGACCAGCATGAAAGGCGAAGGTTTGCCGGGTGGTGTGTTGATGGGGTCGCTGCTGATGAGCGACCGTGGCGTGGCCCTGGCCGCGCCCGCGCAGCAGCTGGCGTTGGCCCACGGCATGTTGACCTCGTTCGCGCCCGGCGCGGCGGGTCTGGCGGATGCCGGCCCGGCGCTGCAAGCGCGCGTGCGCTGGCTGGGCGAACAGCTGCCGCGCCTGCCGATGGTGCATCTGCTGGAGGCCGGCACGTCGGCCTTGTGGCAGTCGTTAAGCGAGCAGGGCGCCTCGTGGGTGGCGCGCTGCCCGGGCGGCATGCGCGTGGTGCAGGACGAATGCCCGACCAATCTGAATGCCGTCGGCAAAAGCGTGGGCTATCTGCCCGTGGGCCAGCCCGGCGACATGCCCGGTTTGACGCGCGAGCAGGGCGGCCAGACCGTGCCGCTGGCGCTGTGGGCCTCGGGCACCGAAATCACCCTGCCGGGCCGCTCCGAAACCGCGCCGATCCGCCTGGTCTGCGCGCGACTGATCGATACGGTCAGCGGCGAAATTGCCGTACAGCTGTTCGGGCTGACCAACTTGCCCGCGTCCCAGGCCGACGCCGCCACCGTCGCACGCTGGCTGGTATTGCAGGACGAAGCCAAGGCCGGCTTCCGCTACATGGCTAACGCGTGGCAGGCGCTGCCCGCCGTCGACGGCGCCCACACGCTGGCGCGCCAGTCATTGATGGCCGGCCAACTGGGCGCGGCCTGCTGGCAGATGGCGCATTCGCCGTCCGCCGCCGTCGTGCGCGGCCCGCTGTCCGGCATCATGGGCTCGGAACGCAAGCTGTCTGGCCGCCTGCTGCCCGTGGCGATCCTGAAAATGTTCGCCATGCTGGAGATGGCCGCGGGGGGCTGAAGTCCAGGGCCGAAGCCAAGGCAAGGCCCAGAGCTCCAAAGCTCCAAAGCCCCAAAGCCCCAAAGCCCCAAAGCCCCAAAGCCCCAGCGCCCCAGAGCCAGGCTCAAGCCCAGCCGAAGCCCCGGCACTCCTGTCCAGCAAAAAGCGCGCGGTATCCCGTTAGGGA
>NZ_JCBAMR010000081.1:0-2068 GCF_059760425.1 Achromobacter sp. RT286_PF
GCTTATCAAGCCCCCATGCCACAAGTGAACGGGCAGGACGTGACGTGGGCGCTGGTTTCTTTCTTACGTTAGGAGGCAAGCCATGGCCGCCCCCGCCGCCGCAGCCGCCCTCGTCTGGGGCTACCGCGCTTACCGCGTCTACGCCGCGCACGAAGCGGCGCAAACCGCCATCGAAGCCGCCGAAACCTTGGCGCAGATCAATGACCGCAAGAAGGAAGTCCAAGCCATTCTTAAGGACGTGATCCAGAACATGAAGGAAGAAATCGACGTCAAAAGCTCCACGTTCGTGCGCACCGGCGGCAACACCACCGTGTCGCGCGGACGTAGCGAAAACGTGACGTACCGGCAGTACATCGAACGCAAGATTCCCTTTCGGCCAGTGATCAGCACGGTATGCCAATGGGCGCTGAAGTCCCCGTTGACGGTGCCCCGACGCATACGGAAGAAGATACCGGGCGATGCTATTGAAACCACGATAGATATCGCGCTGAAACAAACCACCGCGTCGTTAGTGTTTGAGGTGGTTGATGATTTGTTGGCGTGGCAAAGCCCGTTGAAGGCAGAGCCGAATTACGACGGCACGTCTTACAAGGCGATGCTGGGAGAGCCTTCCACACGTCCGAAGCGCATCAGCCAGTACTTCCCATTCTGGCCGCGCCCTAGAGGAAGCTTGGCGCCGGATCTGGTCATCGTGGAATACCGCCAGCAACCGTTTGACGTGGACAACGTGTTCGCGGCAGTTGAAATCAAGTTTCCTAACGATTGGGCCAAGCCCGCACAGATGAAAAGCTACGTCAGGCTGATGGATGGCGATACCCACAAGGTGGCGCTACTTCGCGTACCAGAGGACTGCACCGGGTATCGCCCAGACCGGGGCAGCACGCGCGGGAAGCACGGACATTCACCGAGGAGCGGAAAATGAGTACCACCCATCCTTTGATCAGCGACGAAGATCTGGCGGGCATGATCGAAGACCTGAAACACTGGCCCAATACCGCCATCGACAATGGGTCGTTCGAGCTGTCGATCAGTCCGTTTCTCACCTTTTATTTCCATTACGACCCCGCACAATATTTGCGCACGACGCTCGACATGGTGGACGTATACGAAACGTTCGAAAGACTGGTCGGCCGGCCTTTCACGATAGCCACCCACCCGAGTTCGGAAAGACCACATCGGTACGGCTCGGTTCGTTTGGGCGACCTGCGCGACTGGGCCAGAAAGACGCCGGTGGATAAGGCCTTCACGGTGAACTTTACCGACCAGGCGAACCACCAGAGCTCACCCACGCATTCGGCGTACCTGTGGAGGGAACCCACCATTGGTGACCAGTTGCAGTATTACTCGTCGATTCAGTTCTACTTCCGGTGGCGCTGGTGGCTGGACAACAAGGACGCCTGGCGAAAGTTCGTGCTCGACAGCATCGCTCGCTTGATGCCGGCGCAGGTCTATAGCGGCTTCGCTATGGCCAACCCTTTGGAATTTGGAATGCGTTCCGAAGTTGCGGTGTGGGACCGGGCCCTGGCGCCTAACTTTTTCGGATTGGACACCGATTATCCATTTGCCATGGATATCCCCGCGCAGTTGGGCTCCGGCATACGGCCGCCCACCTGGGGCTTCTTTCTGTCCGACATTTGGCGCGAGAAGCTGGACATCTCGCGCGACGAGGTTGTTGCCCAGCTTTCCGATTCCCGCATCCGAATCGACACCCTCAGCTGCGGCCAATGGATAGAACTTGGCCCGCAACCGGAACTCTATCCCGTCGAAGACGGTGTGCCCGAGCTCCCCGTGTTGGCCAACCGTTTACTTCGCCGTATCCGCCATCCTTTGCTGGACCTGGTGGGCTCCGGCGAATGGGATGGCGACCCCAACGAGCGCTTCGATCGCCGCGACACGCAGCGTTGGCTGGCCCGGTTTGACGACGACAGTGATTGGCCGACCCCTGAAATTCGAGGCCGCACCCCGGGCCCGGCGCCTGCCGAACCCACCCCCACCCATGTTGTCGTCGGCGAAGACATCCCGTCGGACGGCTGGTGGTACACGCTGGCAAAGACAGGCTCGCGCCAGT
>NZ_JCBAMR010000082.1:0-1969 GCF_059760425.1 Achromobacter sp. RT286_PF
CGCAAGACCCAGGTGGCGCGCCCCAAGCCGGCCGCTACCGCCGCCACGGTGGTGCGCCCGTTGCGCCGCCCGGCGACGCGCGCTGACGGCGCCGGCGCGGGCGGAGCGGCGACGTCGTCCTCCGCGCCCGCCGCCAGCCGCCGTCCGCCGCCCGCGGATGATGATTGGGAGTCCTTCTGACGCAACCCACGTCAGTGCATTGAACAGGCAGTCGATTACGAACAGTACCCCCCCTTTACGGACCGGCGGCCACAGCGTGCCGCCGGGACGACTACCGGAACTCTTGGAACATGTTTAGCAATCTGAAGGTGCGCACGGGCTTGATGCTCGCTCAGTTGGCAGTTGCCCTGGCCGCACTGGTTGCAATTGGTTTGGGCTGGAACAGCATGCAGGCCAGTGCTGTCACGATCAACGCGCTGGATTCGCTGAGCGTGCAGCAAAGCAATCTGATCAAGGACGCGTACACGCAGATGTTGCGCGCCACGATCCGTGCCGACATCGCCGCTGCGCAACGTGCGGCGGGCGACGCGAACGGCGCCGCCGACAACTCGCGCACCGTGCAGCAACTGATCGGCGATGCGAACAAGAAGATGGAAGCATTCAAGGCCGTGCCCAAGCTCACGACCATGGGCAAGGCGGCGGAAGGGGAGCTGATTGCGACGTTCAACGCCTTCTCGGGGGCCTTGCAGGCCATGATGGGCGCGCTGGACAAGGGCGACGCCGCGACGTACCTGACGCTGAAGAACACCAAGGCGGGCGCCGCCAGCGGTGCGTTCTTCAAGCAGCTGAGCGATTTCGCCGGCACCATCAATACCTTCAGCGAACAGGAAGTGCAGGCCGCGCGCTCGCAGGCGTCCACGATGACGTTTGTGTACCTGGGCCTGGCCGCGTTGATCCTGGCCGTGTCGCTGGGCGCCTTCCTGTTCATGAACCGCGTCATCCTGCGCCCCTTGCGCGCCGTCAGCGAGAGCTTTGACAAGATCGCGGGTGGCGACCTGACCGTGCGCGTGGAAGCCACCTCGTCCAATGAAATTGGCCATTTGATGGCGGCGGTCAAGCGCATGCAGGAAAGCCTGACGCGCACCGTGTCGGCCGTGCGCCGTGGCGTGGACGAAATCAACGTGGGCTCGCGTGAAATCTCCGCTGGCAACACGGACCTGTCCAGCCGCACCGAGCAGCAGGCCGCTTCCTTGCAGGAAACCGCCGCGTCGATGGAACAGCTGGCGTCCACGGTGAAGCAAAACGCCGACAACGCGCGCCAGGCCAACCAGTTGGCCGCCAGCGCGTCGGACGTGGCGGAGCGAGGCGGTTCGGCGGTGTCGGAAGTGGTCAACACCATGCACGACATTTCGGCCAGCTCGCGCAAGATCTCGGAAATCGTTTCCGTTATTGATGGCATCGCCTTCCAGACCAACATCCTGGCGCTGAACGCCGCCGTGGAAGCGGCGCGCGCGGGCGAGCAGGGCAAGGGCTTTGCCGTGGTGGCGGGCGAAGTGCGCTCGCTGGCGCAGCGCAGCGCGCAGGCCGCCAAGGAAATCAAGGGCTTGATCGAAGACTCCGTCAACAAGGTTGGCGCGGGTTCGCAGCAGGTCGAACGCGCAGGCGCGACCATGCAGGAAATCGTCGCGTCGGTGAAACGCGTGACGGACATCATGGGTGAGATCTCGGCGGCCTCGGACGAGCAGTCCAGCGGCATCGACCAGGTCAACCGCGCCGTGTCGCAGATGGACGAAGTGACGCAGCAGAACGCCGCCCTGGTTGAAGAAGCCGCCGCGGCGGCCGGTTCGCTGCAAGAGCAGGCCGAGCGCCTGGTCCAGGCCGTGGCCGTGTTCAAGATCAATGCGGGTGAAGTCATCGAAGTGCCGGCTCGCCAGCTGGCGCAGCAGCAACCGCAGCGTCGCGCGCCGCGCGTGGCCGCACCGGCTGCCGCGCCCGAGGCGCCCGCCGAAGCGCCGGCACCCACGCGCGC
>NZ_JCBAMR010000084.1:0-807 GCF_059760425.1 Achromobacter sp. RT286_PF
AGGCTATAGGACCTGAGTATTAGCGTTTGTGCCGTTCATAAGTTTCAAAGCAGTCTGAGGTTATTCACCCCAGTCTTGAGAACTTGGAACAAAATAATGCAATCACAACCCGTACTTATTTTCTTCGGCTTGCGCCGAGTACTTAATAAGTACATTTCGTTGTGCTTCTTCCAGATTGTTAAAGAACGAATATAGCTGTTAGGTAAAACCTAACTCATAACGCTGACAACAGCGCTATGAGTTAGCCTCTACATCACCACCGGGGCGATTATGAGAATCAATGGTGGAGGTGAACGGGATCGAACCGATGACATCCTGCTTGCAAAGCAGGCGCTCTCCCAGCTGAGCTACACCCCCATATCCTGCATGGCAGAATACTTGGTGGGTCTGGTTGGATTCGAACCAACGACCCCCGCCTTATCAAGACGGTGCTCTAACCAACTGAGCTACAGACCCAAAACCTTCTCGGATCAGTAGTCAGGTAGCTGAAGACCCAGGGAAGATTCCCTCGACCCAAGCCTACAACTGATCCCAGCTATATCAAACAACCGATAAGAGTGGACGCTTAACACGAGCACTTAAGCTCTGAAAGGAGGTGATCCAGCCGCACCTTCCGATACGGCTACCTTGTTACGACTTCACCCCAGTCATGAATCCTACCGTGGTAATCGCCCCCCTTACGGTTAGGCTAACTACTTCTGGTAAAACCCACTCCCATGGTGTGACGGGCGGTGTGTACAAGACCCGGGAACGTATTCACCGCGACATGCTGATCCGCGATTACTAGCGATTCCGACTTCACGCAGT
>NZ_JCBAMR010000085.1:0-673 GCF_059760425.1 Achromobacter sp. RT286_PF
CCGGGCGCCAGCCGTGGTTCCAGTCATCACGCGGGTGGCCGGTCAGGTCGAACGCCACGCCGGGAATTAGCCGTGCGTCGTCGCCGTGCACCTGGGCCATGCGCGCATCGCGGCGCAAGCCCAGCAGACGGCTTTGCGTGAAGGGTTTGCCGGCCTCGTCGCGCTTGTAGCGGCCAGGGTAGTCGTAGCGCTCGTAGCGACCGTCTTGGTGTTGCAGGTCGGTGGCGACGTGCGTGTGTTCCTGGTCGTACTGCGGGTGTGTGTAGGTGTAGTCGCGTTGCGTCTGGCGGGCGGTGCGTAGTTGTTCGGTGTAGATGAAGCGATGCAATGCGGGCTGGTGTTGATCGCCGCCCGGCGCGGGGTTGTAGACGACCGGCCCGCCGGCGATCTCACCATGGATGTAGATGCGGTCGCCGTGGATCAGGCGGTGGGAATTTTCGGTATGGGCGTAGCGGTGAAAGTAGCCCTCTTCGGCGGCCAGGCGCGCCACGAAATCCAGATCGGTTTCGCCGGCCTGCACGCAGTATTCACGTACCAGGTGGTGGCGGGTGGTGACCTGTTCGTAGTCGGTAATGCCATGGCGCTTGAAGACATCGGCCAGGATTTCCGGCACGGACAGTTGCTGGTAGATGCGCCAGTCCGAACACAGCGCCGCGCGCGCCAGCGACGGTTC
>NZ_JCBAMR010000086.1:0-638 GCF_059760425.1 Achromobacter sp. RT286_PF
ACAAGCCAAGGTTTAACCCCAGACTTAAATCACAGTGCATCGCATCAAGCGCCCACACTTATCGGTTGTTTAATTGTTAAAGAGCGGCACTGCAAATTCGGTACTACAAACTGCTTACTGCTACCTGACGATCTTGCCAGCGCTGCGCGGCTTTCGCCTTGCGTCGCTTGCTGTTTTCAGCAGCAGAGAAACGAGATTATGAAGGGTTTTTTATCGCTTGTCAAACCAGTGTCACATCTGTTCGCTTGGAGCGGGCCATCTGTTGCACTGCCTGGCTTACGTAGCCTTCAGGCCTCTCACCGGCGTTTCCGCCAGCTCCTCTCTTTTAGCAGCTGTCGAAATATCGGGGCAGTTACCCTGAACTTTCGGCAGCAGCCAAGCCCGCCACTATAACATCTTTTCTACAAGTTATGCAACTGGCTCTTGCCTATTTTGCACCGTCTTGCACGCTGCTGATTTCTGAATCTCTTCATCTTACAGCGGCGAGAAGTATAGCTTCTCACTTATATAGAAAACAAAACCCCACAGGATTACCTGTGGGGTTTTGCGCAATAAAAGCCTGACGATGACCTACTTTCACAGACGTCCGTCCACTATCATCGGCGCGAAGGCGTTTCACTGTCCTGTTCGGGATGGGA
>NZ_JCBAMR010000087.1:0-485 GCF_059760425.1 Achromobacter sp. RT286_PF
CCGGGCGCCAGCCGTGGTTCCAGTCATCACGCGGGTGGCCGGTCAGGTCGAACGCCACGCCGGGAATTAGCCGTGCGTCGTCGCCGTGCACCTGGGCCATGCGCGCATCGCGGCGCAAGCCCAGCAGGCGGCTTTGCGTGAAGGGTTTGCCGGCCTCGTCGCGCTTGTAGCGGCCGGGGTAGTCGTAGCGCTCGTAGCGGCCGTCTTGGTGTTGCAGGTCGGTGGCGACGTGCGTGTGTTCCTGGTCGTACTGCGGGTGTGTGTAGGTGTAGTCGCGTTGCGTCTGGCGGGCGGTACGTAGCTGTTCGGTATAGATGAAGCGATGCAATGCGGGCTGGTGTTGATCGCCGCCCGGCGTGGGGTTGTAGACGACCGGCCCGCCGGCGATCTCACCATGGATGTAGATGCGGTCGCCGTGGATCAGGCGGTGGGAATTTTCGGTATGGGCGTAGCGGTGAAAGTAGCCCTCTTCGGCGGCCAGGCGC
>NZ_JCBAMR010000088.1:0-480 GCF_059760425.1 Achromobacter sp. RT286_PF
CAACCGGGGGCGCTTCGCTGGGGCCGCCGTCCAGGCAGGCTGCCACCATCTTGGTGTACGCCGCTGCCGAGTGCGGATCGGTAGCCGAGTAGTCGTATCGCGCGATGCGCAACCAAGCCAGGGATTGCAACCATGCGACATAGCGGGCCGCCATCGTATCTATCAGTCCTTGCCTGCGCTGCCATTCCTTATCGTGCATGTCCTGAAACTGCTGGCGACGCGGCTCGCTGTAGCGTTGTTCCAGGCGTTCGTGATAATCAGCCGTGATGCGCCTGGCTGCGATTTCCGTTTCTCGTGGGACATCCACCGGCGGTAAATGGGAACGCGTGCCAAGCACCGGATGGTCATTATGTTGTCGGCGGTATTCGATCTCTTTTTCGACTTCCTGTACCGCTTGCGTGTGTGCCCAGGTCTTCTCCAACTCTCTGATCCGCACCAGCGCCGCCGATGTAAAAAGCAGATACTGCCGTTCGGCATTGC
>NZ_JCBAMR010000089.1:0-412 GCF_059760425.1 Achromobacter sp. RT286_PF
ATTACCACGGTAGGATTCATGACTGGGGTGAAGTCGTAACAAGGTAGCCGTATCGGAAGGTGCGGCTGGATCACCTCCTTTCAGAGCTTAAGTGCTCGTGTTAAGCGTCCACTCTTATCGGTTGTTTTTTGTAGCTGGGGTCAGTCTTGTTTGACCCCGCGTAGAAGCTAACGCATAGCGCTGCTTGCAGCGCTATGCGTTGGGTTTTACTCAACAGCTATATTCGTTCTTTAACAATCTGGAAGAAGCACAACGAAATGTACTTATTAAGTACTCGACGCAAGTCGAAGAAAATAAGTACGGGTTGTGATTGCATTATTTTGTTCCAAGTTCTCAAGACTGGGGTGAATAACCTCAGACTGCTTTGAAACTTATGAACGGCACAAACGCTAATACTCAGGTCCTATAGCCT
>NZ_JCBAMR010000090.1:0-404 GCF_059760425.1 Achromobacter sp. RT286_PF
TTACCCCACCAACTAGCTAATCCGATATCGGCCGCTCTAATAGTGCAAGGTCTTGCGATCCCCTGCTTTCCCCCGTAGGGCGTATGCGGTATTAGCTACGCTTTCGCGTAGTTATCCCCCGCTACTAGGCACGTTCCGATACATTACTCACCCGTTCGCCACTCGCCACCAGACCGAAGTCCGTGCTGCCGTTCGACTTGCATGTGTAAGGCATCCCGCTAGCGTTCAATCTGAGCCAGGATCAAACTCTTCAGTTTAATCTCTGTATTTGTTTCGTATTCTTGGTCCGAATAAATCCGAACCAGGTCATACGTCGCTACTCAAAGGAAGTGAGGTATGTTCTTAAACTTGACGTCTAAGGTACTTCACTTCTAGTGAGCACTTGATTTCATTGTGCTTGTGAA
>NZ_JCBAMR010000091.1:0-374 GCF_059760425.1 Achromobacter sp. RT286_PF
ATTCCAACACCGCGCCCACCGGATCGGGCAACGCCAATACCGGCACACCTTGCGGCAGGCCTTGCGTCTTTGCGATGTCGTCGACGTAATCATTTATCGGCACAAACCTGGGGGTACGTGTACGCACGGCATGCCGGCTGCCGAAATCCTCGCCGTCGTAACGGTATTCCCACACTTGATCGGTCAGAAACCCATCGGCGAATTTCAACCCGTGCAATACCGTTTGGGGCGTTTCTCGCAACGTTGCCAGATCCACTTTCAAGAACCGCGCGGATGGCGCCGTCTGCGCCTTGTAGGCATCCAACACCGGCTCAGGCCACCGGTCTTGCGAGAACGCGATCCACGCTTCCTTGTAGGCCTTGGTGTCGACGTGT
>NZ_JCBAMR010000092.1:0-359 GCF_059760425.1 Achromobacter sp. RT286_PF
CTGCTGGGCTTGCGCCGCGATGCGCGCATGGCCCAGGTGCACGGCGACGACGCACGGCTAATTCCCGGCGTGGCGTTCGACCTGACCGGCCACCCGCGTGATGACTGGAACCACGGCTGGCGCCCGGTGCGCATGCGCCACCACGGCATCCAGCACAGCAGCCAGGAAGAAGACGGCGCGGGCGCCGAGCAAGGCACGCGCTATGGCTACACGGCCGACATCGTGCCCGACAAGGTCGACTGGAAACCCGCGCCCAGCCGCAAGCCGCTAGTGGACGGCCCGCAGATCGCCAGCGTGGTCGGCCCGCCCAATGAAGAAATCTACTGCGACGAATTCGGCCGCATCAAGGTGCAGTTTCC
>NZ_JCBAMR010000093.1:0-328 GCF_059760425.1 Achromobacter sp. RT286_PF
CCTGAAATTCGAGGCCGCACCCCGGGCCCGGCGCCTGCCGAACCCACCCCCACCCATGTTGTCGTCGGCGAAGACATCCCGTCGGACGGCTGGTGGTACACGCTGGCAAAGACAGGCTCGCGCCAGTACTTCAAGGCGGGCGAGCCGGCGCCCGCCATCCATCAAGGCCCATCGCGCGGCCGCGTCATCTGGCAACGCGACATCGATCAACGCCCACCCGAAGCCGAAGCGGCACGCCAGGCCGAAACCGGTCAGTTGGCCCCACGGGGTGGTCAATGGCGTGGCGACGAAAAAGGCGAAGTCCTGTGCGTGGTCGCGAAACATGAGG
>NZ_JCBAMR010000094.1:0-324 GCF_059760425.1 Achromobacter sp. RT286_PF
CGTAGGGCGGCGGGTTGATCGACCGGTGCGTTCTGCCCGTGACGATCGGCTGCGAGCTATCGCCATCCAGAAAGCTGACGATGACTTCCTGGCCGATGCGCGGGATGGCCATGTGGCCCCAGCCCGCGCCGGCCCAGTTCTGCGACACGCGGATCCAGCACGAGCTGTGTTCGTTGTTCTGCCCCAGCCGGTCCCATGGAAACTGCACCTTGATGCGGCCGAATTCGTCGCAGTAGATTTCTTCATTGGGCGGGCCGACCACGCTGGCGATCTGCGGGCCGTCCACTAGCGGCTTGCGGCTGGGCGCGGGTTTCCAGTCGACCT
>NZ_JCBAMR010000095.1:0-305 GCF_059760425.1 Achromobacter sp. RT286_PF
TTCACTTGTGGCATGGGGGCTTGATAAGCGAAGGTTTGCGGACCCGTTGGGTGTTCTTCGCAGGTCCACGTACCGGGATAGGGGCATGGCTGCCCAGAGCGCACGCGGGCGGCGGCGCGTTGGGCGGTGTCGTGCATCCAGTGCCAGGTAAGGGATCGGCCTTGATATGAGGGCAGCACCTCATGTTTCGCGACCACGCACAGGACTTCGCCTTTTTCGTCGCCACGCCATTGACCACCCCGTGGGGCCAACTGACCGGTTTCGGCCTGGCGTGCCGCTTCGGCTTCGGGTGGGCGTTGATCGAT
>NZ_JCBAMR010000096.1:0-269 GCF_059760425.1 Achromobacter sp. RT286_PF
ATCCTATAACACTGATGGTTATTGACCTGGTGATATAGCGTTCCAAGTGTCGTTCAATACAAAATCTGGCTGCACCGTCAGCAGCCAGCCAACACCAATTACGACCCCCTGTGCATGATCATCGAGCTAGCCTCTGATCATTCACACGTTGTGTTTCTTCCAAGATTGGAGCCGTTGCGCTAACCCGCAACCGCTCAACCAGTTACGCCTGACGACCATAGCAAGGTGGTACCACTCCTTCCCATCCCGAACAGGACAGTGAAACGCCT
>NZ_JCBAMR010000097.1:0-269 GCF_059760425.1 Achromobacter sp. RT286_PF
ATCCTATAACACTGATGGTTATTGACCTGGTGATATAGCGTTCCAAGTGTCGTTCAATACAAAATCTGGCTGCACCGTCAGCAGCCAGCCAACACCAATTACGACCCCCTGTGCATGATCATCGAGCCAGCCTCTGATCATCCACACGTTGTGTTTCTTCCAAGATTGGAGCCGTTGCGCTAACCCGCAACCGCTCAACCAGTTACGCCTGACGACCATAGCAAGGTGGTACCACTCCTTCCCATCCCGAACAGGACAGTGAAACGCCT
>NZ_JCBAMR010000098.1:0-266 GCF_059760425.1 Achromobacter sp. RT286_PF
CAACCGGCTCTTGCCTAATTTGCATCCTATCTTGCAACCCCGCCACCGGCTTTCGCTAGGGCGACTCTGGAAACCAGAGGTCGGTTACTACTCAGGTGGCTTGCGATTTCGTTCCGGGTAAACCCTTGCTCGTCATCATCAGCCAAGCCCAAGACTATAGCACGATTTTTGCAGATTGTGCAACTGGCTTTTGCCTGATTTGCACCCTTCCTTGCAATCCCACCTGACTGCCATCGCTGGCTGCTTGGCGGCAGGCCGGAGCCCGT
>NZ_JCBAMR010000099.1:0-255 GCF_059760425.1 Achromobacter sp. RT286_PF
TGTCGGCGGTATTCGATCTCTTTTTCGACTTCCTGTACCGCTTGCGTGTGTGCCCAGGTCTTCTCCAACTCTCTGATCCGCACCAGCGCCGCCGATGTAAAAAGCAGATACTGCCGTTCGGCATTGCGCGCCCATGCGAGCCGGTCGTTAATCAGCAAATGGCGTTGTTGATTGAATTCCAACACCGCGCCCACCGGATCGGGCAACGCCAATACCGGCACACCTTGCGGCAGGCCTTGCGTCTTTGCGATGTCG
>NZ_JCBAMR010000100.1:0-255 GCF_059760425.1 Achromobacter sp. RT286_PF
GATCAGGCGGTGGGAATTTTCGGTATGGGCGTAGCGGTGAAAGTAGCCCTCTTCGGCGGCCAGGCGCGCCACGAAATCCAGATCGGTTTCGCCGGCCTGCACGCAGTATTCACGTACCAGGTGGTGGTGGGTGGTGACCTGTTCGTAGTCGGTAATGCCATGGCGCTTGAAGACATCGGCCAGGATTTCCGGCACGGACAGTTGCTGGTAGATGCGCCAGTCCGAACACAGCGCCGCGCGCGCCAGCGACGGTTC
>NZ_JCBAMR010000101.1:0-255 GCF_059760425.1 Achromobacter sp. RT286_PF
TAAGAGTGGACGCTTAACACGAGCACTTAAGCTCTGAAAGGAGGTGATCCAGCCGCACCTTCCGATACGGCTACCTTGTTACGACTTCACCCCAGTCATGAATCCTACCGTGGTAATCGCCCCCCTTGCGGTTAGGCTAACTACTTCTGGTAAAACCCACTCCCATGGTGTGACGGGCGGTGTGTACAAGACCCGGGAACGTATTCACCGCGACATGCTGATCCGCGATTACTAGCGATTCCGACTTCACGCAGT
>NZ_JCBAMR010000102.1:0-255 GCF_059760425.1 Achromobacter sp. RT286_PF
TAGTAGCGGGGGATAACTACGCGAAAGCGTAGCTAATACCGCATACGCCCTACGGGGGAAAGCAGGGGATCGCAAGACCTTGCACTATTAGAGCGGCCGATATCGGATTAGCTAGTTGGTGGGGTAACGGCTCACCAAGGCGACGATCCGTAGCTGGTTTGAGAGGACGACCAGCCACACTGGGACTGAGACACGGCCCAGACTCCTACGGGAGGCAGCAGTGGGGAATTTTGGACAATGGGGGAAACCCTGATC
>NZ_JCBAMR010000103.1:0-255 GCF_059760425.1 Achromobacter sp. RT286_PF
GATCAGGGTTTCCCCCATTGTCCAAAATTCCCCACTGCTGCCTCCCGTAGGAGTCTGGGCCGTGTCTCAGTCCCAGTGTGGCTGGTCGTCCTCTCAAACCAGCTACGGATCGTCGCCTTGGTGAGCCATTACCCCACCAACTAGCTAATCCGATATCGGCCGCTCTAATAGTGCAAGGTCTTGCGATCCCCTGCTTTCCCCCGTAGGGCGTATGCGGTATTAGCTACGCTTTCGCGTAGTTATCCCCCGCTACTA
>NZ_JCBAMR010000104.1:0-244 GCF_059760425.1 Achromobacter sp. RT286_PF
GGGTGGTGACCTGTTCGTAGTCGGTAATGCCATGGCGCTTGAAGACATCGGCCAGGATTTCCGGCACGGACAGTTGCTGGTAGATGCGCCAGTCCGAACACAGCGCCGCGCGCGCCAGCGACGGTTCGACCACGGCGCGGTAACGCGTGCGCCGAAAGCCGGTGTCGCCTTGCTCGAAGGCGGTGACGATGCCGTGCACGTGGCGCACGGGCACATCGCCCCGCCATAGCGTGAACAACGCTGT